>NZ_AHZC01000150.1 GCF_000247475.1 Rhizobium sp. PDO1-076 | reverse complement strand
CGTCTGGCCGCCCAGCCAGCTACGACGAGGGTAATCCAACAGTCGTCGCGAGCCCTAGTAAAATGCGACTGGGCATAGCCGTAGCATTGATCGCAGTCCTTTTCATCGGCAACACTATCTTGCGGACAGAGGATAAGAGAGCGGCGAGCAATCTTACAGCCACTCAGACATGGGTCAGCCCTGTAACGGGCAAGTCAGCGACAATCGGTAAATCTTGGCAGCCTCAATCCATTGAGGCTGGCAGTGGACGTGCATTCTATTTCGTCGCCAGCGAGTTGCTCTCCGAGGCGATCTTTGGCCACGAAACACTGCCCTCAGATAACATTGATCCCATAACATACGCCAACGCCATCAGGGATGCGGTGGCGTCAGAGGTCACCATAAACACCGAGTGGCAACCATTGCAGGTGCAAGGCATGCAAGGGTTACGAGCGACGGGGATTTCAACGAGAGCTTCAGATGCAACTGTCGAGGTGACAATTGTCGTCAGCGGGCGAGATGCGTGGCGAACCTTGACGTTCACTCGAGGTGGCTCTGCTGCTCAGCTGACCGAGAAAAATCGGTTCGTGAACGCTATGTTCGGTACGGCCAGATGAATAGGCCTCGTAGGCTGGCCGGTACGATATCGATTGATGCGGGGACTGCCCCTTACTCGTATCGCGTCACGCTTGAACGCAGTAGCTGAAAATTATGCAAATCTCGCTCACATTCAATAGAGTGGTCTAAATGCCTTCCGTCTCACCAATCGAATGGGATATCGTCGAAGCGAGAGTATCTAAGGCAATGGCTCGCTATGAGCTTCAAAAGCCATCGCTTGCTTTTCTTTACCTCGTGCTAGAGCAGTATTTCCCGGACAGGTCGTCAGACTATCCGGAAATGATCGTGGACGGCGGTAACGATCTCGGTGTGGATGCCATAGAAATCCTCGAACGCGAGGACCGAGCGGAAGTCTTCATTTTTCAATCGAAACATCGGACTTCATTGGAATCGACAGATAGAACGATCAATGACGGGGAGGTCCTGAAAATCGGGGCCTTCCTTCATGGGCTTTTCGACAAGGAAGATCGGCTATTAAAAACGGGCAACCTTCAGCTGACTGAAGCCGTGGCGCGAGTTTGGCAACTCCATAAAAACGGTGTCATTTGCCGCTATCGCGTCGTCTTCTGCAGTAATGGCAAGGGATTGACCCCTTCTGCCAAATCAATCTTCGACAGTACGCTGAACTCTATGCCCAGTGTTGACTACGAGATTTACGGGCCGGTCGAGATAATGCGTGACATCGGGTCAAACGGCCGGGAACGCGAAATTGGTTGCCTTCAGGTAATCGGCAAAGAAGCATTCGAACGAACCGATGGCGATATCCGCGGCGTTATAGCGTCTGTCGACGCACGATCCTTTGTCGAGATGATCCAGACCTCCGATGGAAAGTCAATCAAGCGGCATTTGTTCGACGAGAACCTGAGAATCTTCCTCGGGGCGAATGGCGGGTATAACAGCAACATCATCCAAACTGCAGTCTCAGATGACAGCCACTTGTTCTGGTATCTGAACAACGGCATCACCATCACCTGCAAGGACTACGCCTTTAACAAGGGGCACTCGAACCCTGTAATCCGGATTGAGGACTTCCAGATCGTAAACGGCGCTCAAACCTCGCACTCGCTCCTCGAAGCCTACAAGAAGTCACCCGAAGCGTTCGAGAACGTTGTTTTGATGGTCCGGGTTTACGCCACGGCACGAAGTGACATAACCGAGAGGGTCGCCGTCGCGACCAATAGTCAGGCGCGCATCCAGGCTCGCGACCTGAGGGCCAACCACACTGTTTTAAAAAAACTTGAGATCGCCTTCCACGACCGCGGCTATTTTTTCGAGCGCAAGCGGAACATGCACGCTGACCGTGACCCTAAAAAGCGTGTTGATGCTCTGAAGCTGGGCCAGATACTGCTTTCATATGAATTGAGTGAACCTGATCGGGCCAAAGCCGATTCCGACACAATTTTCGGGGAGCGTTTCAATGTGATCTTTCACGAACATCACAATATCGATGACCTATGCCGACTGGTCGAACTCTACCGTTTGATTGAGGAGATGCGCGACGCCTATGCCGCCCGGCAGAGAGATGTGATTGAAGCGCCGACCGGCGAGCACCAATACCTCATATACGGCCACTGGTTCGTGTTGTACGCGGCTCATCTGATCTTGACGCAGAAGAATGCGCCGTTGCCCGTCGGTGAAGAGGCACGAAAGCTCGTGTTGGAGGCCTTGGCGCTGGTGGCCAAGGCATGCGCAAATGTGAGAAGCACTGCACATTATCAGCTGTTCCGAAGCCCCAAGACAAAGGGACGGATAATCGCCGAACTGGAAGGGCTTCAGATGACTCTGTTTGATCTTTAGGGATTCATTGGGAATTCGTGCATCTTCCTCATTGTAACGAGTCGATTGCCTCCATTCTAAGCTATCAAAGACCTTCTGCCCTCCTGTTGTTATTGCGGTGCCTCAATGCCTCTGGTCTCGTTTCCGTCCGACATCCAATTCGATGCAGTCATCCAAACGCTGGAAACCAGTGCCCAGGTTGTCAAGGCGTCACTTGTCGATGGATCGGTACTCTTCCTCAAAGGACCACCCCCTGTAGAAGGTGACACGATGTTGCTTCGGGAGTGGATTGGAACGGGTATCGCGGAAAAAATGGGACTGCCAACTTTGGACTATGGGTACATCCGCAGCCCTGATATTGTGGCGCATCACCTTGCACGATTATCCCATCTAAGGACTGACGTGATCTTCGCATCGCACGAGGCGACAGGATTCGCCTGGGACAGGTCGATCACACAGCTTTCAGTCGTCCGCAACGTGGAGGATTTTACGACGCTGGTGGTGCTTGATACCCTTTTGCGAAACGCAGATAGGTATTTTATCCGGTCTAATGGCGTTCCTCATGAAAATTCAGCGAATGTTTTCATTCGCCTTGACCAGGCAGGGAATGGAACTTTGATGGCGATCGACCACACCCATGTCCTCGGGTCCGATGCAGTGCTTCAAAGCGGCGCAGCGTCGGATAAGGTTAGCGACCCGGCGGTCTATGGTATGTTTCCAGAATTCCGACAACACATTGATCTCGATGTGCTTTCCACAACGCTCGACCAAGTTAACGGCTGGTCCAGAGACGATCTCGTTGAACTTGCGATGACTACTCCACCGGAATGGGGTATGTCTGCTGGGCGGGCCGAGTTGATAGGGGACTTTCTCGAAGCACGGGTTGCGTATATTGTAAATAATCTGAATGCGCTGATCGCGAACGAGTTATGACAATGACCAGAATTTATGCTGGCTTTTACACCCTAGTGCAGTTTTGTGCGGATACCGCGCGTGGTGAGACGTCGAATGTCGGTATCGCCGTCATCTCGCCGGAACTTCGTTCGGGCAAGGTAATCACAGGAATGGGTTCGTATGCACGCTCGCTTATGAAGGCTAGCGCGCTAGGTCAGGTCGGCGCATCATTGGTTATTCAGGGGTTTGTCGAACGCCTTGAGAAACGACTCAAGGATGCCCCATCCCGAGATACGTTGGACAACTTCACTGCTGCAGGTGCCAACCCTGTTTCGCTGAGTGCCGTCCGCGAGATGACCATTCGCGATCTGGACGCCGACGCCAACCGACTGTTTCGCCGACTTGTGGAAACGCACGGCCCTCGCTCGGGAATGAAGCTACCCCGTGTCACGTCAGAGGTAGGTCGTGCGCTGGAAAAACGAGGCGTAATGAACTTGCTTGATCGGGGTATCTCCGTCGAACTCCCGCAGTTGAATAAGACTTTGGAAGTTCCATACGGTTTCAGGAACGGCAAGCTAAATTTGGTAGCACCAACCAACTTCAACCTTTCTGAGGAACGCGTGGAAGAGGTTGCTGCTAAGTACGCGCTAACCGGAGAAGCTCTCGAAGAAACTGGTATGGACGCGCATCTGATCGTCGTGGGCAGGATGAATTCAGCCCGTGATGGTGACGAAAAAATGGTTCGCTCAATGTTGGAACGTAAAGGCGTGGATTTTCTTACCACCGCGCCAAACGACCTCGATCATCTCGCGAATACGGTGCGATACGCGACCAGCCACCATTGAGGACGACTGCGATCTAGCAGTAAGCCTCTCCGATTCGATGCGCACATACTTGGGGCGAAGGCGCTCCTTCATTCGAAGCCGCCTTCGCCTTTCAAGCACTCCGATCGGTAGTTGGGTTAGATACTCACCGGACCCTCCAGTCCGTCCTCCTGAAAAGGAAAACCTTCAAACTCCTCCCTGAGCTCTTCAAATGACATCGGATCGCACCCGTAGGTGCTGACGTCGGCAAGATCGACGATGTAGTCGGACATGAGTAAGCGCGAATTTCTCCGCACCTTTTTCCATTGAGCGTGTTTTGGG
>NZ_AHZC01000151.1 GCF_000247475.1 Rhizobium sp. PDO1-076 | reverse complement strand
GCCCTGAGCGAGCAGATCGGTGACGATCCCGCCAACACATTCCGGGGTCACGTAGCTGTTGCTGCCGATGCCCGTCAGGGCGTTGCGGATCGTCCGGCTGGGATCAAGAACAAGTGTCTTGTCGTTGAGGCTGGCGCCCATGCCCGTGGCAGCCGCATAGGTTTCATCGGCACAGGGGACCTGGATCACGCCGACCACCGGCACGCCCTGATGCAGGACTGCAATCGAGACACACCATGTCGGCATTCCGTTGACGAAGGGCGCCGTGCCGTCAATCGGATCGACAACCCAGGTATAGCCGGAACTGCCAGGTTGCAGGCCAAACTCCTCGCCCAGGAAGCCATCCTCCGGAAGCGCCTTGGCCACGCGTTCGCTCAAAAGCGTCTCGACGTTACGGTCGGCGATGGACACGACATCCTGCAGATCGCGCTTGGTCTCGATCACCAGCGTCTCGCGCCTGTTGAAATAGTCGAGCGCCAGAGCGCCGGCTTCCTTGGCCAGGGTTTTTGCAAGAGCAAAACGTTGCTCGATATCGGCGTCATGCGCAGTCATGGTGGTTGTCCTTGAATTCATCTGTAGGTGTCGTGGTTGGGAGCAAGCAAAGGGTCTGGTGGATAAGAATCACGCGTCGATCAGGGCTATGCCACGGCTCTTGAACCCGAGTGTGACAGCGCTTTGCACCGGCAGACTTCTTTCAACCGCGTGATCGATGATGAACAAAGTCCCGACATCCGTCTCTACCTCGTATTCGACATGGCCTCCGAGATAGGCGCTGTGCAGGACACGACCGGCAATGCCCTGCCCGCCCTGTGCCGCTATCGAGATGGCCCCCGGCCTCACCGCAAGTTTCGCCTTGCCGGGCTTTGCCAAACGCCCCGGCACACGGTGATCCACGCCCGCGACACGGATCAGCGCGTCAGGCCCTTCAAGACTGAGAACCTCGCAAGGGATGACATTGGCCTCCCCCATGAAGTCGGCAATGAAGGACGAGGCCGGCGCCTCATAGAGCTCGCGCGGTGCACCGGACTGGGCGATCTCGCCATCCTTCATCACGATGATGCGGTCAGACACCGCAAGCGCCTCGTCCTGGTCATGCGTGACATAGACGGCGGTGAAACCGAGGCGCTGTTGCAAATCGCGGATTTCGGTGCGCACCCGGCGGCGCAGGCGGGCATCGAGATTGGAGAGCGGCTCGTCGAGCAGAAGCACCTGCGGCTCCAGGACCAGGGCGCGGGCGACAGCGACGCGCTGTTGCTGGCCGCCCGAAAGCTCGGCGGGAAGACGGCTGCCCATGCCGCCAAGACCGACAAGCTTTAACCCTTCCTCAGCCCTTTCGCGCGCGTCTTTCTTGCCAAGGCCCGACGACTGAAGCCCGTAGGCGACATTGTCGAGCGCCGTCATATGCGGAAACAGCGCATAGGATTGAAACACCATAGATACGTCGCGCTCATTAGCCGGCAGCATGGTGACATCCTTGCCGCCGATCAGGATGCGGCCGGATGTCGGATGCTCAAGGCCGGCCAGCATGCGCAATGTTGTGGTCTTGCCACAACCCGAAGGGCCGAGAAGCGTCACCAGCGTGCCGGGCTCGATGGTAAGAGACAGATCCGGAATAGCGGTGAAGGCCCCGAAGGTCTTGCGTACATTCTGGAAAGTGACGGAACCAGGTTTCACGGTGATCATACGGTTTTCTCCTGACCAAGGGGAACAGAGGGAGCGGCGGTGACGCCGGCGACGCGGGTTTCACGGCGCAGACGCCGCTCACCGACGACAAGCTGAAAGCCGGCGATAATGACGAGCATCACCACGATCAGCATCGAGGAATAGGCGATCGCCACGCCATATTCGCCGTTTTCGACAAGACCGACGATGTAGGAGGTCGCCATGTTGTATTCGGCACTCACGAGGAAGATGACCGCACTGATCGAGGTGATCGCCCGGACGAAGGAATAGACCAGCGCTGCCGTGATCGCCGGACGCAACAGCGGCAGGATCACCTTGCGGATGGTGCGGAAACTGTCTGCACGCAGCGTCAGCGATGCCTCGTCCAGGCTCTTGTCAAGCTGGCTCATCGCCGCAATGCCGCCGCGCACGCCGACCGGCATGTTGCGAAAGACGAAGCAGGCAATCAGGATCAGGGCAGAGCCGGTCATCTCGATCGGCGGCAGGTTGAACGCCATGATATAGCTGACACCGATGACCGTGCCGGGGATGGCAAAGCTCATCATCAGCGCAAACTCGAACAGGTTGCGCCCGGCAAATTTCTGCCTGACGATGATATAGGCGGTCAGAAGACCGACGGCGGCAGTCAAGGGTGCGGAGATCAGCGCAATCTCCATTGTCGTCCAGAACGAGTTCCAGGCGACGCCCGTCCAGGCAATGCCGCCATTGCTGAAATCGACCGAGAAGGCACGAATATAGTGGTCGAGCGTGAGGGAATTATCGAGGCCCCAGGTTTTGACAAAACCACCAACCAGGATCATCCCGTAGACCACCAGCGTGAAGATCATCCACGGAATGACCACCGCATGTACGCCGATCGACAATCCGCGCGGCAACGCAATATGGGAGCCGCTGTCACCCTTGCCGGTAACGGTGGCGAAGTTCTTGCCCGACAGCCAGAAGCGCTGGGCCAGGAAGGCCGAGAGGGTGAAGAACAGAAGCACGATGGCGAGCACGGCGGCGCGCGACGGATCGTTCTGCGATCCGACGACGGCAAAGAAGATCTCGGTTGAAAGCACGCCGTGGCTGCCACCGAGAACGAGCGGATTGCCGAAGTCGGCCATGCTCTCGATGAAACCGATCAGGAAGGCATTGGCGAGGCCCGGCTTCATCAACGGCAGGGAAACGCGCCAGAAGGTGCGCCAGCGATCGGCGCGCAGGGTCTGCGAGGCTTCCTCCATCGACGGGCTGACGCCTTCCACCACACCGATCAGAACCAGGAAGGAGATCGGGGTGAACGACAGAACCTGGGCGATCCAGATACCGGTCAGGCCGTAGAGCCATCGACCGGGTTCGATGCCGAACAGGCTGGACAAACCCTCGGTGATCACACCGGCCCGCCCGAACAGCAGCGTCAGCGCCAGGCCGATGACAAATGGCGGTGTGATGATCGGCAGCACCGTCAGGAGGCGCAGGCCTTTCTTGAAGGGAAAGCGTGTGCGGGTCGCCACCAGTGCAAAGCCCAGCCCAAGCATGGTCGAGCCGAACGCCGTCATGATGGCGAGGAACAGGGTTCGCCAGGCAACACCGCAGCGCTCCTCACCCAGAACACAGCCCAGGCTCCAGATGCCGGGATCCTGCATGTTGGCGATGAAACCATCCGGCTTGAACGAGCCGTCGAAATCCTGCACGGAGCCGATCAGCATGCTGCCGATCGGATAGAAGACAAAGACGGTCACGAGAAAGACAAGCACGGAGATCGAGGCGACGATGAAGGCGTCCCCCTTCATCACGCCGCGTTCGGCCAGACCGAAAGCAAAGAGAAGCACAAAGACCAAAGCCATCAGAACAGCACCGGCGCCCATCGACGGTTGCCCGTCTGGGAGCATGCCAAACAGGCTTTCGCTGATTGACCAGGTCCAGCCGCCAAAGCCGATCGCCAGCCCCTGCAACGACAGGAAGACGAGACCGACAGCGCCGACCCAGGCCAGAAGCGTGCCGCGCTTCATCGGATCCCGAACACCGCGAGCCAGACAGCCAAGCACAAAGACTAGGACGATGCCGGCAAGCCAGACACGCCCATGCGAAAGGATCTGCAAGAGCCCCGGTGCGGTATCGGCGCTCGAGGGAAACCCTTCGATCCAGCCAAGCCCGAAGAAGCCGCCTTCGATACGGTACCAGGGAACCAGAGCCAGCGCCGCGCCACCAAGGGCGAGAGCAATATCCAGTCTGCGGTTGCCACGTCTCATGGCGGACCTCGCTATGTCATGTCGATGAAAGGAAGGAAGGACACGGCATGCTGGATATGCTCCGCAATGCCGTGCCCATGACTATGGACGATCAGTTGGCGACAGCGCCGACTTCACGGTCCCAGCGTTCGAGAAGCGCCTTGCGTCTGGCCGGATCGCCAAAAGTCTTGAAGTCGTAGTCGATCAGCTTGATGTCTTCGAACTTCGGAGCCTCTTTCGGCACCTCGGCCGTCTTGTTGGACGGCAGCTGGAAGGATTTCGCATCCTTCATGCGCGACTGGACATCGGGCTGGAGCGCCCAATCGTACCAGATCTTGGCATTGTCGAGATTGCGC
>NZ_AHZC01000152.1 GCF_000247475.1 Rhizobium sp. PDO1-076 | reverse complement strand
GTGGCGATGATGATGATCACCGCAACGATCTTGGCCACCGGCCCTTCCGATGGATTCCAATATCTGCTGCAGCGGTTCCTCCCACGGCATGGACGAACCGGAGGCATGGGCGGGTGCCGCCATCAGCGGCGCGATCGAGGCAAGCGTGGTCGCATGGACAAGGCGATTGCGCGCACGACGAAGGACAGAAGAGACAGACGTATTCATTGCTGGTCTCCTTTCGGGAGTGGTTGGTGAGCGGGAGGAACGTGAGCGTGGAGGGTGCGATAATCGCCGGAGACGGGATCGAGCCCGTCGACCAGCGCGATCTCAACAAGTCGACGGTTGGCGCCACGGCCGGACAGAACGGCGATGATGTCGATAGTGTCGGCGATGAGCGCACGGGGGACCGTGACGACGGCTTCCTGCACGAGCTGCTCCAGCCGAAGCAGTGCGCCTATCGCCGTATTGGCGTGGATCGTGCCGATACCGCCGGGATGGCCGGTGCCCCAGGCCTTCAGGAGGTCGAGGGCTTCCGCGCCGCGCACCTCACCAACCGGAATTCGGTCCGGACGCAGGCGGAGCGATGACTTCACGAGATCCGAAAGCGAGGCCACGCCATCCTTCGTGCGCAGCGCCACGAGATTGTGAGCGGCGCATTGCAGCTCCCTGGTGTCCTCGATCAGCACGATGCGATCGGAAGTCTTGGCGACTTCCGCAGCAGAGCATTGGTGAGCGTCGTCTTTCCGGTGGATGTGCCGCCGGCCACCAGAATGTTCTTGCGCTTCTCGACCGCCAGTCGAAGCACCTCAGCCTGCTCTTGGCTCATGATGCCGGCGGCGACATAATCGGAGAGGGTGAAGACAGCGACGGCGGGCTTGCGGATGGCAAATGTCGCAGCGGCAACGACAGGCGGCAGCAATCCCTCGAAGCGTTCACCGGTTTCCGGCAGCTCGGCCGAGACGCGGGGCGAGCCGGCATGAACCTCGGCGCCAACATGGTGGGCAACCAGCCTCACGATGCGCTCACCATCGGCCGGGATCACGGTATCGGCTGTGGCGACAAGACCTTCCTTCAGGCGATCGACCCACAAACGCCCGTCCGGGTTCAGCATCACTTCAACGATGCTGGGATCTTCGAGATAGCGGACGATGGCTGAACCGAGCGCCGTCCGGAGCATTCGTGCGCCCCGTGATACAGCCTGCCCTTCGTGATGATGATTGGCCATGATGCCCCCGTTTGGGCCATCCGCAAAACGGGCAGATGGCGACAGGGACAATCAAGAAAGGCACAAATTCCGTGCCGGCAACACGATTCTTTCCAAAATCGTAGACGCTCGTAGAGGAGCGAAAAAATACTTGCGAAGCGCGGACCCGTTAATTTGCCTAAGATCCGCTACTTAAATTGAGCAGGTCCGCCATCGCAGCCCGAATCTGCGGCCACGGGAATTCATCGGCTGGACTGTCTTCTCCCATAGCAAGAACAGCATGCAGCTTTGCGGCCACACTGGCAACCGAGTGAGCCTGCTTCGCAAACAGCTCATTCAGTCGTTCCGTCCGTAGCGCAAACGCTTCTTCTTCCGCCTGCTTGGCACGACTGTATCCCAAGCGCTCGTCCAACGCGTCCCAAGCGGCCTGCCGCTCGACCAAAACCGCCCTCGCCGACCGCTTCGCCTCGGCATCTTCCGGCAGACCCGCAAAACGGCGATCGATATCCTCCAGGGAGAACGCCGCCACCACGCGATCCTGATCGGGAAAGACAATGTCGACGTGGGGAAAGCCGACAGCCGCGATCAGAGCGGTTTCAAGGCGCTGCTGTCTTCGGCAGAGTTTCTCGACCTGCTCATGCGCCAACCACCACTCCTGCCACAAGGCCAAGGTTGGATCGCCACGGTCGGAGCGACCGTAGTCGAACTGAAGCCCCGCATCCCCGCCACCAACCTTCCCCTTCAGCCACGTCGCCGATGCGGAAAGCAATCTGCGTCGCGTGACGACAGGCAAAGTTCTGCTATTGTCGGAATCAGCCATGATCCGAGTTCCTATCAACTTGGGTTACGGTTAGGCTGTGCTATGTGTTACGAGCACCTAGTACAGCCGCAGTGCTTTTGCCGCACAAGGTAGGCGGGCAAATGACGGCAAGCCAATAAATACCATATGAACTAAAAACGTTCAAACCGAAACGAACATTATGAAGCCGATAACAGGGGCTCAGATAAGGGCCGCACGCGGATTGATCCGTTGGACCGCACAAGACCTTGCCCAAGCTGCGGTGGTCGGGATCTCCACTGTACGGCGCGCTGAGGCGGAAGACACAGCACCAACGATAACCGCCGCAAATCTTAATGCCATTCGATCAGCGCTGGAGAATGCAGGCATTGAGTTTATCCCGGAAAATGGGAGCGGTGCCGGGGTAAGATTCGCAAAGCCATCACACGGTTAGCGCACGACCCGACTGTCTCAGAGCGCCAGCCACTCATCTACGCACGAAGGTACAGTCAAGCGACCCCGTCTCTGACCTCGCCGCTGATATCTTGATCGCACCCCGGTCGAGCGAACTTGCTCTGGAACAAGCTCAAATCCAAGCCCGATAGACTTCAGGAGCTCGAATCCGAAGGTCCCTCGCTTTCATGAGATACGAACGGACGACTTGCTATTCACGATTGAGCAGTTGAAATGAAACGAACTCGTGGCTCCGTGTCATCCCGAACATGCTAAGAAAAGTTTGCCAGCGACAAACTCCACTGGGATCAAAATAACTCCGACGAGCTATCACGCCTAACAGCCAGCGGTGTCGTCCCTGTCCAACCCTTGAAGGCCCTGAGAAACGAATTGGCATCCTCAAAGCCTAGCAGCAGAGCGATCTCGGCGCTCGACATCATCGTCTTGCGCAAATAGTGATCGGCCAGCGACGATCGGACGGCATCGAGCGTCAGCTGGAAGGACGTGCCCTCCTCCTGGAGCCTGCGCTGCAGGGTGCGGGTTCCAATGCCCAGTCTTTTTCCAATGGACTGCATGGAAACGTCACCAGCTGGCAAAGCCTCTAGCAAGGCGCTCCTGACCCGCTCAACCATGCTGGCGGTGCGATTGAGGTCGGATAGTCTCTGTCGCAGGGACGGCTCGAAGAACAGCCAGATCTTGTGGTTCTCGGTCAGGAATGGTCGGTCGAAGTCTTCAAGCGAAAACACAAGGGTCGCCAACGGCGCCTCGGAAACTGCGATGCCGAAGAATTCCCTATACAGTTCGGCGTCCTTCTCCGATCCATGCGATACCGATGGCCACGCAACCTTCAACGGCTTGACCGCCGTTCGCGTCGCAAGGCGTGCGAGCTGAACGAAGAAAACCAGTTTGAACGCCAAGAACACCGCCGGCGGGGGCTTGGTCTGGTCCAGGAAATCGATGACGACAGTTGCTTCAGCGCCGGCGCGCGCAACTTCGATCCGCATCGGGGCGATTAGGCGGACATATTTTGCGATGCGCTCAAGCGCGTTGCCAAGATTGGCGCTGCAGAGTGCTGCAAATAGCTCGGGGTCAAACCAGTCGCTGGTCATGACTTGCGCGATGCGCAAAGGCGCTGGCAGATCAATATCCAGGGATCGGGCCTCTTCTTCGATCGCCATCCAAAGATTGAAGAAGGCAGCGGATGTCAGGCGGACCTGGTCACGGGCAAAGAGATCTCCCGGCAACTCGGCCCTGCGCAGAATCGGAGGTGCGGCCAAGCCCGCATCCTGCATCAGCAATCGCCAGCCGGGCCAGACAGCATATTCCAACATCGACGAAGAACGGCCGGGCGCCGGAAAGTCACTTTTGATCATCCTGGAATTTTAACCGGCGGATCATGCCAGCACAATCGCAGATGGCGCCAATCTGGAAACCCGCGTCAGAACACCGATCGCTCCATAGTTTGACGTCTTTCGAATTTTGTTTGGCATGTTTCGCTAGTGAAGAGCCGCCCTTGGCGAGGCATATATTCTGTCACCGAACGACCTCATCCGCAGTCATGCGACAGGAGCAATGACATGAAAAAAACCATCCTCATCACCGGCGCCTCTTCCGGCTTCGGCCTGATGCTCGCCAACAAGCTGCACGCAAAGGGCCATACCGTCATCGGCACAAGCCGCACGCCCGAGAAATATGCCGGCAAGGTGCCGTTCAAGCTGCTGCGCCTCGATATCGACGATGACGCTTCCAGTCCCGGGGCGTTCCCGGCCGAGCCTTCCTTCCAAACATGGTGAAGCAGCTCGACGTGCTGG
>NZ_AHZC01000153.1 GCF_000247475.1 Rhizobium sp. PDO1-076 | reverse complement strand
CCGATTGACCGGCTGGCGCTGGCGCGACAGATGATGGAGCGAAAGCTGACCGGCCGGCGGGGGTCATCAAAATTGCCGGAGCTAATTGAGCTGGTCATGGAAAAACCGCTGGTCTCGACCGGCATGGTGGTCAAGGCGATCGGCGTGACGCCGCAGGCGGCGATACGGATTGTCGGCGAGCTCGGGCTCAGGGAGATGACGGGGAGGGGGAGGTTTCGCGTGTGGGGGGTAATCTAGCGAACCGATGGAAAGGAGAAAAAACGGGTAAGGAATTTGCGTATTGACACGCAATCAGGCAGAATTAGACGCCGATTCTTTTTGCTTGGCTGGAGGAAACAATGCGCACGATATCGCCAAGCGCCACGTCCACTTGTTGGTCATGGAGTCGATGGGGCCGGTGTGCCCCAAGTAGTATTTATTTAATGATTCCTCAGGCATATTGCCACCACCGCGAGAACTTCCTTCAAGGCAGATGATGACACCGACGCAAACCGCGACATCGAACGGCGGCGCTCTGTGGCTCGGCGATCTCACGAAGGGCGGTGTCGGCCACGCCGTCAGCGGCCTCGTCCTCGTCGATGGCTTTGATCCCAACAACAGAGATCCTGAAGAAGTTGCCATCATGGAGAAGGCTCGCGACTTCTCCGCCCACTCCGTGTTTTTCGAGGCCGGGCGCAACGGTCGTCCTGGTCATGCGCAAGCCTTTGTGTTCGTCGATGATGCACGAACCGATAAAGAGTTTGCCGAATTACATCAGCGTCTTTGGAGCTGGGGCGGCGTTCCGTTGATCTACCGCAAAACCGCGGGGCTTATTCAGCTTTTCCGCTGCGCCCATAATTCGGACTTCCTCGACAAGAACGGCAAGCTCGTTTGCAACCCCATTAAGACGCTCGAGTTAGCAGCAAGGATCGACGAGGATGCGGCGTGGTGGGATGCGACAAGGATCCGGAACGGCACGATCTGGGATGATCCAGAAGTATGTCGTGAAATGCTGTCCTCTACTCGTGCTGCTCATCGCAGGTTGATCGCAGCGGTCGACGTTCTCTATCGGACTCTAATAAGCGAAAATGTCCTCAACGAAGGTTTGTCGCGGCGCTTGCTAATTCTCTCACTGCTTATTGCTTATCTCGAAGAGCGAAAGGTGCTGAGCAGTGACTATTTTGGCCAGTTCGTCGATGGCGCGACAAAGTTCTTTGAAGTTCTGGCCGATGGCCCAGCGCTGATTCGACTGCTCCAATCGATGGAGGATCGCTTCAACGGTCATGTGTTTCGGCTGGATGACGAAGAAAAAGCGATGCTAAGAGGTACCGATCAGTTGCGGCGTTTCGCTGACCTGGTCGAAGCGCAGAAAGAAGCTGGCGGGCAGCTGACACTTTGGAAAACGTACTCCTTCGGCGATCTTCCTGTCGAGTTGATCAGTCATATTTACCAGCTGTTCGTGAAGGATAACAACAGTTCAGTCTACACACCACCGGCGCTCGTCAGGCTCGTTCTGGAAGAAGCATTGAGCTGGAAGCGGCTCGATCAATTGGAAGCAGAGAAACAAGTTATATTGGACCCTGCTTGTGGCTCAGGGATTTTTCTCGTCGAAGCCTATAAGCGACTCATTCTACACTGGCGCAGCCGGAACAACTGGGCTCATCCAAGCGTCAAGGTTCTCAAAACCCTCATCCGACGTGTGCACGGCGTCGATATGGAAGCTGGAGCGATTCAGCTGGCAGGCTTCAGTTTGTGCCTTGCACTTTGCGACGCACTTGAATCTGAGGAAATCAAAGCTTCGGTCAAACTATTTCCGATCCTCGCAAACCGTAGCCTTCACCATGATTGCTTTTTTCAACGCCGTCCAGACTTGCCGGCGCCTTAAGCACATTCGTGTCGGCGTGGTTGTTGGCAACCCGCCTTTCGAGTCAAAGCTCACCACGCCTGGCGCTGAAAAAGCTTTTGCTGCTTACCAAAAAGAATTCGACGGCGCTCTGCCCGACAAGCAGCTCGGGTACCTCTTCCTTCACGAGGCGATGAAGATTGTCGCGGCTGGAGGGGCGCTCTGTATGCTGCAACAGGATGGTTTCCTCTACAATCAGGGGTCGGTAAAGTTCCGCCGCACGTTCTTCAAGAGCTGGCGGGTGCGCGAGGTCTTGGATTTCGTCTCCGTGCGGGGGCTATTCGAAGCTGCTGATACCAAGGTCATTGTCGTAGTCGCGGCGGCGGAGGCGCCAAAGGAAAACAGCCGAATACTTCATGCTGTCTTCCGACGAACCGGACGGGCTAATGCAGGGCAGGGGTTCGATATCGACTACTATGATCTGCATTGGGTTCCAAACACAGTTGCTCTGAGCGCCGATGATATCTGGCCCGCCAACATTGTCGGTGGAGGGCGTACATTTGCATTCTTGGAACGCCTGAAAGAATACCCAACCCTGAAGGAATATGCCGAGGCCCAGGAATGGACATTCGGCGACGGCTATATCGAAGGTGACCGAGGAGTATCGCGGGATGCCACTCATCTCATCGGCGAGAATATGTTTCCATCATCCGCGTTCAAGACAGACCAGATTGATCGAGACGAATTTCGCGTCATAGAGAAGAGGGACTTCGAAGGACCCAGGACCGCGGAGAATTTTTCGCCACCCATGCTTCTGGTGCGCAAACATATAGGACTTCAGCACGCCGTCTGGGAGGACTCCTTTCTTGCATTCAAAAACGAAATCGTGGGTTTTGCGGGGAAGAAAGCTGACGCGCCGAAACTGAAAGCAGTCGATCGGTGGATCACCGAAAACAGGAAAGCCCTGCAAGCATTCGTCGCTCTTTCCAGTTCGCGTCTCTTCAAAAAGAAAGCCACGGCCATTGGTGCGAGCGATATACGCGCGTTGCCCTATATGGAAAATGGAGCGCTAGAGATTAGCGCGAACGAAGCGATCATCGCGGCGGACATCGTCGATTACCAGTCCGATTTGGTCAGATTGGGCGATGACTCAGCGGCTCTCAAAAAGACGGCCGAAAAAGCATTGGATGACTTTGCGAATGTTTACTGCTCGCAGATCAACGTCATCTATGGTCAAGACGCTCTAGTTCCACTCACCGCCTATGTCTGGCCGGGAGTTGTGTGCCAGCCATTCAGTTTTGGGGGTGGAACCTCGGTTGATTGGTCAGGCGCAGAGAAACTGCGAGGCCGGGTTGATCGGTTACTTAAAGAGCAGCGCGGCTCCAGTATCAATGTCACGCGAATTGCCCGCATTTATGATGATCGTTTCATATTCTTCGTCAAACCAAATCGTCTGCGGTATTGGTTGCGGTCCGTCGCGCTGCGCGACGCCGACGAGACCTTGTCCGACCTCCGGCAGCAAGGCTATTGATATCGATGTTTGCTGACACCGAATTCTCAATACTCGCTAGCGGCCTTCTCCGGGAAAATTTGTTCCCTCGGGCAACCTCGTTGCAGAAGATCCTCGAATTTATTGGGTCCCAACTTCCCGTTTGGCGCGACCGCGAGGATCGACCATTTGCCCAGGCGGAGGATGAGCTGACCGATCAACTCTGCGCCCATCTCCTTTCGGCCTCGCGGCTCCACGGATTTGATTTCCTCCAGTTTCGAAGAGAAACGAGAGATAAGGTTAAGGCATCACGGAAACACGATCTTATCATCTCTCCTAATTCGGCTGTCATCGAAGTCGAGGGAAGGAGGCACACCGAATTTGATATCCTCTTTCCTCTCGAATGTAAGAGGTTGCCCACTCCCGTCGGGAGAGATCGTGACGAGCGCGAATACGTCTTCAGCAGCAAAAAAAGCACAGGTGGGGTTCAGCGCTTCAAGGCTGGTCATCATGCCCCCGATCATAAGGTTGCTGGCATGATTGCTTATGTACAGGTTTCCGATATCGCGAGTTGGTCATCCCGTGTGACTGAATGGATCGACGGCTTGCTTCAAGAACGCACCGTCGGATGGACCAAAGCCGACCATTTAGTCGAGACGTTACAAGACAAGCGTCTCAAGATCGGGCGATTCACGTCAACGCACGGAAGGCAAAACAAATTGGAGCCGATCACACTCCATCATTTCTGGATCGAACTTGGCGGCGCCAGAAGTTAGGTTTCCTACCCCCAAAAAAATTCCGTAAGTACCCTTATCTCAATTTCTCGAGATAGCTGGGTCGACGGTTCGAATGGCATCGTAAACT
>NZ_AHZC01000154.1 GCF_000247475.1 Rhizobium sp. PDO1-076 | reverse complement strand
GAGAATAAAGCCCAGCAGCAGCGGCGCAGGCTCGAAACGCATTTTGGAAAGCGCAAAGCCGATGACGCTGAAACCTGCCATGACGAAGACGTCGAAGACGCTGTTGTTGATACTGTAGGCACCAATGCAGCAGAAGCCGATGATCGCCGGGAAGAGCAGATGATACGGTACGGTCAGCATCCGCACCCAGAGCCCGATCAGCGGCAGGTTCAGAATGACGAGCATCAGGTTGCCCGACCACATCGACACGATCATGCCCCAGAACAGATCCGGCTCGTCCGAGATGACATTCGGGCCGGGTGTGATGCCCTGGATGATCATCGCTCCCACCATCAGCGCCATCACCGGGTTGCCGGGAATGCCAAGCGTCAGCATTGGAATGAACGAGGTCTGCGCTCCGGCATTGTTGGCGCTTTCCGGCGCGGCGACCCCTTCGATCGCACCCTTTCCGAATTCGGCGCGATTGGGGGAAACACGCTTCTCCACTGCATAGGCCGCAAACGAGGCGAGCATCGCGCCACCGCCCGGCAGCACACCGAGGAATGAGCCGAGTACGGTGCCGCGTAGAACCGGTGCGATGATCCGCTTGAAGTCTTCCTTCGTCAGCATCAGCCCGGTGACCCGTCTGACACCGACGGAACGCTCATGCTCGTTTTCCAGATTGCGCAGGATCTCGCAGATGCCGAAGATGCCCATGCTGACGGCAACGAAATTCAACCCGTCGTAAAGCTCCGGGATATCGAAAACATAACGCGGCGTACCGCTTTCCACGTCCGTGCCGACGGTACCTAGGATGAGCCCGAAGACGATCATCGCAAATGCCTTCAGCAGCGATCCACTGGCAAGCGCTACTGAGGCCACGAGACCGAGCACCATCAGCGAAAAATACTCCGCTGGCCCGAAATTCAGCGCCACGGCGGCAAGCGGCGGAGCTGCCACGGCAAGCAGGATTGTCGCGACCGAACCGGCGAAAAAGGAGCCAAGCGCAGCGGTCGCAAGTGCGGCCCCTGCCCGCCCGTTGCGTGCCATCTGGTAGCCGTCGATCGCGGTGACCACCGAAGAGCTTTCGCCCGGAAGATTAATCAGGACAGCGGTGGTCGACCCACCATATTGCGCGCCGTAAAAGATGCCGGCCAGCATGATCAGCGCCGCTTCCGGCGGAAGACCGAAGGTGATCGGCAGAAGCATGGCGATCGTCGCCGTCGGCCCAAGCCCCGGCAGCACGCCGATCGCGGTGCCGAGCAGGCAGCCGATGAAGCCGTAGAACAGGTTCATCGGCATGAAGGCGGTCGAAGCACCGAGCCAGAGGTTAGAGAAGATATCCATATTCAATCCAATCCGGTTTCATCGGTTGGTTGGCGGGCTTTAGAAAAGCTCGCCGATAAAGGGGATCCAGGGGCCGAAGGCTGAGACCGGAAGCGACAGAAACTTGGTGAACAGCAGAACCGAGCAAACAGAGAGAAACAGCCCGAGCAGGATCGAATGCCGCCAGTTGGCATAACAGCTGGCGGTCGCCACCCCGACGATCAGCAGCAGCATGGTCGGTGCGAGGCCTAGCCCTGCCAGCAAAAAACCAAAGCCGACAGGACCGAGGATCACGAGAAGATAGGCTTTCCAGTTCCAGGCTTCCGGCTCGCCCTCTTCCGCATCCACCAGCAGCGACTGCCCGATGATCAGTGCACCTATCGCCATCAGCAGCAGGCTCAGCATGGTCGGAAAATACCCCGGCCCCATCTGGAAAGAATTGCCGGCTTCAAGCCCGCGACCGAACCAGATGAACAGGAGGCCGACACAGATCATCGTCACGCCGCCGACGAAGTCGCGGCCGTTTCTAATTTTCAGCATGGCATGATACTCGCGTGGGGAAGATATGCCGGCCGAGCGTCAGGCCCGGCCGGCAGTGTACCTTATTGCAGCGGCACGTTGGCGGCCTTGATGACCTCGGCCCACTTTACCGTTTCCTTGTCGATAAAAGCCTGGAACTCGGCAGATGTATTGCCGATCGGTGTCACGCCCATTGCTTTCAGCTTTTCCTGCATTGCCGGCTCAGCGATGATCGCCTGCACTTCTTTGGAGAGCTTCTCGACAATTTCCGGCGGCGTGCCGGGAGGTGCGAACAGGCCGTGCCAAGAGGTTGCCTCGAAGCCCGGAATGACGCTCGCCATTGTCGGCACGTCAGGCAGAAGAGCAGCCTTCTCAAGGCTGGTTACCGCCAACGCCTTCACCTTGCCCGCCTTCACCTGCTGGGCGGCGGTCGGGATATTGTCGAACATCATGTCCACATGACCGGCGACGACATCGAGGATCGCCTGGCTACTGCCCTTGTAGGGCACATGGGTGATCTTGACGCCGGATTTGGTCGCCAGAAGCTCACCGGCGAGGTGGATCGAAGTACCGACGCCCGAGGATGCATAGGTATGCTTGCCCGGCTCCGTTTTCAGGAAGGCGATCAGTTCCTCGACAGTGTTCGCCTTGATCTTGTCCGGGTTGACGACAAGCACATTCGGCAGGCTGGCGATCAGCGAGATCGGCGCAAAGCCCTTTTCCTTGTCGTAAGGCAGGGTCTTGTAGAGTGTCTGGTTGATCGCGTTGGAGCTGACCGTACCCATGCCGATCGTGTAACCGTCCGGCTTGGAGCGGGCGAGGTCACCGAGACCGATATTGCCGCCAGCGCCGGGCTTGTTCTCGACGATGAAACGCTGACCGAGGCGCTTGTCCAGTTCCTCGGCAACGAGGCGGCCGAATGTATCGGTATTGCCGCCGGCTGCGAACGGCACGACGACCGTCACGGTCTTGCTCGGATAATCCTGTGCGTGGCTTGCCTGCATACCTGCCACACAGATGACGGCCGTAGCGGCCGCAAACGTCATCAAACGCTTTAGCTTCATGTTACTTCCTCCACTTGCCCGGCCTCCTGCCGGTCCCACTCACCCATCCTTCGAAACCCTCCTGACGAAGAAATGGAAGCGCTTTCATTTTATCTTCAAATTTCCATCCCGCAACCACTGAAGAAAAATTTTAAACTGTACAATATCAATACATTAATCAGATTTTTACAAAAATTTTCATATCAGCACTTGATTGAAATCAAAATGAAAGCGTAAATCATTTAGCAGGGAGAATGACCATGGCCGACCATGAAAGAACCAAACAGGTCGCAACGGCCGGTCCCGTCACGCTTGCCGATATCGCAAAACTCGCCGGCGTTTCGCCGGTCACCGTGTCGCGTGCGATCAATACGCCGGCCTTGGTCAAGCCCCGCACGCTGGAAGCGATCGAAAAGGTCATTGCCCGGACAGGTTATGTGCCGAACCTGCTTGCCGGCGGCCTTGCCTCGCGCAGAACCCGGCTGATCGCCGCGATCGTCCCATCGGTCGCCAGCACGATCTTTGCCGAGACCATAGAAGGGCTCAACGCCGAGCTCGTCTCTGCCGGCTATCAACTCCTGCTCGGCCTTTCCGGCTATGATACCAGCCGCGAACTCGAACTGACCCGAGCCATCCTGGCGCGTCGCCCCGATGGCATCATTCTGACCGGCATCACCCATCTGAAGGAAACCCGGGCAATGCTGACCGGAGCCGGCCTTCCTATCGTGGAAATCTGGGATTCCACTCCTTCGCCACTCGATACCGCCGTCGGTTTCTCTCATGCGGCGGTCGGCGCTCTGGTAGCCGAACATCTGCTGATCCGGGGATATGACCGTTATGCCCAGGTCGGCGCCAATGATCCGCGCGCCGTCCAGCGTCGTGATGGCTTCGTCAATCGCCTCAAGGGGATCGCGGAGGTAGAATTGCCGGAACTGGAGATGAATTCACCCTCGACCTTCCGAGATGGGCGCATGGCAACGGCGCAATTGCTCGATCGCGGCATGGGGTCGCTCGGCGTGTTCTGCTCGTCGGATGTTGTCGCCCATGGAGCTCTGGCCGAAGCTCATGCCCGCGGCTGCAGGATACCTGAGGACCTCGGTATTGTAGGATTCGGCGATTTCGATTTCGCTCCGCACACCCATCCGCCGCTAACGACCGTTCGCATTGATCGTCGCGATATCGGCACCAAGGCTGCCCGTTCGATCCTCAGGAAGATTGACGGAGACAAAAATGTGGAAGCGATGATCAATATCGACTTCCACATCGTGACGCGCGGAACAGCCTGACTACGGCCGCT
>NZ_AHZC01000155.1 GCF_000247475.1 Rhizobium sp. PDO1-076 | reverse complement strand
GACCGTTCGATCCGCAGTCGATCGAGACGCAGCTGATGCCGGCGATCGAAAAGGCACTGGCTGCCGGCAGCTAACCCGTATCACATATTGATACCACGTCTTGACATCGGGTTCGTATCTATTGATGATACGTTGTCGGAGGTCGAACGATGATCCGTTCATTCAAGGACAAGCGCACCCGTTCGATTGATGATGGATCCATCCGCAAGGGGTTTCCCGCCGATCTCGTTCGTCGGGCACAACAATTGCTGACTTTGCTTGATGCAGCCAAGGATCTGAGCGACTTGCGATCGCCGCCCGGCAATCGGCTGGAGAAACTCAGTGGCGATCGTGAAGACCAGTATTCAATCCGGATCAATATCCAATGGCGCATTTGTTTCGTGTGGACTGACGCCGGACCAGAAAACGTCGAGATCACCGATTACCATTGAGCCACAAGGCCGCAGGGAGACGACAAGATGAGTATCAGCAAAGCACCGCCGATCCATCCGGGAGAAATTCTGAGAGAGCTCTACCTCGCGCCGTTGAGCATGACGCCTTATTCCCTCGCCCGGCAATTACGCGTCCCGAGAACGCGCATCGAACGCATTGTCGGCGAAAAAGTCGGTATCAGCGCGGATACAGCCTTGCGATTGGCCAAGTTCTTTCAAACGACGCCGGAGTTCTGGCTGAACCTGCAGGCCGCCTATGATCTTAAGCGGGAAAGCTCGGCGCTGGAAGCGGAGTTGGCGCAAATTCCAGCGTTTGAAGCCGCCTGAATATCCTCAGAGAGCCGCCTGCCATTCCTTGATCGCATCGACCGGCCAGACTAGCATCAGCACATTGAGCGTCAGGTTGTCCCGGATGATGTAGCCCGTGGCGAGTTCGAAGCCGATGGCAATCACCACCGTCAGCCAGATCGGTGCGCGCGCGGCAAACCAGAAGCCGGCGATCATCGCGACCATGTCCATGGCCGAATTCAGGATGCTGTCGCCCTGGTAGCCGACCGCCATGGTCGCGGACCGATAGCGGTTGATGATGATCGGCGAATTTTCCAGGATCTCCCAGCCTGCCTCGATGACGGCGGCCAGCGTCAGGCGCGCGCCGATCGAGGCCTTGCGCAGGACGGTCCAGCCGAGCAGGTAGAACAGGAAGCCGTGAATGATGTGCGACGGCGTGTACCAGTCGAACAGGTGCTGGGAATTGCCCGGCGTGTTGACGCCCGGTTCGAACAGCTTGATGTAGCCACAGGAGCAGATCCACAGGCGGCCCATCAGGTATTGCGAGGCGATCTGGACGACCAGGACCAGCGCCGTGGCAATTAGCCAGAAGCTCAGGCTGGATCTGTTTTCGCTTTCGCTCAACGTCGGCGCGCTCATTGCTTGCTACCCGCAGTATCGTCTTCCAGCGAATGTTTCATGATCAGCGGCATCTGTGCCAGCGTGAACAGGATGGTGATCGGCATGGTGCCCCAGACCTTGAAGTTCACCCAGACGTCGTTGGAGAAATTGCGCCAGACCACTTCGTTGATCACGGCCAGGAAGAGGAAGAAGATCCCCCAGCGCAGTGTCAGCTTGCGCCAGCCCTCTGCGTCGAGCTGGAAGGCAGCGTTGAAGACATAGCCGAGCAGCGATTTGCCGAAGAGCAGGCCGCCGAGCAGGACCACGCCGAACAGCGAGTTGACGATGGTCGGCTTCATCTTGATGAAGGTCTCGTCCTGCAGCCAGATCGACAGCGTGCCGAACACCATGACCACGATGCCCGAGACGAAAGGCATGATCGGCAGATGCTTGAAGATCAGCTTGGAGGCGATCAGCGAGATGATCGTGGCCACCATGAACAGCGCGGTTGCGATGAACAGCGGGCCGCCGACGGCGGTCAGTGCCGGAAAGGTCTTGGCCAGCCATTCGCCGCGCAGGTTGCCGAAGAAGAAGACGAGCAGCGGCCCGAGTTCCAGCGCCATCTTCAGCATCGGGTGATGCTTCTCGGCCGGGGTGGATTCGACATCGCTGGAATGCACGGTCATTGCGTCGTCTTTCGTGGTTTTGTCCGGAAAATCGTTCATCGGGCGATACCTGCAATCGCGCTGGCGAAATCCTCGGCCTCGAAGGGCTCGAGGTCGTCGACGCCTTCTCCGACGCCGATGAAATAGACCGGCAGCTTGTGCTTGGCGGCAATCGCCACAAGAATGCCGCCGCGGGCGGTGCCGTCGAGCTTGGTCATGATCAAGCCGTTGACGCCGGCGACATTGCGGAAGATCTCGACCTGGTTCATGGCGTTCTGGCCGGTCGTCGCGTCCAGCGTCTGCAGCACCGTATGCGGCGCATCGGGATCGAGCTTGCCGAGCACGCGAACGATCTTTTCCAGCTCGGCCATCAGCTCCGTCTTGTTCTGCAGGCGCCCCGCAGTATCGATGATCAGCACATCGGCCTTTTCGGCTTTGGCGCGCTCGAAGGCATCATAGGCAAGGCCCGAGGCATCGGCGCCGAGCCTGGTGCCGACAAAGGTCGAGCCGGTGCGGTCCGCCCAGATCTTCAGCTGCTCGATGGCTGCCGCACGGAATGTGTCGCCGGCAGCCAGCATGACCTTCAGGCCGGAGCCCGAGAGTTTTGCCGCGAGCTTGCCGATCGTGGTGGTCTTGCCAGTGCCGTTGACGCCGACGACGAGAATGACATGCGGCTTGTGATTGAGGTCGAGCGCCAGCGGCTTGGCGACCGGCTTCAGCACCTTGACGATCTCGCCGGCCATGATCCGGGTCACGTCCTCGCCGGTCACGTCCTTGCCGTAGCGCTCGGACGACAGTGTGTCGGTAACACGCAGTGCCGTCTCGACACCGAGATCGGCCTGGATCAGCAAGTCTTCCAGCTCTTCAAGGGTCTCTTCGTCGAGCTTGCGCTTGGTAAACAGCGCGGTGATCTGGCTGGTCAGCTGCGAGGATGTGCGAAACAGGCCGGCCGTCAGGCGCTGGAACCAGGTGAGTTTTGCCGCCGGAGCCTCGGTCGCCGGTTCAACCGGCATTGTGTCCGCCGTGGCAAAGCCTTTCGGCAGTGCGACCGGCACCGCGACCGGCACCGCTGCTTCCGCCGGAGCGGGCGTCTCGACGATGTCACCATGCGAGATATCAGCCGGCTGAACCGGATTTTCGTGGAAGGTCAGGGCCTCGGCCTTAGCCGGCTCAAGGTCCGCGGAGGCATGTTGCTCGGCTGTTTCTTCGGCCTGCAAAAGCTCCAGCGGCACGATGGCCAGGTCGTCATCAACCGCCTTTGGCTCCGCTGCGTCCACGATCTGCGCTTTATCGAGGTCCGGTGCCGGGCCGCCTGCGGTGTCGATTTCCCTGGCCAAGACCGGATCTTCGGCCAGCGGCAGGTGCTCGATGTGGTCGTGCGGTTCGCTTTCGGCGATGATCGCGGCTTCAACCTCGGGAGGCAGCGCCTTGTCTTCAACGGTCTCCGTCACCGTTTCAGCCGGCTTTTCCTTGCCGAATGTGAAGACTTTCTTGATGAAACCGAGGGCCATGGGTCTTGTTATTCCGTCTTCTCAGGCTGCGGCGCTGGAGGCCGTTGCCGATGCAATCGTCAGATGGCGGCCATTGTGGCCACCGATCGAAACCTCGACCAGCGTGCCCGGCGTGAAGCCCGGCGCTGAAACGAAGGTGAAGTCTTCCGTATGGGCCATTTCGTTGCGTTCGACCAGCAGCATCTGTCGCGTGCCGATCAGGCGCTCGAGGTGGGCCACATGCAGGCGGTCCGCCACGGCGCGCAAGGCGGACGCGCGGGCCTTGACGACGGCGCGGTCATGCTGCGGCATGCGGGCCGCCGGCGTGCCCGGCCGCGGGCTGTAGGGGAAGACATGCAGATGGGCGATGCCGATTTCCTCTGCCATCCGTGCGGAATTGGCGGCCATCTCTTCCGTTTCCGTCGGAAATCCGGCGATCATGTCTGCGCCAAACGCGAAATCGGGGCGGAGGTCGCGGACCCTCCGGGCGAAATCGATCGCATCCGCGCTGGAATGCCGGCGCTTCATGCGCTTCAGGATCAGGTCGTCGCCATGCTGCAGCGACAGATGCAGATGCGGCATGAAACGCGGCTCGTCGGCGATCAGGTCGAAAAGATGCCGGTCGACCTCGATGCTGTCGATCGAAGACAGCCGCAGCCTGAGAATTTCCGGCACCTGCTTCAGCAGCGTCTTGGCCAGTTGTCCAAGCGTCGGCTGTCCGGGCAGGTCCGCACCGTAGCTGGTGGCATCGACGCCGGTCAGCACCACTTCGCGATAGCCGTTTTCCACCAGCTTGCGCGCCTGCTCGACCACGGCGCCCATCGGTACCGAGCGGGAATTGCCGCGGCCATAGGGGATGATGCAGAAGGTGCAGCGGTGGTCACAGCCATTCTGTACCTGCAGGAAGCCACGCACATGGCCATCGATATGGCCAACCATCTGCGGCGCCGTCTCGGTCACGCTCATGATATCGTTGACGCGCAGCTTTTCCTCGGCCGAAACGCCGAAATCGGGCAGGCGCAGATAGCTGTCGGCCTTCAGCTTTTCCTCGTTGCCGAGCACGGCATCGACCTCCGGCATGGCAGCAAAACCGGCCGCATCCGTCTGGGCGGCGCAGCCGGTGACGATGATGCGGGCTTGCGGGTTTTCGCGGCGCGCGCGGCGGATGGCCTGGCGGGCCTGCTTTACGGCCTCGCCGGTGACGGCGCAGGTATTGACCAGAACGGCGTTGTTCAGCCCGGCCCTGGCGGCTTCGGCCTTCATCACTTCGGATTCGTAGGTGTTGAGGCGACAGCCGAAGGTGATGACGTCGATGCCGCTCACGAGGCGGAGGCCCCGGCGATAGTGTCGGCATTGTCCGCGTCGCGTTGCCAATCGCCGCTGACAGGATCGACAGAACCCGACCATTCCCATTCGGCAGGACCGGTCATGATGACCTTGCTGT
The DNA here is from genome assembly GCF_000247475.1 of Rhizobium sp. PDO1-076. Lineage (GTDB taxonomy): Bacteria > Pseudomonadota > Alphaproteobacteria > Rhizobiales > Rhizobiaceae > Allorhizobium. The sequence continues at coordinate 42,074 of NZ_AHZC01000155.1, read as the reverse complement.
CGCTTTCGCGCCATTCGATCGTCAGCGATCCACGATTGGGGCTCGAGGCGACCGTGATCGTCACCTTGCGTTCGGTACGGCCGGTGCGCGCCGCCGAAACGGCGGTGGCGCAGGCAGCCGAACCGCAGGCGAGCGTCAGGCCGGCGCCGCGCTCCCAGGTGCGGGTGGTTATCGTGGTTTTCGACGTGACGTGGGCCAGGGTGATATTGGCCTTTTCCGGGAAAATCGGATGGTTTTCCAGCAGCGGGCCGAAGCGTTCCAGGTCGAAGTCCATCGGATCGCGATCGATCCAGAAGATCGCATGCGGATTGCCCATCGACATGACGGAGGGCGAATGCAGGATCGGCGCGTCGATCGGGCCGATCTGCAGCTCGATCTTGCTGGTGTCGTAGAATTCTTCCGACAGCGGAATGCGGTCCCATTCGAACACCGGCTTGCCCATGTCGACCGAAATGGTGCCGTCGGCATTTTCGGCGGCGTTCAAAATGCCGGCAACGGTCTGGAAGGTGAATGTCTTGCGGCCGGTTTCCGAGGCCAGCGCCTGCACGACGCAGCGCGTGCCATTGCCGCAAGCCTGGGCCTTGGTGCCATCACAGTTGAGAATGTCGATATAGGCGTCCGTGCCATCGATCTTCGGATCATGGACCGCCATGATCTGGTCGAAATGGGTCTCGGTGCCGCCAGCCAGGGCAATGGCCGCTGCTGCGGTGACGCGATCGGTGCGACCGCGCATGTCGACGACCAGGATTTTGTTGCCAAGCCCGTTCATCTTCGCGAAGTCGACCCGATTGTCCATTGCCATGCTTCCTTGCCCTGTTGAGGGTTTATATGGCGGAAAAGCGATGAAATTACCAGTGCTGCAGCGCGAAGCGTCTCACCCTGCCGGAACGTCGAATACTTCGCCGGGCAGCAGCGGGCGGAAACGCGCCTGATCGATGCCGTGCCGGTCGAGTGCCGTGCGCAGATGAGCCACCGGATGGTCGATCGGCTCGTCGGTCAGCTGGAAGGTGCCAAAATGGTGGCCGGCGACATGGGCTGCCTTGCATGTCAGCATGCCGCGGACAGCTTCTTCCGGATTTTGGTGCTGTCCCTTCATGAACCAGCGTGGCTCATAGGCGCCAAAGGGCAGGATGGCGAGCCGGAAGCTCTGGTATTTCTCGGCAGCGCTGGCGTAGTTGATGCCGTCGTGAAAGCCTGTGTCGCCGACATGATAGATCCTGCCTGCAGGTGTCTCGATGACGAAGGCGGCCCACAGCGCCATGCTCCGGTCGCCGGTTCCGCGGGCCGACCAATGATGGCTCGGCTCTGCCACGATGCGGACCCCGGGGGAAATGCTGGCTTCACCGCCCCAGTCGAGCGTCGCGATCTCGGCATCCGGTACGGCGCGGCGGATGATCGTATCATTGCCCAGCGGCGTGACGATCCGTGGCGCATGGCTCTTGTGTAGGCGCTTCAATGTCGCGACATCGAGATGGTCATAGTGATTGTGGGAGACGAGCACGAGGTCGATCGGCGGCAGATCGGCAAAGGCGATGCCGGGCGCGACGACACGTTTGGGTCCGGCGAAGGAGAGGGGGCTGGCGCGCCTGGACCACAGCGGATCGGTCAGGATATTGAGCCCGGCCACCTGGATCAGAAGGGTGGCGTGCCCGACCATAGTTACCCGCAAATCATCACCGGTAATACGTTCTGCCGGTTTTGCCCCTGCAAACGGGCTGGTGACCGCCTTCGGCCATCGGGCGCGCTTACCGTTGAACTGCCATTTCAGCACGTCGCGGAAACTGCCTGGTGGAACGCCGTTGGGATTGAAAAATCGTGTGCCGTCGAAATGATCGGAAACGGGACCGTTGTAGTAGGGATTCTTACTGCCTGACGCCGTCACTTCAACCGTCCCGCTGCCTTTGATGTGTGCAGCATATGGGGGAGGCCGTGGACGGTATCCAGCATCCGTCGTGAAAATCGTTCGGCCGGTATGACCGAAACAAGCAGAGAGACCGGCGCCACGCTGACGCGGCGCCGGTCTGGATCGGATCAGAACTCCTGCCAATCCTGGCTTTCAGCGCTGACGGCAACACCACCCGATGCCATCCGAACCGGCGCACGGCGCGGCGATACAGGTGCGGCCATGGATGCGGCGGGAGCAGCGGTGCGGCGCGGTGCGGCCATTTCGGCAGCAACCGAGCGCAGCGAGCCGGCATTGCCGCCGAGCTGGAACTGGCTGATCAGGTCACGCAGGCGATTGGCTTCGCCGGCAAGCGTCGCGCAGGCCGCATTGGCCTCTTCGACCATGGCGGCGTTCTGCTGGGTGACCTGGTCCATCTGGTTGACGGCCATATTGACTTCCGACAGGCCGACGGACTGTTCGCGCGCCGACGTGGCGATCGAATCCATGTGCTGGTTGATCGTGACAATATAGGTTTCGATGGTCTTCAGCACTTCGCCGGTCTCGCTGACCAGCTTGACGCCGCTGCTGACTTCATCGCTCGAATTGCGGATCAGCGTCTTGATTTCCTTGGCCGCATTGGCCGAGCGTTGGGCCAGTTCGCGGACTTCCTGTGCCACAACGGCAAAGCCCTTACCGGCCTCACCGGCACGGGCCGCCTCGACGCCGGCATTCAGTGCCAGCAGGTTCGTCTGGAAGGCGATGTCGTCGATCACGCCGATGATGTTGGAAATCTGGCCGGACGACTGCTCGATCTTGCCCATGGCAGCGACCGCGTTTGCGACGACGGCGCCGGACTGGCGGGCGCTGTCATTGGCCTGGATCGCCACGGAGCGTGCCTCTTCGGCCCGCTTGGAGGAGTTGCTGACATTGACCGTGATTTCGTCGAGCGCCGCTGCCGTTTCTTCGAGAGAAGCGGCCTGCTGTTCCGTGCGCTTCGACAGGTCGTCGGTGCTCTGGCTGATCTCGCGCGAACCGCTGTCGATCGCGCCGCCGGCCTGGGCGACTTCGGCAAGCGTCTGGCGCAACTGCGAAACGGCAAGGTTGAAGTCCGTCCGCAGGGTTTCGAAATCGGCGTCGAGCTGCTGGTTGATCTGGAAGGACAGGTCTCCTGCCGCCAGATGCTTCAGACCATCGGCCAGCGTTGCGGTGGCCTTGCTCATCGCCTCGGCACGCTGGTGCTCCAACTGGGCCGTGCGGCGACGTTCGTCTTCGCTCTGGCTGCGTTGGCTGTCGGCTTCGTTTTCGAGATTGACGGCCCTGATGGCATTGTCCTTCAACACCTGGACGGCGCGCGCCATCGCGCCGATTTCGTCGGGGCGGTTGCCATTGTCGACGGTTGCCGACAGGTCGTTGGCGGCAAGGCGGGAGATCGTGCCGGTGATGTTGGCGATGACAGATGCCAGCGAACGGGCAAAGAACAGGAAGCCGAGCGACGACAGCAGCGCGACGAGCACCGTGACGATCGCGGTCGTCCAGAGTGCTTCGCGGCTGCCTTCGACGATCGGCGTGACATCGGAGGCAATCGACATGACGCCGATCTTGTCGCCGGAGAAATTGTTGAACGGCACACCTTCGATGATGTAGCTGCGTCCGCCTTCCGTCATCTGCGCCTTTACAGGCTTCCCGTCAAAAACGGACTGCAACTGCGCGTCGGACAAAAGCGGCTTGTCGCCCATGGTCGAGGCCTGCTGAACCAGCTTTCCTTCGACGAGGACATGCACCGCGATCTCACCCTGGATACGTTCCGCCAGCGGCTTGAAATAGGCATTGGCAAGGCTCGTGCCGGTATCGACGACGCCGACCACCTTGCCGTCGCGCAGAACCGGGGCGGAGGCAAACATGCTGACAGCGGTTCGGCCGGGTTCCGTGCCGGCAACCAGCTTGCCGCTCGCCAGCGCACCCACGACGGTCTTGCGGCGACCCGTCATGTCATCGCCGAACTTGTCCGGCGTGTGAACGCGGGCAACGGCTTCGCCCTTGGAATTGATGAAGGTGATCAGCTGGACCCCGCCGGAGCTGACGATTTCGGGCAGGCTGCCGGCATAGCGCTTGATGATTTCATCGCGCGCATTGCTCTCGATCAGTCCCGCTGTTTCGGGCTCTCCGGCCAGCGCCAGCGCAACGGTCGATGCCGTCTTCTTCTGGGCGTTCATGTCGTTTTCGATCAGCGCCAGGTCGCTCTGCATCTCCTTGCGCAGCGCTTCCTCGTTCATGTTCGACTGGCGATACCAGGCCGTGCCGCCAATGGCCGCGCTGGTAAACAGAACTGCAGCAAAGCCATAGGCCGTGATTTTGACCCAAAGGGGTCGTTTGATTGTCGTCTCGGTCATGGTGCTCTCCTCGATCCCGTCCGTGCAGAGGAAAGTCACGGAAAACATTCAAATTTATGTAAATTCTGAATTAGCGAGTTATGAGGGGTGCATTCTTGTGGTGCAGGCCTCTTCCGCATTGCCGTCAGGTTGCGTCTGTTGGCGGCATTGTTGACTTTCCCGCCGTTTTGCTGTTTATCCCGCGCAATCTGCGACGAGACAAGCACTCCGAGCCGCCGACCGGGACCCGCAAGGTATAAACAGATCCCGGAGGTCAACACCCGACAGCGCGATGCGCCCTCGGGTGCTTTTTGGCTTTGCGTCTTGTTTTCGTCCAAGGAAATACCGAGGTTTCGGGTATCCGAAACCGAGTAAGGAAGAGCCGATGTTTGAAAACCTCCAGGACCGCCTTGGTTCCATTCTGAATGGACTGACCGGCCGTGGCGCATTGTCCGAGGCGGATGTCTCGGCAGCGTTACGCGAGGTTCGCCGTGCACTTCTGGAAGCCGACGTCGCACTGGAAGTCGTGCGCGGCTTCACGGAAAGAGTCCGCGAAAAGGCTGTCGGCGCCGCCGTCCTGAAGTCGATCAAGCCCGGCCAGATGGTCGTCAAGATCGTCCATGACGAATTGGTCGAGATGCTCGGCACCGAAGGTGTCGGCGTAGACCTGATGGCGGCCGCACCTGTCGTCATCATGATGGTCGGCCTGCAGGGCTCGGGCAAGACCACGACGTCAGGCAAGATCGCCAAGCGCCTGACCGACCGCGACAAGAAGAAGGTCCTGATGGCCTCGCTCGACACGCGTCGTCCGGCGGCCCAGGAACAGCTGCGCCAGCTCGGCGTGCAGACCGGCATCGACACGCTGCCGGTGATCGCCGGACAGTCGCCGACCGATATCGCCGCGCGCGCCGTCCAGGCTGCCAAGCTCGGCGGCCATGACGTGGTCATCCTCGACACCGCCGGCCGTACCCATATCGACGAGCCGCTGATGATCGAGATGGCCGAGATCAAGGCCCGCTCGAAGCCACATGAAATCCTGCTGGTCGCCGATGCGCTGACCGGTCAGGACGCCGTCAACCTGGCGCGCAATTTCGACGAACGCGTCGGCATCACCGGTCTCGTGCTGACCCGCATGGACGGCGATGGCCGCGGCGGTGCAGCCCTTTCGATGCGCGCCGTCACCGGCAAGCCGATCAAGCTGATCGGCGTCGGCGAAAAGATGTCGGAACTCGACGAGTTCCATCCGCGCCGCATCGCCGACCGTATCCTCGGCATGGGCGACATCGTCTCGCTGGTCGAGAAGGCTGCCGAGAACATCGATGCCGAAAAGGCGGCCGCCATGGCGGCCCGCATGGCCAAGGGCAAGTTCGACCTCAACGATCTTGCCGACCAGATCGGCCAGATGCAGAAGATGGGCGGCATGGGCGGCATCATGGGCATGATGCCCGGCATGGCCGGCATGAAGGACAAGATGGCGTCCGCCGGCCTCGACGACAAGCTGTTCAAGCGCCAGCTCGCGATCATCTCCTCGATGACCAAGGCAGAGCGCGCCAATCCGGACCTGCTCAAGCATTCCCGCAAGAAGCGCATCGCGGCCGGCTCCGGCACGGATGCGGCGCAGATCAACAAGCTTTTGAAAATGCACCGCCAGATGGCCGACATGATGAAAATGATGGGCGGCAAGAAGGGCGGCGGCATGATGAAGCAGATGATGGGCGGTCTGGCTTCGAAGATGGGCCTCGGTGGCCTTGGGGGCGGAATGGGCGGCGGAATGGGCGGCATGCCCGATCTCTCCAGTCTCGACCCGAAACAGCTCGAAGCCTTGGCCAAGCAGGCCGAAGCCGCCGGCATGAAGCCGGGCGCCGGTCTGCCGGGTCTGGGCAGTGGTGGCCTGCCGGGTCTCGGCGGTCCGAAGCTGCCGGGTCTCGGTGGTGGGTTCCCGGGCCTGCCCGGCCTGCCGAAGAAGAAGTGAAAGGACGCGCATGACTGATCAGACTGTCAAGCAGCAGCTTTCCGGCTATCGCCAGTCGATCGACAATATCGACGCGGCGCTGGTCCATATGCTGGCGGAACGTTTCCGCTGCACCAAGGCCGTGGGCGTGCTCAAGGCCCAATACGATTTGCCGCCGGCGGACCCGGCGCGCGAGGAATACCAGATCGCCCGCCTGCGCCACCTGGCCCAGGATGCCAATCTGGATCCGGATTTCGCCGAGAAGTTCCTGAACTTCATCATCACCGAAGTCATCCGGCATCATGAAGCCATTGCCGCCGAACACGGTGGCGTCACTGAAAAGACCGCCTGACGGCGGCCTCAACAAAAAACCGGATCTGCCGTGCGCAGTCCGGACTGAAAACCAAGGAGTAATGCAATGTCCCTGAAGATTCGTCTCGCCCGCGGTGGTTCCAAGAAGCGCCCTTACTACCAGATCGTTATTGCAGACGCCCGCAGCCCGCGTGACGGCCGCTTCCTCGAGAAGGTCGGTTCGTGGAACCCGATGCTCGCCAAGGACAACGACAAGCGCGTTGAACTGAACGCCGACCGCATCAAGGAATGGCTGGTCAAGGGCGCACAGCCGACCGACCGTGTTGCCAAGTTCCTGGCCGATGCCGGTCTCGTGACCCGCGACGCTCGCAGCAACCCGGAAAAGGCAAAGCCGGGCAAGAAGGCCTTGGAGCGCGTTGCCGAGCGCAAGCAGAAGGCTGAAGACGCCGCTGCTGCCGCTGCCGAAGCTGCTGCTGAATAATAGGGTCTGATCCCTGATCAAGCGGGCGGCGGGTTTCCCTCCGCCCGCTTTTGCGTTTTCTTTCTGTGCGCTTGCCCTTAAAAGGGGTGAGCGGACCAGTTTCTCTTCAGGATATCAAAGACCCATGACCGTGCTGCAGAACCCCGTCTTGATGGCCGTGATCGGCGCTGCCCAGGGCTTGCGCGGCGAGGTCCGGGTGAAAACCTACACCGCCGACCAGTTGTCGCTCGGCGAATACGGCGCGCTTTACAGTGCCGACGGGCGCAAGTTCGAGATCCTCGATATCCGCGAGGCAAAGACGGTCGCGATCGTGCGTTTCCGCGGCGTTAACGACCGCAATGCCGCCGAGGCGCTGAACGGGCTTGAGCTGTTCGTCGATCGCGACAGCCTGCCGAATGACAACCTGGACGATGACGAATTCTACTATGCCGATCTTGAAGGTCTCGAGGTCTATGACGCCGAGAACAATCACTATGGCGCGGTGTCCGGCGTTTATGATTTTGGCGCCGGCGATCTGCTGGAGCTGAAAGGCCCAGGCAAGCGGCCGGTGCTCATTCCGTTCTCGGAAGCTGCCGTGCTCGAGATTGATCTCGAGGGCAACCGTATCCTGGTCGATCCGATTGCTGCCGGCCTCAAGGACGACGGCGAGGAAAAACCCTACGGCCTCGGCAAGCCGCGTCCGCCCTATGGCAGCAAATGAACCTGCCATGAGCTTCAAGGCCTCCATTCTGACCCTCTATCCGGACATGTTCCCGGGCCATCTCGGCCAGGCGCTTGCCGGTCGGGCCCTGGAGCGTGGCGACTGGTCGCTGGACGCGGTGCAGATCCGCGATTTCGCCGAAGACAAACATCGCAGTGTCGATGACACGCCGTCTGGTGGCGGTGCCGGCATGGTGCTCAAGCCGGATGTACTGGCGCGGGCGATCGATTCCATAGCCAGCGATGCAAGGCCGCGGCTTTTGATGAGCCCCCGCGGTCGACCGCTGACCCAGCAGCGCGTGCGTGAGCTTGCGGACGGCGAGGGCGTGGTGATCGTCTGCGGCCGCTTCGAGGGTGTCGACCAGCGCGTCATCGATGCGCGGCAGCTCGAAGAAGTTTCCATCGGCGACTATATATTGTCCGGTGGCGAGCCGGCAGCGCTCACCCTGCTCGATGCCGTGGTCCGCATTCTGCCCGGCGTGATGGGCAACCAGCTGTCGGGCGTGCATGAGAGCTTCGAAGGCGGCCTGCTCGAACATCCGCACTATACCCGGCCGCAGGTTTTCGAGGGGCGCGATATTCCGGAGATCCTGACCTCCGGCAATCATGCGGCGATCGAGAAATGGCGTCAGGCGGAAGCGGTCAAGCTCACGAAGGAACGTCGGCCGGATCTGCTGGCCTCGGACCTTCTGGCCCCGGACCTTCTGGCCAAGACCAAGGCTCAGCCGGTCACGAAGTAATAGATCGCAAGGCCGACACCGGCCGCCACGACCAGCCAGCGCATCACCGGCTGCGGAACCTTCTTTGCCATGGCGACGCCGGCATAGCCGCCGAGTGCGACGGCCGGGATCATGATCGCGGCATGGGTCCAGGACAGCGCTCCCGCACCGACGAAAACGGCGATAGCCACGGCGGCAATGACGATCGACAGGAAGTTTTTCAGCGCGTTGAGGCGATGATAGTCGCCGCCGCTTGCCAGCCCGAGCGATGCCAGCATCATGATGCCCATGCCGGCGCCGAAGAAGCCGCCATAAAACGAGGTCGCGGCCTGAAGCACGAGGCCCAGCGGGCTCGCCGGGTGGCTTTCGCCCGCTGTCTTCGGCCTCAATTTCGGGCCAGCCGCAAAGACCGCGGTCGCGGCCAGCAGCAGCCACGGCACCATGGCGCGGAACGACGGGTTGGAGAGCGATATCAGGAAGAGCGCGCCGCCGAATGCTCCAATGGCGGACACGATGCCCAGCGCGAGCGCGCTTTTCCAAAGGCCGGCGAATTCGCGGCGATAGGCCAAGGTCGAGGTGATGTAACCGGGAAACTGAGTCACCGACGAGGTGGCATTGGCGCTGATCGGCGGCAGGCCAGCGAGCGTCAGTGCACCGAAGGTCAGAAAGGTGCCACCGCCGGCAATGGCATTGACCGCGCCGGACAGAAAGCCCGCGACGAACAACAGGCAGATCAAGGCTACGGACATTCGGCAACTCCCTTTCATGCGACTGGTCGCAGTCATAGCATCGTAAAATTGACCGACAAGCCGCATTTCAAGGGCTTGCGGCGGATAAAATTGGGGCTGAAGGGGTGACAAGCCGTGCCCCATGGTGTAATGGCCCGCTCGGATATGGGCAACAAGCCCGTCTGCCAAAACAAAGAACCGCGTATTCGCTCCCGCCTTTGCAGGCAAGATCCGGAGGCCATGGCCGAAGGATGAACGTTGAGCGCTCTGGCCGTTTCAGAAGAAATTGAGGTTAGACATGAACATCATTCAGCAGCTGGAAGCCGAACAGGCCGCCAAGATCGAAGCCAAGCGCAAGCTGCCGGAATTCTCGGCTGGCGATACGCTCCGCGTCAACGTCACCGTCAAGGAAGGCACGCGTACCCGCGTACAGGCCTATGAAGGCGTTTGCATCGCTCGTTCGGGCGGCGGCATCAACGAAAGCTTCACCGTTCGCAAGATCTCCTACGGCGAAGGCGTCGAGCGCGTATTCCCGGTCTACTCGCCGCTCGTTGAAAGCGTTGAAGTCGTCCGTCGCGGTAAGGTCCGTCGCGCCAAGCTCTACTACCTGCGCGATCGTCGCGGCAAGTCGGCTCGTATCGTTGAAGACACCGGCGTTCGCGCCCGCAAGCTGAACGACGCCGAGCGCGCCGCGATCGCTGAAGAAAAGGCACGTCTGGAAGCCGAAAAGGTCGCAGCAGCACAGGCTCTGGCCGCCGAAAAGGCAGCTGCAGAAGCCGCTGAAGCCAAGGCCGCTGCAGAAGCTGCTGCTGCTGCTGAAGCAACGGCTGCCGAAGGCGCCGCAGAATAAGACTTTCCCGTTTCGGGATTTGGGAAAAGGCGGGGCTTCGGCTCCGCCTTTTTCGTTTCGACCGATGCGACATCCGCCCGCAGCGGGTACCGGGTTTCCACACTTGTCGGTTTAGGATCTGCCTGATATCCCTTCTCGCCTGTCGGGGGATAGAATGACGAAGCGTGGACCGATTGCGACCTGGATGACGATGATGCGCATGGCGTGCATCATTGCCCTGTGCGCTGTCGGTTTTGCCCACCGTGCGCCTGTCGCTGCGGCCTCCGTGCTGAGTGCCGCAGAGATTGCAGCTCTGACGCTTCCTGACGGCTCTCTGCCTGACCTGTGCCTGCCTGGGCAGGGTGAAGACGGCAAATCCAAGATGCATACGGCTTCTACCGATTGCGAAGCCTGCCGGATCTCCGCGCAGATCCTGCCACTGATGCCGACCGACCTGGTCGGCACGCGCCTGCCGATCGCCACTCATATTGCCCTGCCGCTTCGGGTCGAGGCATTTTACCGGCAGCTTTTTCCCCCCAATGGTGGCCCCCGAGCCCCTCCCGTTTCGGTCGTTTGATCTGAGCCCGGTACGTCGGCGGCCCTGCCGCCTGCGTCCGGATATCGTCAAATCTGGCCGTTGAGCATGCCGTCACGCATGTCCGGCCGAAGTCCGGACCTGCCCCATGCTTGAACCCACCATGCCCCTGCGCCTGCAGGCGGCGATGCCGCCGCCGTCGGCCTCCCATCAGGACGCACATCGCATCGACCGTCAGGATGCTGCCCTGCTGCCGCCGCGCACCACGATTTTTCTCGAAGGCTTCGCGCGCTCGCAGGCGCTCACCATGCTGCTCGGCCGTAAGACGGCGCCGGAACGGGTTGCCTGTGCCATTCTCGATCTTGCCGGGCAATTCGGTCGTCCCGCCCGCCAGCGCAAGCGCGGCGCCGTCACCTTTCATTTGTATCCCACCCGGGGCGATCTGGCTGATTGGCTCGGTCTGACGATCGAGACGGTGAGCCGATGCTTTACCCGGTTGAAGCGTGCCGGCCTGATCGAATTCCAGACGTCCGACCTCGTCACCCTGCTTGAGCCCGCGCAATTGACGCAGGTGGCTTCCGGTAACGCCCCTATCCCGCTTTCATTGATCTAGAGAGGATCCGATGTCGACTGTTCAAGGTCTTGTCCCCGCCGCCGAGACGTCCCGAAACGCCTTGCGCCGCTTTTATTTTACCGCCTGGCGCTGGCATTTCTATGCCGGCCTCTATGTTGCTCCGTTCCTGTTGATGCTGGCGGTCACGGGCCTCGTGATGCTGTGGTCTGCCGTCTTCATCGGGCGCGACGGCGAAAAATACTACCGCGTCACGCCGCAGGCCGAAACCGTTTCGGTATCCCGGCAGGCCGAAGCGGCCTTCATGACCGCGCCGGACGGCCAGATCGTCCAGTATATCGCGCCGCGAACGGCCGATGGTTCTGCCGTCTTCCGCATCAATCAGGGCGATGCTTCCAGCATGGTTGCGGTCGATCCCTACACGGCCGAGGTGCTGGGCACCTGGGAGCGGCACAATGGCCTCTATGACCTGGCCAACACGATCCATGGCACCCTCATGATCGGCACCCTGGGCGATCGGCTGATCGAGATCGCCGCCGGCTTCGGCGTGGTGCTGATCGTCACCGGCCTTTATTTGTGGTGGCCGCGCGACGGCCAGGGTTTTGCCAGCGTCCTGGTGCCGAATCTTGCCGCCAAGGGCCGGGCGCTGTGGAAGTTGCTGCATCTGACGGTCGGCTTCTATGTCTCGGCGATCCTGCTCGTCTTCCTGCTGTCGGGCCTGACCTGGGCCGGTATCTGGGGCGAGAAAATGACCCAGGCCTGGAGCACGTTTCCGGCCGAGAAATGGGATAATGTGCCGCTGTCCGACGAAACGCATGCCAGCATGAACCATGGCGGCGTAAAGAACGTGCCGTGGACGCTGGAGCAGACGCCGATGCCGGTGTCCGGCTCGGCAGCGGGTGTCACGGGCACGCCGGAAGGCCAGCCGGTGGATATCGATGCTATCGTCACGCTTGCCCGCTCGCTGGGCTTCGACCAGCGATTCCAGCTCGCATTCCCAGGTGATACGGCCGGTGTCTGGACGATCTCGCGCGACACGATGAGCAATGACAGCGCCAATCCGCTGTCGGATCGTACCGTGCATATCGATCAGTATACCGGCAAGATCCTCGCGAATGTCGGCTTTGCCGACTATGGCGCGGCCGGCAAAGCGATGGCGGTCGGTATCGCCTTCCACGAGGGCGACATGGGTCTGTGGAACCTGGCACTGGTGACGGTCTTCTGTCTGTCGATCATCTTCCTGTCGGTCAGCGGTATCGTCATGTGGTGGAAGCGTCGCCCGAAGGGTGCCGCCCGTCTCGTTGCGCCGGTGGTCAGTGAACCTGGCCCGCTGTGGAAGACCGGGGCGGTCGTGATGCTCGCGGTCTCGCTGTTGTTTCCGCTGTCCGGCGCCGTGCTTGTCGGCGTGCTGCTGCTCGACCTGCTGGTGATCCGTCACGTGAAGCCTTTGAAGCGGGCCGTCAGCTAGGATTTAAACGCCGGCGGCTGATCAAATCGGCCGCTGGCAACCAATACGGGCCGTGAAACCATGCACTTGGAAAGGCAGGCGGCACTTGCCTTGGCCAAACAAACTGTGACACTCTGCCTTGCCACAATTCAGGAGAGTTCCATGCTGTTTCGCCGCGCTGTTGTTGCCGGTCTGTCCGCCCTCGTGCTCGCACCGCTCGCAGCTTCGGCTGCCGACCTGCCGGATCTCGGCGGCAAGACGGTCGTCGTCGTCACCGAAAACGCCTATCCGCCGCTGCAGTTTGTCGATCCGAAGTCCGGCCAGGCGATCGGCTGGGAATATGACGCGATGAACGAGATCGCCAAGCGGCTGAACTTCAAGGTCGAATACCAGAACACCTCCTGGGACGCGATGATCCAGGCAGTGTCCGACGATCAGTACAATCTCGGGATGACCGGCATCACCATCAAGGACGACCGCAAGGAGAAGGTCGACTTCTCCGATCCCTACATGCGATCCGAGCAGTTCATGCTGGTGCGCGGCGACGAGGCGCGCTTTACCGATGCCAAGAGCTTCGCGGCCCTGACCGACGGTCTGGTCGGCGCGCAGCCGGGCACCTCGCCATTCTACACCGCCGTCTACGAGATCCTCGACGGCAACGAACAGAACCCGCGCATCAAGCTGTTCGAAACCTTCGGCGCCACGGTGCAGGCGCTCAAGGCCGGCGACGTCGATCTGGTCCTGACCGATAGCGTCGCAGCCAAGGGTTATGTCGATGCGTCCCAGGGTGGCCTGAAGGTCGTCGGCGGCGCGCTCGGCGCCGAGGACTTCGGCTTCATCTACCCGAAGGGCTCCGATCTGGTTCAGCCGATCAACGCCGCGATTGCGGCGCTGAAGGCCGACGGCACGTTTGATGCGCTGAACAAGAAGTGGTTCCTCGACTACAAGATGGGCGAATGAGTCCACTTGCCAGAAACCGCGACAGGATCGCCGGCTGATGAGCTTTCAGACCCTGCCGCAAGGCAATCAGAAGGGCGACCGACCCTGGTGGTTGGTCGCCTTTATCGTGCTGGCCGTCGTGGTCGGCCTCGTCATCGTGTTCAGCGATCTGTACACGCAAGTGTTCAACACGATCGCCCAAGGCATCTGGGTCACGGTGTTCGTCACGCTGACCGGGTTTCTGCTGGCGACCACGCTCGGGTTGATGATCGCGCTGCTCGGCATGGCCGACAGCGTGGTGCTGCGCCAGATCGCCCGCTTCTATGTCGAGGTGGTGCGCGGCGTGCCGATCCTCGTCCTGCTGTTTTATGTCGCCTTTGTCGGCGCGCCGGGCTTTGTCGCGCTCTACAACCTCATCGTCTCGCCGCTGACGACCGCCGGCTATCTGGAGCCTATGGTGGTGCGCGATGTTTCACTGATGTGGCGGGCGATCATCGCGCTGATGATCGGTTACTCGGCCTTCATCGCCGAGATCTTCCGGGCCGGCATCCAGTCGATCGACAAGGGCCAGATCGAAGCGGCAAAGGCCCTCGGTCTCAGTCGTGGCCAGCGGTTCCGCCTCGTCGTCTTTCCGCAGGCGATCCGAGTGATCTTTCCGCCGCTGTCGAACGATTTTGTCGCCATGGTCAAGGATTCATCGCTGGTCTCGGTGCTTGGCGTCGCCGACATTACCCAGATGGGCAAGGTCTATGCGTCGGGCTCGTTCCGCTTTTTCGAAACCTATTCGATCGTCGCCTATGTCTATCTGGTGCTGACGATCGGCTTGTCACTGATGCTACGCGGCTTCGAAAAGCGCATGCGCTCGCGAGCGGAGCGCTAGCGTATTCCGGACGCCGAAGAATTCGCTTCAGCGTCCGGCGGGGTGCTCACCCCGGTCAGTAGATCTCCGGCACATACATCTCCTGCGGTACCGGATGACGCAGATAGTCGCTCTTGCGCACCCGATCCGGCAGCACGACCTCTTCCTTCGGCACGCTTTCGTAAGGGATCTGGCCGAGCAGATGGCTGATCATGTTCAGCCGCGCCTTCTTCTTGTCCACGGCCTGGACGACCCACCACGGCGCCTCGGGAATATGGGTGCGCTCGAGCATCTCTTCCTTGGCCTTGGTATATTCCTCCCAATGGATGCGGCTCTGCAGGTCCATCGGTGACAATTTCCACTGCTTCAACGGATCGTTGATGCGCATGCGGAAGCGGAATTCCTGCTCCTCGTCGGTAATCGAGAACCAGTATTTCAACAGGATGATGCCGGAGCGGGCCAGCATGCGCTCGAATTCCGGCACAGAGCGGAAAAACTCTTCCAGTTCGTCCTGGCTACAGAAACCCATGACCCGTTCGACACCGGCGCGGTTGTACCAGGAGCGGTCGAACATCACCATTTCGCCGGCCGTCGGCAGATGATTGACGTAGCGCTGGAAATACCACTGGCTGCGTTCGCGTTCGGTCGGGGCCGGCAGTGCCACGACGCGGCAGACGCGCGGATTGAGGCGCTGCGTCACCCGCTTGATCGCGCCGCCCTTGCCGGCGGAATCGCGGCCCTCGAACAGCAGCACGACCTTGAGCTTCTTGTAATGCACCCAATCCTGCAGCCGCACGAGTTCGTGCTGCAGCTTGAACAGTTCGCGGAAATAGACCTTGCGGTCGATGGTCGGCTCAGACAGGCCCTCGGCGACGAGTTCGTCCAGCCGTTCTTCTTCCATCTCAAGCTCAAGCTCTTCGTCGAAGCTGTCGATGATCTCGTTCTTAATGCGGTTGACATCGTCATGCGTGGGCGCGGACATAAATGCTCCTTCCGGTGTTCGAACGGCAGATCAACGCATGTTTGCGCGAATACTTTATGACAGTTGGGAAATAGGTCGGCCAGTTCAAGTCATCGTCCTGCGGCAATCTTCCGCGCCCCCCCAATACTGCGGGATGCATGTTGGCAGACACTGGCGCATTGCCGACGCCTCGAAAAACTGCTAAAGAAGCGCCCATGGGATCGAAATTCGGATGCCTCGCGCCAGACATTTTCGTGCTGCAAGACCATAAGCGTCTGCCGGCACGTTTCTTCGCGCGCGTCTCCGGGGCGCTCAACAGCCGTCTACTTTAAGACGCCGTAACGCCGGTTTGCCGTTTGGCGACCACACGCCCGATTGCCATCATTCATCTTCACACGGATATACCAGCCATGAGCGCACCGCGTACCCTTTACGACAAGATCTGGGACGACCACATGGTCGATCAGCAGGACGACGGAACCTGTCTTCTCTACATTGATCGTCACCTCGTTCACGAAGTGACGAGCCCGCAAGCCTTCGAAGGCCTGCGCATGGCCGGCCGCAAGGTCCGTGCACCGGAAAAGACGCTCGCTGTCGTTGACCACAACGTTCCGACCTCGCCGGATCGCCATCTCGGCATCAAGAACGAGGAAAGCCGCATCCAGGTCGAGGCGCTGGCCACCAATGCCGCAGAGTTCGGCGTCGAATATTATTCGGCCAGCGACAAGCGCCAGGGCATCGTGCACATCGTCGGCCCGGAACAGGGCTTCACCCTGCCGGGCATGACCATTGTCTGCGGCGACAGCCACACCTCGACACATGGTGCCTTTGGGGCATTGGCGCATGGTATCGGCACGTCCGAGGTCGAACATGTGCTCGCCACCCAGACGCTGATCCAGAAGAAGGCGAAGAACATGCTGGTGCGTGTCGATGGCGTTCTGCCGGAGCATGTCACCGCCAAGGACATCATCCTTGCGATCATCGGCGAAATCGGCACCGCCGGCGGTACCGGCCATGTCATCGAATTTGCCGGCGAAGCCATCCGCGCGCTGTCGATGGAAGGCCGCATGACCGTCTGCAACATGACGATCGAAGGCGGCGCCCGCGCCGGCCTGATCGCGCCGGACGAAAAGACCTTCGAATATATCAAGGGCAAGCCGCGCGCGCCGAAGGGTGAACAGCTGGAACAGGCGATCGCCTACTGGAAGACGCTGCAGAGCGACGAAGGCGCCCATTACGACCGCGTCGTCGTGCTCGATGCAGCAAGCCTGCCGCCGATCGTCTCCTGGGGTTCCTCGCCGGAAGACGTAATCTCGGTTCAGGGCGCCGTGCCGAACCCGGACGAAATCCAGGACGAGAACAAGCGCACCTCCAAGTGGCGCGCGCTTGACTATATGGGTCTGAAGCCGGGCACGAAGATCACCGATATCGCTGTCGACCGTGTGTTCATCGGCTCCTGCACCAATGGCCGCATCGAGGACCTGCGCGAAGTCGCCAAGGTTGTCGAAGGCAAGACGGTTGCCTCGACTGTATCGGCGATGATCGTTCCGGGTTCCGGCCTGGTCAAGGAACAGGCGGAAGCCGAAGGCCTCGACACGATCTTCAAGGCTGCCGGCTTTGACTGGCGCGAACCAGGCTGCTCGATGTGTCTGGCGATGAACGACGACCGGCTGAAGCCGGGCGAGCGTTGCGCCTCGACCTCGAACCGCAATTTTGAAGGCCGCCAGGGCTTCAAGGGCCGCACGCATCTGGTGTCGCCGGCCATGGCCGCTGCCGCCGCCGTTGCCGGACACTTCGTCGATATCCGCGACTGGAAGTAAGGCGGAGCCGAACTCGTGACTTCAAAAGCCGTCCGCAGCGATGCGGGCGGCTTCTTTTTTGCGGTTGTGTCGAGGTGCAATCGCAAAGACGGGTAATTGCCAAGGCTGACAATTGCAAAGACTGGCAATTGCAAAGACTGGCAAAGCCGCTATCGTCGCGCCGTCACAAAACTGTCATGCAACCCTCCTCGATGACCCATCCCATGCCCCAGCCGAATTTCAAGATCGCCAGCGCCGGCGCGGTGCGTGCATGAGCGCGATCGCCATTGGTCTTGCCCTGGTTGCTGCCATCCTGCATGCGAGCTGGAACGCCTTCCTGCGCACCGGAAACGATCGTCTGTGGTCGATTACCGTGATGAGCCTCGCCGGCAGCGTGATCGCGCTGCCGTTTCTGTTCTATTTTCCGCTGCCGGACATGGCTGCCTGGCCCTACATCCTGCTTTCTGCAGGCCTGCAGGTCGGCTACAGCCTGTTTCTCGTGGCAGCCTACCGTCATGGCGAATTGGGCCAGGTCTATCCGATCGTGCGCGGTTCCGTGCCGATGCTGGTGACGCTGGGCGGCTTCCTATTCTTCCATGAGGTGCTGGGGCCCTACCAGACGCTGGGCGTTGCCCTGGTCGCTGCCGGCATCATGAGCCTGTCGCTCGGCAAGACTCGGGCAGCCACATCGTCATTGCTGTTTGCGCTTGCCACCGGCTTTATCATCGCCTGCTATTCAACGGTGGATTCCAAGGGCGTGAAGCTGGTGGAGCAGCCGGTTGCCTATGCCATGTGGGTGCTGTTCCTGTTCGGCGTGATGATCTGCATTACCTATGGCGTGCTGCGTCGTGGTTTGCTGATCGATTTTCGCGCCAGCGTCACCTGGAAGGCGTTTGCCGGCGGCGTTGTCGCGATGATGGCCTATGGCCTCGTCGTCGTCGCCTATTCCTTTGCGCCGGCCGGTCTGGTGACGGCGGTGCGCGAAACCAGTGTCGTCTTCGCGGTCCTGATCGGGGCTGCGTTTCTCGGCGAACACTTGACGATCCGGCGGGTGGCCGCCTGCCTGATCGTGGCCGCCGGCGCGATCTGCGTCAGCCTCTAGAAACCGACGACACAAAAAAAGCGGCCACCGGGCCGCTTTCCTTGTCGTGGTTAATCAAATGTTACACGTGAATCAAAAGGTTGCGGTCTTCGGATCCGGGCCGATACGAGCACCTGCATCGTCCAGCGCGTTCAGTTCTGCCACGTCGTCACCCGACAGCTGGAAGTCGAAGACCTTGAAGTTTTCGACGATACGCGATGGCGTGACGGACTTCGGAATGACCACGAGGCCGTTGTCGATATGCCAGCGGATGATTACCTGTGCCGGCGTGCGGCCGAGACGCGCGGCAATCTTGCCGATGACCGGGTTGTTCAGCAGCTTGCCCTGACCAAGTGGGCTCCAGGACTGGGTCGCGATCTTGCGCTTGTCATGGAAGGCGCGCGTCGTTTTCTGCTGGAAGTCTGGATGCAGTTCGATCTGGTTGATGACAGGCACGACGCCCGTCTCGCCGATGATCTTTTCCAGGTGCTCGGGATAAAAATTCGAGACGCCGATCGATTTTGCCCGGCCTTCTTCCTTGAGTTTGATGAAAGCCTTCCAGGTATCGACGAACAAGCCGCGATGGGCCGACGGCCAGTGGATCAGGTAAAGGTCGACATAGTCGGTGCCGAGACGCTTCAGGCTGGCATCAAAGGCCTTGAGGGTCTGCTCGTAGCCCTGGTCGACGTTCCAGAGTTTGGTGGTGAGGAAGATCTCGCCGCGGGCGACGCCCGACTGCTTTATGCCGCTGCCAACACCTTCCTCGTTTTCATAGACCGCCGCCGTATCGACATGGCGATAGCCGGCCTCGAGTGCCGCCTTGACCGCGGGAGCGGCCTCGTCATTCGGGGTCTGCCAGACGCCAAGGCCAACCTGGGGAATGCTGTTGCCATCGTTCAGGGTAATATGGGTTTGTTCTGTCATCGGTGAAATCTCCATGAAGTATCGGGCGATTGAAGACGGCGGAGGTCTTCGGAAATGGTTCGTGCTGGCGCGGTTTATCCAGCAGTCGGAATCGGGCCGTGACAAGGGGCATGCCTCTGTTTCCAATTCCCTACTTAGGAAGGTTGCCGGCCAATGAAAGGGCAGTGCGATGCAATTTGGCTGATCGTGCTGTCAGAGAACCTGAAGGCTGGTTCTTGCCGTCAGATAAGGCAGAAGGCGGCGCATGTCGCGCGGATGGAGTGCGACGCAGCCTTCCGTCGGTTGATAGCCGGGACGGGCTATGTGGAAGAAGATGGCCGAGCCACAGCCGCGCTTGCGGGAAGACAGGTTCCAGTCGAGAACGATACAGAGGTCGTAGAGTTCGTCATCGCGCATCAGACGTTCGTGGCTCGGCCGGAACGGCGCCTTGACCGGGCGATTGTAGCTGGCATGGCCGGACGCGTCGCACCAGAGCATGTTGGCGCTGACGCGCTGCATCGGCAAGGCGGTCTTCGGCTCGCGCACCCGGTCGCCGCGCAGGTAGCCGGAGACGAGTTTCATCGTCGCAATCGGGGTTGCGCCGTCGCCTTCGCGCTTGCGGCTGGTGGTGGCCGAGCGGCCGATGGCGGCGCGCAGGCGCAAGGGGCCGGCCTGGAGGATCGCCTGGCTCTTGCCGGTCGGCGCCCGACGAACAAGCAGGCGGCGCAGCGTCTTTTCGGGAATTTTCGGCTTGTCGGCTCTCACATTCACGAGATTTTGCCTTGTTCGTGAAGAATGTTGTATTCATAGCACTTCATATGTTTCGGCAAAGCCATAATTGCCTGAAGATAAGAGCATAAGCCTTCGAAAATACGACCCAATCTGGAAGGATCAAGGATGACGGCGCGGACCATTCTGCTCGTGGATGACGACGAGGATCTAAGGCAGATCCTGGTCGAACAGCTCTCGCACTATGAAGAGTTCCAGCTTCTGCAGGAAAACAATGCCACGCGCGCCATGCAGACGGCAAAGACCAGCCAGGTCGACCTGCTGATCATGGATGTCGGCCTGCCGGACATGGACGGCCGCGAGGCGGTCAAGCTGTTGCGCAAGGGCGGCTTCAAGTCGCCGGTGATCATGCTGACCGGCCACGATACCGATTCCGACACGATCCTCGGCCTGGAAGCCGGCGCCAATGATTATGTCACCAAGCCGTTCCGCTTTGCCGTGCTGCTCGCCCGCATCCGCGCCCAGTTGCGCCAGTTCGAGCAGAGCGAAGACGCGACCTTCGGCGTCGGGCCCTATCTGTTCAAGCCGAGCCAGAAGCTGCTGACCACCGACGACGGCAAGAAGATCCGCCTGACCGAAAAGGAATCGGCGATCATCCGCTATCTCTATCGCGCCGGCCAGAAGGTGGTGACGCGTGACGTGCTGCTCGAAGAGGTCTGGGGCTATAATTCCGGCGTCACCACCCACACGCTGGAAACCCATGTCTACCGCCTGCGCCAGAAGATCGAGCGGGACCCGTCAAACGCCGAAATCCTGGTCACAGAGAATGGCGGCTACAAGATCATTCCCTGACTTGACCTGATCGGGGGCAATGATCCTGCCTTCGGTCAGCGATGGCGCTGGTCCCGCTCGGTGTCCGCAGACGACTGCGGACAGCCGGGGATGATGCGCTTGCATGGGTCGTCTCGTCCGCACTTTTGCGTTATGGCTTGAGGACTGCTGCCGGGATCGGCAGCAGCATGCGGCCTGCGACGGGAGAGATTGATGGCACTGAGCGACGATATCGATCTGCTTTCGGCAGTACCGCTGTTCTCCGGCCTGGATACGGACCAGTTGCGTCTGGTCGCCTTCGGCGCCGAACATCGGCAGATCGCGACGGGTCAGGTGCTGTTTCGCGAAAAGTCGCCGGCCGAATGCGCCTATGTGGTGGTCAGCGGCGCCCTTGACCTGCATGTCATCGGCCGCGGCGGCAAGTCTCGGCTCGAGACGACGGTCGGCAAGGGCGTCATGCTCTCCGAGCTTGCGCTGGTGACAATGGTCGAGCGGAAGTTCACTGCCGTCGCGGCGGAAGACGTCGATGTCATCCGCATCACCCGGGCGATGTTTCACAGGCTGCTGGAGGAGTATCCAGCCATGGCGCGGCATGTCGAGGCGCGCATCAAGCAGTCGATCAGCGCATTGGTCGACGGAACGGCCGCCATGGCAGGCCGTTTCGAATAAACATAGCCTGCTATCAGATATCGAACGTCGCTGTGACCGGGACATGGTCGGACGGTTGTTTCCAGCCGCGCGCTTCCTTCAGGATGTCGACACGCTTGAGCAGCGGCGCCAGATCGGCTGATGACCAGATATGGTCAAGGCGGCGGCCCTTGTTGGCGGCGGCCCAGTCTTTGGCACGGTAGCTCCACCAAGTATAGAGCTTTTCGCTGTCGGGCACATGCTGGCGCATCAGGTCGACCCAGTTGCCCTGGCGCATGATCTCCAGCAGGCCTTCGGTCTCGACCGGCGTGTGGCTGACGATCTTCAGCATCTGTTTGTGCGACCAGACGTCGTGCTCGAGCGGTGCGATGTTCAGGTCGCCGACCAAAACCGTGCCGTGCCCGGCTCGCCATCGGCCGACAGCGCCTTCATTTCGGCGATGAAGTCGAGCTTGTGGCCGAATTTCGGGTTGATCACGCGGTTGGGCTCGTCACCGCCGGCGGGGACGTAGAAATTGTGCAGGCGAATGCGGCGGCCGGCCCATTCGAAGACCGCCGAGATGTGGCGGCTGTCGCCGACGCCGCAATAGTCCTGGCGGTGATCCTCGGTCAGCGGCAGGCGCGAGCAGATGGCAACGCCGTGATAGCCCTTCTGGCCATGCAGGACGATGTTCGTGTAGCCGAGTGCTGCGATCTGCTCAGCGGGGAACTGGTCGTTCTGGCATTTGATCTCCTGCAGGCAGAGAATGTCCGGGCTTGTCTGCCTGAGGAAATCCTCGACGATCGGCAGGCGCAGCCGCACCGAATTGATGTTCCAGGTGGTGATCGAAAGCGTCATGGCGATTGTTCCCCAGATGTCTCCCGTTCTTAGAAAGTTTCATCCGCCATGAACAGGAAAAGGCGGCCGGACATCTCTGTCTGCCGCCTTTCTCCACAGGTGAGGTCCGGACAATCAGCGCTGCTGGTTGTGAACGTCCGCATAAGGAATTTCAAAGACGCTCTGATCGAAGTCGACGCCGGTCTGGACGTTGAAGATCATCACCGAGGTGTCCTTCTTCTGCAGGTCGGTGATGGTCCACTGGCGCAGTTCGAAGGTCTTCGGGTCGAACATCAGGGTGATTGTCGAATCGCCAAGCAGGGTCTTGTCGCCCAGCACGATCGTGGTGAGGTCAGCCTCTTCCTTGACGTCACGGACCATCTTGTTGCCAAGATCGATGCGCTCGGCCAGAAGCAGACTCAGTGGCGTCTTTGACAACGGATAGAGATCCCAGGTCTTCAGCTTGGTATTGCCGATCACGACATTCTTGCCGTCGGCGATCACGCGCATCGGCGAAGGCTTCTCATAGTTGAAGCGCAGCTTGCCCGGACGCTGGATGAAAAACTTCCCGCCGGTCTGCTCGCCACGCGGGCCGAACTGGACAAACTCGCCCATCATGTTCTTCACGCTGGAGAAATGGTCGGCGATCTTCTGGGCGGCATCGGTCGCGGCAAAAGCAGGCATGGGCGGCAGGGCGGCATAGGCCATGAAAGCGGCAGCGCCCAGGACGAATTGGCGACGGCTGGTCAACGCGGGCAAGAAGGCCTCGCGTTCTGCATTATCTTCACTCATCCGGTACTCCTTCATATGCTTGCATGTCTTGCCGAAAAAGGCGGCGGCTTCATGACGTAAGCCTGCGCGTCCTGTGCGGCAACTCGTCCCAGTCGCAGTTGTTCCATCACCTTTCGATGTCGGATTCGGTGGGCACGAGGATCTCGCGCTTGCCGGCGTGATTGGCCGGTCCGATGATGCCTTCCTTCTCCATGCGCTCGATCAGCGAGGCGGCGCGGTTGTAGCCAATGCCAAGGCGGCGCTGGACATAGGAGGTGGATGCCTTGCCGTCGCGCAGCACGATCGCAACCGCCTGGTCATAGGGATCGTCGGATTCCGACAGGTTGGAGGTGCCCGCCGGTCCGCCGCCCTCTTCGCCGTCGTCATCATCGACCGTGATGGCTTCGAGATATTGCGGCGAGCCCTGGGTCTTCAGGTAGGCGACGATTTCCTCGACCTCGTTGTCCGACACGAAAGGCCCGTGCACACGCTGGATTCTGCCGCCACCGGCCATGTAAAGCATGTCCCCCATGCCGAGCAGCTGTTCGGCGCCCTGTTCGCCGAGAATGGTGCGGCTGTCGATCTTCGACGTGACCTGGAAGGAAATGCGGGTCGGGAAGTTCGCCTTGATCGTGCCGGTGATGACATCGACCGATGGGCGCTGGGTGGCCATGATCACGTGGATGCCGGCTGCACGCGCCATCTGCGCCAGACGCTGCACGGCGCCTTCGATGTCCTTGCCGGCGACCATCATCAGGTCGGCCATTTCGTCGATGATCACGACGATGTAGGGGATCGGCTGCAGGTCGAATTCTTCGGTCTCGTAGATCGCCTCGCCGGTCTGGCGGTCGAAGCCGGTCTGCACGGTGCGGGTCAGGACCTCGCCCTTTTCCAGCGCCTGCTCGACGCGGCTGTTGAAGCCGTCGATATTGCGCACGCCGATCTTCGACATCTTCTTGTAGCGCTCTTCCATCTCGCGGACGGTCCATTTCAGCGCAACGACGGCCTTTTTGGGATCGGTCACGACTGGCGACAGCAGATGGGGAATGCCGTCATAGACCGAAAGTTCGAGCATTTTCGGATCGATCATGATCAGGCGGCACTTTTCCGGCGACAGCCGGTAAAGCAGCGACAGGATCATCGTGTTGATGGCGACAGACTTGCCCGAGCCGGTGGTACCGGCGACCAGCAGATGCGGCATCTTGGCAAGGTCGGCAATCACCGGTTCGCCGCCGATCGTCTTGCCGAGCGCCATGGCGAGCTTGGCCTTGTTGCCGTCGAAGTCCTTCGAGCCGATCAGTTCGCGCAGATAGACGGTCTCGCGCGTCTGGTTGGGCAATTCGATGCCGATGGCGTTGCGGCCGGGCACAACGGCGACACGGGCAGCGATCGCGCTCATCGAGCGGGCGATGTCGTCGGCAAGACCGATGACGCGGGACGACTTGATGCCCGGTGCTGGCTCCAGTTCGTAGAGCGTCACGACCGGGCCGGGACGGACATGGATGATCTCGCCCTTGACGCCGAAATCGTCGAGCACGCCTTCAAGCAGGCGGGCATTGTGTTCCAGGGCCTCGGTCGACAGGGTCGCGTCGCGGGCAACCGCGCGGGGTTCGGCCAGCAGATGCACGGAGGGAAGCTGGAAACCGTCGGGGCGCAGCAGCGAGCCCTGGGCATCACGCTCGACGCGGGCGCCGGGCTTGGGGCGGCTGGCGGGCGCGGAGACCTGCGGCGAACTGCGGCCGGCGCCGATATTGCGCGAGGGTGCTGCCGGCGCCGCATTCCAGTCGTCCTCGTCGTCGGGCAGGATGCCGGCCGGGCGCGGCATGTCGTCCATGTCGAATGCGCCGTCGTCATCGTCGAAATGGCCGCTGGCCATGGGCGGCGGCGAAACGATGGAGCGGGTGGTCGCTCGCGGAGCACCCTCGAGTACCGGCTCCTGACGGGCATGCAAGGCGGGTGCCTTCGGACGGCTCGGTTCGTTCAGCGTGCCGAACTCATCATCGTTGAAGTCGTAGGGCTGGTCGAAATCACGGCGGCTGCGTTCGGCCGGCTTCAGGCCGAACAGCCGGCGCATGCGCGCGCGCGTCGTGTACCAGTTGTGGGCAATGGCGCCGAGCGCCAGGGCAATCGGACCTTCCGGCTCGTCCTCGTCGTCGGCCTCGATGGCTTGTGCCAGGCTGCGGCTCTTGTCTGCCTGGGCCTTGATCTGGGGGGCCGGAATCTCCGGTTCGCTGCGCCCGACAATGCCGGCGGCAAACAGCAGAAGCCATGCGGTCGGCACGGCGAGGATGGAGCCCATCACCATGGCAAAGGTGCCGGTCGGATAGGCCCCGATGAACAGGGCCGGGAAGCGTAGGATCAGGTCGCCCAGAACGCCGCCGGTGCCGCTCGGCAGCGGCCATGTCAGCGGCGGCGGGAAACAGCCGACGGTGGCGGCGGCAACCAGCGCGCCAACCAGCCAGGCGGCGAGACGAGCCGGTACGCGGGTCAGCCTGCGTCCGCCGATCAGGGCGAATGACCAGGCAAGCACCGGCAACAGCGCCAGCAGGCTGGCCAGGCCGAAGAATTGCATCATTAGATCGGCAAACACCGCACCCCAGAGACCGAGGATGTTGGTCGGCTGATTGTCGGTGGCATAGGACAGGCTCGGATCGGCGACATTCCAGGTGGCCAGTGATGCAACCGCGAGAACCAGCAGCAGGAAGAGCCCAAAACCGGCCAGCGAGAAGATCTGGCGCAATACGAAAGCGGTCAGCACGAAGCGAGCCGAGTGTTCGGTAAGCGCTGCCGAATTTCCTCTGTCCATGTGATTGCCTGCCCGTCCGCGTGAGGTCACTGCTACGCCTTGCGCCGGCTGGGGAACCGGCATGGCTTTACGATACCCTACAGCGCCGAGGGTTAATGCGGCATTAACCATGGCGATGCGATTGGCCCCACAGGCAGTCCGAAAATATGATTTGCGCACAAAAAACGCCCGGGCCTTGCGGTCCGGGCGTTCGTGATGCTTGCGAGGTGGCCGCGCCGAAGCGCGAACCGTTTCTTAGTTGTGGTAGGCAGCTTCGCCGTGCGAGGCGAGGTCGAGACCTTCGCGCTCGGCTTCGACCGGTACGCGCAGGCCAACGATGACGTCGGTGATCTTGAACAGGATGACCGAACCGACACCGCACCATACGACGGTGACGAGGACTGCCTTCACCTGGGTGAAGAACTGCGCACCCATGGTCACGCCTTCTGCGTAGCCGATGCCGCCGAGCGAGGAAGAGGCGAAGATGCCGGTTGCCAGCGCGCCGAACAGGCCGCCGATGCCGTGGACGCCGAAGACGTCAGCGGTATCGTCGTAGCCGAACTTGTTCTTGATCACGGAGACGAAGAAGTAGCACAGCGGGGAAACGATCAGGCCCATGACGATCGCGCCCATCGGGCCGGCAATGCCGGCGGCCGGGGTGATGACGACGAGACCGGCGATCATGCCGGAAGCCGCGCCCAGCATGGATGCCTTGCCGCGGGTGAAGGTTTCGACGATCGACCAGGACACAACAGCAGCAGCCGTTGCAATGAAGGTGTTGATCGTGGCGAGCATGGCGCCGCCGGTGGCTTCAAGGTTCGAGCCGGCATTGAAGCCGAACCAGCCGAACCAGAGCATGGCCGCACCGACGAGGGTGAGGGTCATGGAATGCGGAGCCATCATGTCCTTGCCGTAGCCGGTACGCTTGCCGACCATGATCGCGCCAACCAGACCGGCAACACCGGCATTGATGTGCACGACGGTACCGCCGGCGAAGTCAAGCGCGCCCCAGCCGAAGATCAGGCCGTTTGCGTCCCAGACCATATGGGCGATCGGGAAGTAGACGAAGGTGACCCAGAGCAGGCAGAATAGAACCGATGCCGAGAACTTGATGCGTTCGGCAAAGGCGCCGACGATCAGGGCCGGGGTGATGGCGGCAAACGTCATCTGGAAGACGATGAAGATGTATTCCGGAATGACGGCGTCAGAGAAGGTTGCCGCCGTGCTGTCCGGCGTGACGCCGGCCAGGAAGAGCTTGGCGAAGCCGCCGAAATACGGGTTGGTCGATCCGCCGAAAGCGAAGGAGTAGCCGTAGAGAACCCATGCGATCATGATCGCGGAGCCGATAACGGTGCACTGCATGAGAACGGAGAGCATGTTCTTGGCGCGTACGAGGCCGCCGTAGAACAGGGCAAGGCCCGGGATCAGCATGAACAGGACGAGGATGGTGCAGACGAACATGAAGGCGGTGTCGCCCTTGTTCGGAACCGGTGCGGCAGCGGCCGCTTCGGCAACAGCAGGTGCTGCTTCCTGCGCGAAGGCGACAACCGGCGCCAGCACTGCTGCCGACGCGGCGCCAATGCGCAGCAATGTGGATTTCGACTTGGCAAATGACATCAGAAAAAACTCCCCTAGCGGCCGTTCTTACAGAGCTTCGGTATTGGTTTCGCCGGTGCGGATACGCACGGCCTGATCAATCGGATAGACAAAGATCTTGCCGTCGCCGATCTGACCGGTCTTGGCCGACGATGCGATGGCTTCAACAGCCTTGTCCGCAAGCTCGGAGGAAACTGCGATCTCGATCTTCAGTTTCGGCAGAAAGCTGACGGCATATTCCGTGCCGCGGTAGATTTCAGTATGTCCCTTTTGGCGTCCGTATCCCTTGACCTCGGTCACGGTCAGGCCCTGGATGCCCACAGCGGTGAGGGCTTCGCGCACCTCGTCCAGCTTGAACGGCTTTATGATAGCCATCACAATCTTCATCTGGTTTCCCATCCTTTGCTTGTCCTCGGCGCGGAGCCGACTCTCCTTGACGCAGGCTAGATCAATTTGCCTAGCGACCGGACATTGCCATTCAAACTATGTGCCAGTTTGGGAGAGGGAGAATAAGTTATTGAAATGTAAAGACTATAAAGAAATGATCTAATAAACAGGCAAATGAACGGGCGATGTGCGCACAAAAAATGTGCAAAAAAACAAAATCGCCAACGTTTTAGTCATTTGCCCTTTTGCGGATCAACCCTTCTTGGGCGACCGAGGCAATGAGGCGGCCATCACGGGTGAAAATGCTGCCGCGGGTCATGCCTCTGGCGCCGGCGGCACTCGGGCTGTCCTGGGTATAGAGCAGCCAGTCGTCGAGCGTGCAGGGTCGATGAAACCACATCGCATGATCTAGGCTTGCCACCTGAAGCTCGGGATCGAAGATCGACGTGCCATGGGCATAAAGCGAGGTGTCGAGCAGGGTCATGTCGGAGAGATAGGCAAGCATTGCTGCCCGGTAGTGGCCATCTTCGGGAACGATGCCGGCGGCGCGGACCCAGATATGCGCCTGCGGATCGAGCTTCTCCTTCGACAGATAGTGGACCAGCGACACGGGGCGGATCTCGATCGGCCGTTCACGGCCCCAGTATTTTTTCACCATGTCTGGTGCCTTGGCGAGGAAGGCCTCGCGGAATTCCATCTCCCCCATCAGCTGTTCGGGCTGCGGCACGTCGGGAATCGCGACCTGATGGTCGAAACCCGGCTCCGCGAGCTGGAAGGAGGCTGACATGGAGAAGATGGCCTTGCCATGCTGGATGGCGAGGACGCGGCGCGTGGTGAAGCTGGCACCGTCGCGAATGCGCTCGACCTGATAGACGATCGGCACCGAGGGATCGCCGGGCCGCATGAAATAGGCATGCAGCGAATGCACCAGGCGATCGGCGTCGACGCAGCGCTGTGCTGCCATCAGCGCCTGGGCAATCACCAGTCCGCCGAAAACGCGCTGCCAGCCATTCTGCGGGCTGTTGCCGCGAAACAGGTTTTCCTCCAGCTTTTCCAGGTCGAGACGCTCGATCAGGTCCTGCATCGGTTTCGTCTGTTCATGTGGCTGCGACATAATGCATGGCTCCGCTTATAGGCACCCGTTCAAGGCTGATCTATATAGGTGGCAGAATGTCTACAAGAGCAAAGGATTTCGCCATGCTGGATGTGCTGATTGTCGGCGGCGGCTATGTCGGTCTTTCGGTTGCGGTTGCGATCAAGCAGGCTGCGCCGCATCTGAATGTCGAGGTGATCGAAGCAGCCCCGGAGAACGCCTGGACGAAGGATCCGCGCGCCTCTGCCATCATCGCCGCGGCGACGAAGATGCTCGATGTCTTCGGTCTCTGGGACCGTATCGAGCCGGATGCCCAGCCGATCAACCGGATGATCGTCACCGATTCGAAGACATCCGATCCGGTAAGGCCGGTGTTTCTCACCTTTGACGGCGCGATCGAGGACGGTCGTCCCTTTGCCCATATGATCCCGAATGTCAGCATGGTGGCTGCCCTGCGCGATGCCTGCGCCGATGCCGGCATTGCGATCCGCCATGGACTGCGGGCCACCGGTTTTCGTGACGCGGGTCCGTCCGCCGAACTCACCCTCTCGGATGGCGCGACCGTTGCCGCCCGGCTCGTGGTCGCCTGCGACGGCGTGCGCTCTAAGCTGCGCGATCTCGCCGGGATCAAGACCGTTACCTGGAACTACAACCAGTCCGGTATCGTCACCACGGTCGAGCACGAGCGCCCGCACGAGGGCGTGGCGGAAGAGCATTTCCTGCCGGCCGGCCCGTTTGCCATCCTGCCGCTCAAGGGCAATCGTTCGTCGCTGGTCTGGACAGAGCGCACGGCCGATGCCGATCGCCTGGTCGCCTCGGACGAACTCGTCTTCGAGGCCGAACTGGAGAGGCGCTTCGGCCACAAGCTCGGCCAGATTCGCGCAACGGAAGATCGCCGTGCCTTTCCGCTCGGCCTGACGCTGGCGCGCGCCTTCGTCGCGCCGCGTTTGGCGCTGGCGGGTGATGCGGCGCATGGCATCCATCCGATCTCGGGCCAGGGTCTCAATCTCGGCTTCAAGGATGTCGCGGCATTGGCCGAAACTGTCGTCGAGGCCGACCGGCTCGGGCTCGACATCGGTTCGCTCAACGTGCTCGAGCGTTACCAGACCTGGCGGCGCTTCGACACGTTCCGCATGGGCGTCACCACGGACGTCCTCAATCGGCTGTTTTCCAACGATGTCACGCCGGTCAGGGTGCTGCGCGATTTCGGCCTGGGGATCGTCGATCGCCTGCCGAGCCTCAAGGGTTATTTCATCCGCGAGGCGGCCGGCACATCTGCCAGCGAGGGGCCAAGGCTGCTGTTCGGCCAGTCGATCTGAAAGAATTTTTTGCGCCCTGCACAACCCGTCAGATGCCCGCGCCCCATGGCAGCGCCAGCGGCTGCTCAGTCTTCGAGCTTGCGGGCTTCCGACACCAGCATGATCGGGATCCCGTCCCGGATCGGATAGGCAAGCCGTGCCTTTTCCGAGATCAGTTCATTGTGCTCGCGATCGAATTTCAGCGTGTTCTGCGTCAAGGGGCAGACCAGCAGTTCCAGCAGTTTCGGATCGACCAGGCTGGTGCGGTTCTCGACCATCGCGCTCTCTATTGCAGCATGCTGTCGGCATCGCCGAAGGTGCGGGCGAGCACGATCTCGGTAATGGCGATCAGCGTCTCGGCGCGCGTCTTGAGGTCGGGTGCTTCGAGAAGCGCCTGCTTTTCCGCCGGACCGAACGGCGACATCATCGACAGCGAATTGACCAGCGTCACATTGCTGGCGCGCTCGACACTTTCCCAGTCCGCTTCCAGCTTGTTGGCCTCGAGATAGGCACGAAAGGCGGCCAGAAGGCCGACGCGGTCGACCTGGCCCTCATCATCGCCGGTGGTGAGGTCGGTCATGAAAGGCGCGATGTGGAATGTCCGGTAGGGCTTTGAGCCAGCCACTTCGTTCAGCAGCCGGAACCGGCAGATCCCAGAGAGCGAGATGACGTAACGGCCGTCGCCGGTCTCGGTGAACGATGTGATGCGGCCGATGCAGCCCACCTGTGAGAGGGCTGGCCTTTCCGGCAGGATATTGGTCTGCGGCTCGCTCATCGCCGGCTGGATCATGCCGATCAGCCGATTGCCGGAAAGGGCCGCGTCGAACAGCGCCAGATAGCGCGGTTCAAAAACATTGAGCGGCAACTGCCCGCCGGGCAAAAGCAGCACGCCGGAGATCGGGAATACGGGGATAGTCTCCGGCAGGTCACCCGCGGTCAGATATCTGGCATTTCCCACTTGCATCGAAACACATCCTGCCCGGTCAGAACCGGCTTCTAGTCTCTTTCCTTATTTGGAACGCGCGCGGCAAAACTCAAGGCCGCGCGACGGAGTTCGGCAAAAGAGTGGCCGGCGTCACGAGAAGAGAATGGAGGACAGCTTCCGACGCGCCATGATGGTGGCCGGATCCTTCGGTCCCCAGACCTCGAAAAACTGCAGCAACTGGCGGCGTCCGCCGTCGTCATCATAGGCGCGATCGCGCCGCATGATCAGCAGCAGATGTTCGGCCGCTTCTTCACGCCTGCCTTCGACATTGCGGATCTTGGCAAGCTTCATGCGCGCGTCGTGATCGTCGGGATTGAGCGACAGCGTGTGTTCGAGCGCCACGGGGTCGCCGAGCTTGCGCGCTTCGTCGATCTGGTCGAGGCGCTTCAGCTGTGCCTGGACTTCCGGCGCCTTGGTCAGCTCTTCCGGCAATTGCGTCAGCAGTTCGCGGGCGCGGACATGCTGGTTGGCGACGATCATGCATTCCGCCATGCCGGCCAGCGCCTTGACATTGTCCGGATCGGCCTGGAGCACGGCGGCAAACAGCTGCGCCGCACCGTCGATGTCACCTGCGGTCACCAGACCTGCGGCTTCTTCCAGGACAGCGGCGATCTCGGCTGCCTGGTCGGCGCCGGCGGGGCCCGCGACCTTGTCGATGAACTGCTTCACCTGGCTTTCCGGCAGCGCCCCCATGAAGCCGTCGATCGGACGGCTGTCAACGAAGGCGACGACGGCGGGGATCGACTGGATGCCGAGCTGTCCCGGAATGGCCGGATGGTCGTCGATGTTCAGCTTGACCAGCTTTACGCGGCCGTCGGCCTCGTTGACGGCCTTTTCGATCACGGGGGTCAACTGCTTGCACGGGCCGCACCAGGGGGCCCAGAAATCGACCAGAACCGGCTGCTGGCGCGATTCTTCCAGCACGTCCCTGGTGAAGCCTGCCGTCGTCGTATCCTTGATCAGCGCCGCTGCAGGGGCGGAGGCAACCGCGGGGCTCGCTGCAGGGCTGTCGCCAAATTGCGCCTTGGCCGTCATCTGCTGGTTGCCGTAACCGCCAAAAGGATTGCCGTAGTCGCTCATATGCGTATCTCCCGCCTTTTTTCGCCCGCCTGATCAGGGCTGCTGAACTGCCTTAAAGATCGTATGTCAGGCTGTCACTTTCAAGACAAGCGGCTGATGTCCGGTTGCCTCGATGAAGCGCAGCAGATCCTGGCTGCCGATCGAGGTTGTCGCATCATTCGAGAGCGGATGGCCGTTGATGATGTCGTGTTTCATCAGATCGGCATCGAGCACGAACGTGACCTTGTTGCCGGTGTCATTGATCGCGCCGAACGCGGTCACCGAACCTGGCGCAACACCGAGATAGTCCATCAGCTTTTCCGGCTTGCCGAAAGACACCTTGCTGGCGGCGCCGATGATCGTGTGCACGGTCTTCAGGTCGACCACGGCGTTTTCCTCGACGGTGAGCAGGAAGAACTGATCCTTCTTGTCCTTGACGAAAAGGTTCTTCGTATGGCCGCCGGGAATCTCGTCGCGCAAAGACACCGATTCGGCGACGGTGAAGACCGGCGGATGGGTCTTGGTCTTGTGCTGGATGTTCAGTTCATCGAGAAAGCGGAACAGATCTTCCGCAGTCTTGGCATCGGCATTCTGCGGCGGGGCAATATCGGTTTCGGCGCTCATTTTTGCGTTCCTGTTGACGGCTGTTGCGGCAGGTCTAGCGGATTTTGCCGCCAGAGATAGGCCCGCCACCGACACCTGACAATCTAATGCGCGGCAAAAAAGCCCACATTTTCTGGGGTTTGCGAGATTTTTTCAACGGCGCTGCATTTTTTTCGCAGCAATCTTTCATTTCCCTGTTGCAATTGAAAATCGTTTGAGCGATATAGCGCCCGTCGCCGCAGAAACGGCGGCCCACGATCCACTGACTACCCCAGGATCGAGGTTATGAGCGGGTGTAGCTCAGGGGTAGAGCACAACCTTGCCAAGGTTGGGGTCGAGCGTTCGAATCGCTTCACCCGCTCCATTTTTCTTCCAATGACGACATTGACAGAAAATGGCACACCACGGCGTGTTGTGGTTTTAAGTGCATATTTCTCTTATCGTGGATGCCGGAACAGGCTCGCGCACGAACCTGCCCCTTCGAACCCATCACTCAGCTCTTCGAAAACACGTAGTCCGTTTCCTGGCGCAGCACTTCGCCCGGGCGCAGGACTGCATTGGGGAAGCCCTTGTGGTTGATGGCGTCCGGCCAGGTCTGGGTTTCCAGGCAGAAGCCGGCAAAGGCGCCGTAGCGGCGGCCGTCCAGTCCGGGAGCCTCCGGCGCTACCTTGCCGCCGGCATAGAACTGCACGCCCGGCTCGGTGGTGCGCACTTCCAGCGTGACGCCGGAATTGACGCTGCGGGCCAGTGCCACGCTGCGCTTGTCGGTCCTGGCCGACGAGAAGCAGAAATTGTGGTCATAGCCCAGCTGCGCGCCGTCTACCGTCTGCCGGATCGGACGCATCTCGCGGAAATCGAAGTCGCTGCCGGCGACCGGGCGGATCTCGCCGGTGGGGATCAGGCGGTCGTCGACCGGGGTATAGTGATCGGCGGCGATCATCAGGTCGTGGCCGAGAATGTCATCGCGGCCATCGAGATTGAAGTAGGAATGATGGCAGACATTGGCGATGGTCGGCTTGTCGGTCGTGGTCTCGAAGACGATCGATAACGTGCCCTCCGGCTTCAGCGTGTAGGTCGTCGTGGTCCGCGTGGTGCCGGGATAGCCGGCACGGCCCTCCGCATCGCTGATTTCCAGCGTCACGCTGTCGGGAGACAGGCCGATGATCTTCCAGTTGCGCTTGCCCATGCCGTCGGAGCCGCCATGCAGATGGCTGACGCCGCGCTCGTTCAATTCGAGCTGGTAGTCGGTGCCATCCAGCGTGAAGCGGCCATTGCCGATGCGGTTGGCACAGCGGCCCGGCGTGGCGCCGAAATAGGGCGAATGGTTGATGTAGCCGTCGAGATTGTCGAAGCCGAGCACCAGCGGTGCGGCATGGCCTTCCAGGCGCAGATCCTGCAGCGCGGCACCATAGGTGATGATCGAGGCCGTCAGTCCGCCGCCGGTCAGCGTCACCTTGTCCACGGTCTCACCCGTTGCCGTCTGTCCGAATGCCTGCCTTGCCATGCGTTTCTCCCGCTTTTCTGTTGTCTGTCTTACCGTGCCAGTTCGCGGGCTGCTGCCTCCAGGCCGCCCAGCGTCAGGGGAAACATCCTGTTCTCCATCAACCGGCGAATCAATCCGACCGACATCGTATAGTCCCATTGTGGCTCGGTCAGTGGATTGATCCACAGATGCCGGCGGAAATGACCGGTCAGCCTCTGCAGCCAGACCGCGCCACTTTCGGTGTTCCAGTGTTCGACGGAGCCGCCTGGCTGGGTGATCTCGTAGGGGCTCATCGCCGCATCGCCGACAAAGATCACCCGGTAGTCCGGCCCAAAGGTGCGGATGATGTCCTGTGTCGCGATCGTATCGCTATGGCGCCGGCGATTGTCTTTCCACACCCGCTCATAGGGGCAATTGTGGAAGTAGAAATAGTCCATGTGGCGAAACTCGGCGCGGGCGGCGGAAAACAACTCCTCAACGCTCCTGACGTGATCGTCCATCGAGCCGCCGATGTCGAAGAACATCAGCAGCTTGACCGCGTTCTTGCGCTCGGCCTGCGTCTTGACGTCGAGATAGCCGTGTTCAGCGGTGGCGCGGATCGTGCCGGCGAGGTCGAATTCCTCGGCCGCTCCCTGCCGGACGAACCGGCGCAGCCGGCGCAAGGCGACCTTGATGTTGCGGGTTCCGAGTTCGACAGTGTCGTCGAGATTGTGGAATTCGCGGCTGTCCCAGACCTTCACGGCGCGCCGGTGACGGCTTTCCTGCTGGCCGATACGCACGCCTTCCGGATTGTAGCCATAGGCGCCGAAGGGGGAGGTGCCGGCCGTGCCGATCCATTTCGAACCGCCCTGATGGCGTTCCTTCTGTTCGGCAAGGCGTTTTCTGAGCGTTTCCATCAGCGCATCTAAGCCACCCAGCGCTTCGATCAGCTTCTTGTCGTCTTCCGACAGGTGCTTTTCGGCAAGCCTGCGCAGCCATTCGTCGGGAATGGCAACGGTTTCCACGCCGTCGCCGGCCGCCTGCGATACAAGGCCGCCGAAGATTTCGCCGAACACCCGGTCGAAACGGTCGATGAAGCGCTCGTCCTTGACCAGCGTTGTGCGGGCGAGAAAATAGAACCCGTCGATGTCGAAATCGACCAGTCCTGCCTGCAGGCCCTCCAGCAGCGACAGATATTCCCGCAGCGTCACCGGGACCTTCTCTTGTCTCAGCCGCAGGAAGAAAGGCAGGAACATCGGCTTTCAGAGGTTTTTCTGGTAGATGATGAAGGGCGTCTTGTCGGCAATCCTGTCATAAAGCTTGCGGGCTGTCCCATTGAATTCCTGGGTCATCCAGTAGACTTCCCTGGCATTCTGCGCTTCGGCCACCCGATAGACCGCCTCGATCAATGCTCGGCCGATGCCTTTGCCGCGCACATCTGGGTCGGCATAGAGGTCCTGCAGGTAGCAGATATTGTCGATATGCCAGCAGGAGCGATGAAAGAGGATATGGGCAAGGCCGACGGGCCTGCCGCCGACCCATGCCAGCAGACCGCGATACTCGCCGGCACCGCCGGAGATCAGCCGGGCAAAGGTCGCCTGGTAGATCTCCTCCGGCAGTTCTGTCTCGTAGAAGGCCAGATAGGCCTTCCACAGACGCCGCCAGTCGGCTTCGTCGGCTGCCGTGAGCGGCCGGATTTCCACGAGTGCTGTGTCTGGATGGGCCATGGCTACAGATCCTTGCCGATCTCGTTCAGGTCATAGGGCGTCGTCTGGTAGATCTCGTTGATCCAGTTGCCGAACAACAGATGCGCATGGCCGCGCCAGCGATTGAGCGGCGCCAGCGTGTCGTCGTTATGCGGGAAGTAGTTGTGCGGCATCTTGATCGGGATGCCGGCATTGACGTCGCGGAAATATTCATCCGCCAGCGAGGTGGAATCATATTCGACGTGGTTGAACATGTAGAGACGCTTGGCGCGGTCCTCCTGTACCAGGCAGACGCCCATTTCGTCGGATTCGAGCAGGATGTTCAGGCTCTTTTCCGTCTCGATCTCGGCACGGCGGACCTCCGTCCAGCGTGACACAGGCACCTGGAAATCGTCGGAAAAGCCGTTGAGAAACACCGAGGACGGCGCCAGGTTGCGATGGCGATAGACGCCGAATGCCTTTTCCTTCAGCGGATGCTTGGGAACCTTGTGAAAATGGTAGATCGCCGCCATGGCGCCCCAGCAGACATTCATCGACGAATGCACATGGGTTTCGGTCCAGTCGAAGATCTGCGCCATCTCATTCCAGTAGGTGACATCCTCGTAGGGCATGGTCTCGACCGGCGCGCCGGTGACAATGAAGCCGTCGAACTTGCGGTGCTTCACCTCGTCCCAGGTCTGGTAGAAGGACAGGAGATGCTCTTCGGACGTGTTCTTCGCCTTGTGGCCGCCAACGCGCACCAGGGTCAGCTCGACCTGCAGCGGCGAGGCGCCGATCAGGCGGGCAAACTGCAGTTCCGTCTTGATCTTGTTCGGCATGAGGTTGAGCAGGCCGATCTGCAACGGGCGGATGTCCTGGCGGACAGCCACCGTTTCGGTCATCACCCGAACGCCCTCGTGCACGAGGGTTTCAAAGGCGGGCAGTGTGTCGGGAATCCTGATCGGCATCTTACTCTCAACTTTCCGTGTCGCGACGGTGCTGGACCGCCAAAACAAAAATACCGGCAGCTTTGCATATCGCTACCGGTCCTTGGAAAGTGTTGAACTTGCCTCGGCCCTTTAGCGACTTATTTTACGTGGCTGCAAGCCGGCCGGCCAAATCACCACGAAACACCCGCGCTGTTTACGCCTGTCGTGCCTGCAAATCAACGAAAAAACATGGCGCAATGCAGCGCTCGAATGGCATGCCGCTAGCGTCCCTCCCGTCTTGCCAGGAAAGCCAGCCGCTCGAAAAGATGCACGTCCTGCTCGTTCTTCAGCAGCGCGCCGTGCAGTTTCGGCAGCGCCTGTTTCGGATCGCCGCGCAGGTCGGCGGGATCGATATCGTCTGCGACCAGCAGGCGGATCCAGTCGAGCGCCTCCGATGTCGAGGGTTTCTTGCGCAGGCCCGGGGTCTCGCGGATCTCGTAGAACTGGGTCAACGCATTGCGTACCAGGGTCTGCTTGATGCCCGGATAATGCACCTCGACAATGCGAGCGAGCGTGTCGGCCTCGGGGAAGCGAATGTAGTGAAAGAAGCAGCGGCGGAGAAACGCGTCCGGCAATTCCTTCTCGTTGTTCGAGGTGATGATGACGATCGGCCGGACCCTGGCCTTCACCAGCTCTCCGGTCTCGTAGACATGGAATTCCATGCGATCGAGTTCCTGCAGCAGGTCGTTGGGAAATTCGATATCGGCCTTGTCGATCTCGTCGATCAGGAGCACGCATTTCCGCTCGGCCGCAAAGGCGTGCCAGAGCTTGCCGCGGCGGATGTAGTTGCCGACTTCGTTGACACGCGGGTCCCCGAGCTGGCTGTCGCGCAGCCGCGACACGGCATCGTATTCGTAGAGGCCCTGCTGCGCCTTGGTCGTCGACTTGACGTTCCATTCGATCATGTCGAGGCCAAGGGCTGCGGCGACCTGGCGCGCCAGCTCGGTCTTGCCTGTGCCGGGCTCGCCCTTGACCAGCAGCGGCCGCTCCAACGCAATCGCGGCATTGACCGCGATCATCAGATCCTTGTCGGCCACATAGTCGGCGGTTCCGGTGAACTGCATTGTCTGTCTGCCCCCATGCCATCCCATGTCCTGTCTGGTGCAAAACCTAGTGAGCCGCACCGGTTCATGCAAGCGCAAGTCGGCCGTCGACGCGGGTGATCTGTGCTGCTGTCATGCAAGATAAAGCTTGTATTTATGCAGAAATCTGACAGTCTGAAGGGACTTCAGTTTCACATGTCCAGTTGAGGCGCGTCTCCCCCCACAGGGACGGGATCACCGGCGCCGGATGTGTCAGCTTTTTCTTCCTTGATCAAAACAAAGCCGACCACCGTCTTGCGGTCGTCGCCACCAGCCGCCGCAAAGGCGGGTTTGTGTGCCTTCCGAAACAGAAACTGCCCCCGGTATGCGATCAGCGCGTCCGGGCGGCTTTGCTACACCCGCAGCACCCGGCGCGCGGAGGAGACCCTGATGAGTGGACATAAATTTGCAATCGGCGACATGATCTTCCTGAAGGATGGCCCTGTGCGCGTGGCGCGAACGCCGGGTGTCTGCAAGATCACCGCGACGCTGCCCGAAACCGGCGGCAAACGCCAATATCGCGTGCACTTCGAAGCCGAGAATTTCGACCGTTGCGTCGCCGAAGACGATATCGACCCCACCCGCAGCCGGATGCCGAAACAGGCGCCGGCTCAGATGCAGAAGGAACAAGGTCCATGGCTAAAGGTCAACAGCGTTCGAACCGCGAAGTAAGGAAGCCGAAGAAGGACAAGGATAAGCCGGTCTCCTCCGCGCCGACCTCGAGCTTCACCACGCAGATGAAGACTGCCGAAACCACCGGCACCAAGAAGCGCTGACGGGTCCGTGCATCCGACCGTCGCGATCGATCCGCGGCAACGGCTTGCGTTGCCGCGCTTTCATCGTGTTATCTCGCATCAACTGATCTGGTATCGCGTGATAGGCATGACGTGATCGGGCTTTTGCTTTTGGCCCAAGATGGGTTATGGGCAGAGCCATGACGCAGCGCAATTTCACCATCCTTCTCGGCGGGCTTGTCGAACCGACCGACCGGCTGAAGGCCGCGGTCGCTGAAAGCCGTGTGATTGCGGCCGATGGCGGCATGCGCCATGCGCTCGCGCTCGGCCTCAAGCCCGAGCTCTGGGTCGGCGATTTCGACAGTTCTGACGATCTGCCGGTCGAGGATTTTCCCGATGTGCCGCGCATGCCCTATCCGGCGCGCAAGGCTTCGACCGATGGCGAGATCGCCGTCGACGAGGCTTTGTCGCGCGGTGCGACGCGGTTGATCCTGGCCGGCGCGCTCGGCGGCGAACGCTCCGATCATGCGCTGATGCATCTTCTGTCGGCGGTGGCGCTGGCCAAGCGCGGGATCGACGTGGTGATGAGCTCGGGTCTCGAAGAGGCCTATCCGCTTTTGCGTGCGCCGCTGGTGATCGACCTGCCCAGGGGCTCGCTGTTTTCCGTTCTCGGTCTCACCGATCTTGCCGGTCTGACGATCGAGAATGCCCGTTATCCGCTTGCCGATTTCGATCTTGCCTTCGGATCGTCGCGCACCATTTCCAACGTCGCGGAAGGGCCTGTGCGCTTCTCGCTGACACGCGGTGACGCGGTGATCCTTGCCCGCCCTCATGACATGACCGGAGCCTGAAGCCTTGGCGCCTCCCATTCTGAAACTTGACGACATCTTCCTTTCCTTCGGCGGAGCCCCTTTGCTCAACGGCGCCAATCTGCAGATCGAACCGGGCGACCGGATCTGCCTGGTCGGCCGCAACGGTTCGGGCAAGTCGACGCTGATGAAGATCGCCGCTGGCATGGTCGAGGCACAGTCGGGCGAGGTTTTCCGTCATCCGTCCTCGACGGTCCGCTACCTGGAACAGGCGCCGGATTTCGGCGCCTACACCACGGTCCAGGCCTATGCCGAAGCCGGTCTTGGGCCGGGCGACGATCCGTATCGCGTGACCTATCTGCTGGAACATCTGGGCCTCACCGGCCAGGAAGAACCATCCAGCCTGTCGGGCGGCGAGGCGCGGCGTGCGGCGCTTGCCCGCGTGATGGCGCCGGAGCCCGACATCCTGATGCTCGACGAGCCGACCAACCATCTGGATCTGCCGACCATCGAATGGCTGGAAGGTGAACTTGCCAAGAGCCGCAGCGCCCTGGTGGTGATTTCGCATGACCGGCGTTTTCTCGAAAAGGTCTCGACCGCCACGGTCTGGCTCGATCGCGGCCTGTCGCGGCGGCTCAACCGGGGCTTTGGCCATTTCGAGGAATGGCGCGACAAGGTGCTGGAAGAGGAAGAGATCGAGCAACACAAACTCGGCAAGGAAATCCAGCGCGAGGAGCACTGGCTGCGCTATGGCGTGACCGCCAGGCGCAAGCGCAACATGCGCCGCCTCGGCAATCTGCAGAGCCTGCGCGCCGACTATCGCGGCCACAAGGGACCACAAGGCACGATCCAGGCCTCTGTCAGCGAAGGTCGCGAAAGCGGCAAGCTGGTGGTCGAGGCCGACAAGATCACCAAGGCTTACGGTGACCGAACCATCGTTGCGCCGTTTTCGATCCGCGTGCATCGCGGCGACTGCATCGGCCTGATCGGCCCGAACGGCGCCGGCAAGACGACTTTGCTGAAGATGCTGACCGGGCAGATGAAGCCGGATTCCGGCAAGATCAAGCTCGGCACCAATCTCGAGATCGCCGTGCTCGACCAGAAGCGCGAGGATCTCGATCCGGACGATACGCTGGCAAACTACCTGACCGACGGCCGCGGCGAGAACCTGCTGGTTAATGGCGAGCAGAAGCATGTCACCGGCTACATGAAGGAATTCCTGTTCCAGCCGGAGCAGGCGCGCACCCCGATCCGCAATCTGTCGGGCGGCGAGCGCGCCCGGCTGATGCTGGCGCGCATCATGGCCAAGCCGTCCAACCTCCTGATCCTCGACGAACCGACCAACGACCTCGACATCGAGACGCTCGATCTGTTGCAGGAGATCGTCGCCGGCTATTCGGGTACAGTCATCCTGGTCAGCCATGACCGCGACTTCCTCGACCGCACCGTGACCTCGACGATCGCGCCGGCCGATCCGGAAAACCCGGATGGTCGCTGGATCGAATATGCCGGCGGCTATTCCGACATGCTGGCGCAGCGCAAGGGTGTCGAGGACGAGCGCAAGAAGGCCGAAAAGGCCGAGAAGGCCAAGGCGCAGGAGGCTTCGGGCAAGCCGGTCGAGAGCGGTGGCGCGAAGGGCCGGGGCAAGCTGTCGTTCAAGCAGAAGTTCGCGCTGGAAAACCTGCCGAAGGAAATGGAAAAGGCGCAGAAGGAGATCGCTGCCCGCGAGGCGAAGATGGCCGACCCCACCCTGTTTACCAAGGATCCGGCGACCTTCAACAAGCTGGCGGCCGAGACGGAAAAGCTGCGCGACAGCGTGACCCGGATGGAAGAGGAATGGCTCGAGCTGGAAATGCTGCGCGAGGAACTGGAGGGGTAAGGGGGACCGGACGATTTGATGCCTGTGACGTCGTCTGCGAGGTCATGGGCATGATGATACCGAAGTGGTGATTGGCGTCTGCAGTGATGTTTGAGGGACTGCGGCCCGGGGTGCGGTGCTTCCAGTCTGGTGTGCCGGAGCGTTTGGCATTCGTGTGCCGGCGAAAACCCTCTCTGCTTCCGCGATACCCCCCTCCTGTCCTGCCGGCCGTTCGTCACGGCAAACGATTCACTGGATCGTTTGCTCTGCTGCGCAGACCGTTCCTCCCCCCCCCCCACAAGGAGGGAGATCGGCAGGTGGCTGGCCGCTCGGCCAATCGGATACCTTGGACAATTGAGGCCGGTGCAATGAGGCGATGTCTTGTCGTCTGCTGTTTTGGCCTTTGGACCGCGGTCACCATTTTTCTCCCTTGCACTGCGGTCTCGGCGATCTCCCCCCGTGTGGGGGAGATGTCGGCGGAGCCGACAGAGGGGGGCGAACTGGCGCTGAAAGCTCCCATTGAGGCTGTAGCTGCACCCACGCTTCGGACTTTCCACCCACCATCCTCCACCCGCCATCCTCCACTCACATCAATCAAACCTTCAAAAATCCCATGCCGATGCACCGGTCGGAATGTCCTCCTCCGGGGATAGCTTGTCAGTCTCGGACAGGGCGCCAGAAGCAACCTCTGTAAGTTTAGTATGTGGCTCCTTCCGGCGCCCCGTTCGGCGATTTTTGCCGGGCGCATGCGTCTCTCTGGCAAGGCGGCTCTGGCCGGCGTGACAT
>NZ_AHZC01000156.1 GCF_000247475.1 Rhizobium sp. PDO1-076 | reverse complement strand
AGGCCCCGCAAAACCGAAGGAATCATAACCTGTTGAAATCACCCACCTCTTTTTGAGGCAGCCTCTTAGAATTGATGCCCCGCTCAATTCCTTCGATGAATTGTCCGTAGGCTGGATGGTTTTCCAAAAGCTCATTATGAGTGCCGTGGTAAGCCACATCAGGCGAGCAGAGAAAGAGAACCCGGGACATAGGCTTTATTAACGAAAGGTCGTGGGTAACAAAGACGCTAGAATTGTCTTCTTGAAGCGTCTGGATTGCGGCTAGGGCCATCTTACGGTTAACTTCGTCCAGCGCAGCTGTGGCTTCGTCCAAGAGAAGCAGGCGTGGTTTTTTGAGCAGCGCGCGGGCAAGCGATACGCGCTGTTTCTCACCGCCCGACAGCCGATTACCGCGCTCCCCGACCGTTGCCTCGCCTTGTGCCTCGTGCCGATTGATGACGTCTGTCAGTCCGAGATTGGAAATCACCTCCTCGATCTGCGCCTTGGGTCCAGCGTAGCCGAAGGCAATGTTCTCCCTGATTGTCCAATCGAATAAAAGGCAGTCCTGCTGCACCACGGCAATACACTCCCGCAGCGCGCTTAAATTGTCTTCGGAAACAGCCTCTCCGTTTACTAGATACTCCCCCTCGCTTGGTATCGTCAGGCAGGATAGGAGCTTGAGCAGCGAGCTCTTCCCGACACCGGATGGCCCTATGATGAAAAGCGGTACCCTCGGCTGGACACTGAAGTTAAGGCCGGACAAAACACGGTGGTCCGCAACATCAATCGACACGTTGCGAAGGTCGAGACTGAGGGGCTGCTTTTCCGCTGGGTGCGAGGCTTTTGTTGGTGCCGGAACGTCGACGGCCAGCAGATCGGCAAGAAGTTGGGCCTCCCCGAGAGCCGCATGTACGTCACGATAAACACGTGCAAACGTTTCGACCGGCTGCAGCAGTCGGATAATGTAGGTATTCAGTAGGACGAGTTCCCCGATGCTGAAAGTGCCTTCCCCGGCATTCACCCCGCCACGCCACAATACGCCAAGCACAACCA
This sequence comes from Rhizobium sp. PDO1-076, assembly GCF_000247475.1. Classification (GTDB taxonomy): domain Bacteria; phylum Pseudomonadota; class Alphaproteobacteria; order Rhizobiales; family Rhizobiaceae; genus Allorhizobium. The sequence goes on along the minus strand of NZ_AHZC01000156.1, from coordinate 3,103 downwards.
AGCCGAAAACGAGTGCCTGAAGTCCACCATAGTAGGCCCTCTGCCGGAACGTTATTGCCCATGCGCGATCGTTCACTTTCAGCTTTTCGTCAAGCTTGCCAGTGAATTTCGAACCGAGATTGGATTGTTGTAACAGTTCGGCATTCGCAACACCGTCGAGGCCAAAGCTCCAGGCTTCAATACCGCTCCCCATGGCCTCTTCGGTGGAGGAGCGAATGCGGCTGGCGGCGACGTTTGCGATCAAGCCGTACACCAACAGGGCGACGACCAGAAACCCTGCGATCCAAAAATCGATCATGAAAGCGATTACCGACGCTGCGATTATCAGCTCTATGATTGTCGGGATCAAAAAGAATGTCAGGTTCGACGTAATGTCTCTGACAGCATCCAGCCCCTTCTCTATCGTACGGCCGATCTCATAGGTCGTGTAGGTCTTGAGACGGTAATAAGGTAATGAGACGGCGTGTTGAAAGACATGGGTGGTCAAGTGGCGTTGGAGCCTCAAGTTCATAGGACCGAAGGTAAGCCACTGAAGTTGCTCAAGTATTCCAACCAGCGTCAGTCCTGCGCCGAAGGCGAGGATGTAGGTAACGGCCAAATTGGTCCCTTTGCTTTCATCTGTGAGCGCATCAATACCCAGTGAAAAGAACACGGGAAAAATCGCCGCACCTACTGCTGTCGCTGCAATGGTGAGGACGACCAACGCGAGTAATGCCTTCTGCTTGCGATTCTGCGTCATTACCAGTAGAATTACCTGTAATATCTTGGAAAAATCTGACATATAACCACCAACACCTATGATAAACCATAAACACCAAACTATAACTAAGTAAAGTCTGATTAGATGCAATATAGGTACAAATATGTACATTGACAATTCGGATTTATATTTTTATGGGTCACCTGTGCCGCGAGGTGCGGTGCGCTAACAGAAGGAGAACCCTATGATTCAGAACCTGAACCCTCCGCAGTTTGGTACGGAAATCGAGTTCTTGGATGAAGACGCCGCTCCGGGCGTGGCCTCGGCCGCGGCTTGCTCGCGTTGCGACAGCTCCAGCCGTAGCGGTGCAAGCGGCAAGAGCTCTGGCTCGTCGCGTTGTGGTATGACCGTTTGATCTGACCCAGCCCCACCCCGGCGTCGGCATGCCGACGCCGGGGTGGCCACTAGCCCGCGCATGCAGAATAATTCACGGCATCGGCGTCGCTGTCGTCATTTGGGATCGGAAGCTATGTATACAATATCGCCGTTTGTGCTTGAGTCCGCTGACATCGACGGAGTTTACAAGCTGTTTACCCCGACCGGTGCTGCATCGATTACCGATGTCAATCTTGCAGCGGCACTACGGGAGTTTTCACCAATCCGGCCGCGCATCAATAAACACGTTGCCTTGGAAATTCTGGAGCGCAATGGGCTTCCCATCGATGCAGCGGAGCAGTTCTTGATCAAGCTCAAAATTCTGCGTCGCATGAAATCCGATGAAAGCGTTGTAATCTACTGCTCTTCGGACGAGATTTCGCGTTCCTTGGCGAAATGCATCGAGAACAACGACGCCATAATTTGCACTTCGGTTCACGAACTGGCGCTCATAGGTAGACCAACCTTTCTGATCGCGATTCAGGCCGCCTATACTCCAGCTGCGGCGCGAGAAATCTACGATGCCTGTGCTCGGTGCCCCGAGTGCATCGTCCTCCATGCATATTTTGTTTTTCGACACTTCGTCATTGACGGTTTTTACTCCGCGTCGATGGGCCTACCAGACCATTTCAGCGGCCTTCATAACTTGGCCGGCCTCGACAGAAATCCAGGCTTCAAGCCAATTAGTTGGGCAGACTTTTTTCTTGCAGACCCTTATGCCGTCACCTCGCTCTCTGTTCCAACGTTCGCAGCGTTGGAGATCGAGGCCGCGGCAGCATTGCACCTCCTTTACACGCGCGTGCGCCCTCTTCTTGCCGACGGTGTTGCGCCACTGTTCCCCGACGACCTCAGCACCATCATAGAGATGAATCTGGATACAGGTCGCATTGAACGCCATCGAGGTGCCCATTCGACCTTCAGTGCAGGACCGCGGTCCATTTGAAAGAGGGAGCAGATACCATGTCGACTGACGATATTTCAGCCTTGAACCAGATTGGTTTTGCTAGCCAGTTCGTCGATCCTGACGTCGAACACACCGTTCGCGTCTTTCACCAGCATTGCTTCACCTGTGCAGGGTCCACCCTCGAGAAACGCATCAGCGCACCGTTCCTTTCGACGGAAAATCTACTTCTTGCAGAAACGAAGGAATCCCGTTTTTCCCATTTCAGCGATATCGTATTCGGCCACTCCACGACCACGCAGACAACGGTTTCACGCTGGCCATCCCTGAAGAAAGGGCAGCCTGGTATTGTGGAGTTCGAGAAAATTGCCTTGATTCTTGGCCAAGCGATCGGAGCGGATGGCGAAGGACGCAGGCCGTACCCGTCCGGTGGCGCGCTCTACAGCGCTGAGGCTGTCGTAGTAACCAGCGATAGAGTTGAAGGGATACCTCCTTTTTCTGTCGCGCACTACCTCCCGACCAGCAACCGCTTCGAACTGCTACCGGCGCAATTCGACCAGGATCGGTTTATTACTATCGCCACTATTGAAGGGGCCGCTTTCTACGTCGCCTACTTCATCAATTTGAAGAAAGCCACTTTCAAATACCGATCGCGCGGCTACCGGCTTGCCTTACTTGAGGTTGGCTCGATGTATCAGCACATCGCAGCTATAGCGCAGGATAACGGGATTGCTTCTCGCGTCCTTGCGGGCTTCTCCGAGTATGAATTTACCAAATCCTGTGGGCTAGACAGCAGGTTGCTTCTCCCCGCCGCCATTCAAGCGTTCGGCTTTCCGGGAGATGAAAGTGTCCAATAGCTTTCGAAATTTCGATCTTAAGACGCCGAGATTCCGTCTGTCGGCAGGCTATCCTGCCTCTATCTACGAACCTTCGGTTTTCTCGGCAGTCGATCATCACGCGGTCAATGGGCATGGCTTTGGTTTCGATGGTGACCCCCATATCAAGGCTATAGGGGAATATTTGGAACGGTACACCGCTTTCCGTACTATTCAGCCGACCGATGCCGG
>NZ_AHZC01000157.1 GCF_000247475.1 Rhizobium sp. PDO1-076 | reverse complement strand
ATCAGGATGCGGCGCTCGCCATCCTCGATGAGATACTGGTTGAAAAGGAACCGCACGCCGCTTTGCCGGGCGGTGAACTGCGCGACGGCCGCCTTTTCGACCTCGTCCGCGGAACGTCCCGGAAAATAGTCGTAGGGCATATCGGCATAGCCGTCCGTCAGGGCTGTGACCGTAAAGCGGCCGATGCGGATCTGCGCCAGCGGCGTAACGCTGACCGGTGCCTTGGCGGCAGTCTGCGTCGTGGCAAGGGCCGGCGCGCCGCCGATCAGTCCGCCCGCAAGGAGGCTTCCCCCCATCAGGCTGAGAGGCAGGGCACTGGCAAAGGCGCGGCGTGAAAGTTGAGGCATGACTTTTCCCCTGGATCATTGGAAATAGGGGGCCGGCCAGCGACCCCTAGACGGAGTGAATGCTATGACATCCACAACCATTGGGGTATCCTGCCATCTATGGAGATTTCCTCTCACATTCTGGAAGGATTGGATGGATCGGTTTGAAGCAATGTCGATACTGCTGGCGGTCGTTGAGGCAGGCAGCCTCTCGGCCGGCGCGCGGCGACTCGGAGCACCGCTCGCCACGGTCAGCCGCAAGGTCGCAGATCTTGAAAAGCACCTTGGTGCGCGCCTGGTCCTGCGCACCCGCCGCGGCCTCGCCATGACGGAAGAGGGGCGCGCCTTCGTCGCCGCATCACGTCGCATTCTAGAGGAACTGGATGTGGCGGAGCGGCAAGCCAGCGGCGAATACCGCGCCTTGCGTGGCGGGCTGCATGTGACCGCACCGATTGCCTTTGGTGAGCGGCATCTGCTGCCCATTGTAATGGAATTTCTGAAAGAGCACCCCGACATAAACCTGCGCCTGACGCTCGCCGATCGGCAGCTCAGCCTGGCGGATGAACATGTCGATGTGGCCCTCAGGATTGGGCATCTCACGGACAGCGCCCTGATCGCGACGCGGCTCGGCACCGTCCGCCGGGTGCTCTGCGCGAGCCCCGACTATCTCGCCCGCAAAGGCGTGCCGGACCAACCGGATGACCTCGCCCAGCATGACGGCATAAGCTTTCAGGGCTTTGCCACGGCGCCGGAATGGCGCTACCGCCGGGACGGTGTGGCCTTCAGCATCGAGCCGCGCGCCAAACTCTCGGTCAACACGACACAGGCTGCCATTCAGGCCGCACTGGCCGGTATCGGTATTGTCCGCGTGCTGTCTTACCAGATCTCCGATCACCTGCGCTCCGGCGCGCTCCAGGAACTGCTGACGGAATTCGCACCGGAACCGCTGCCGGTCAACGTGATCCATGCACCAGCCGATCCCCTGCCGCTGAAAGTGCGGTGCTTCCTCGACTGGATCGCCCCCCGCCTGCGCGCGCAGATCGCTTGCTAGAACCCTGCTATCCAACCGACCGTCCGATTGTCTTAACCGCAAACGCCCCTTGATCCCGCCGCAGTCCCCCGCCACTCTCCGCTCAGCCATCCGGAGACATACACCATGCCCCACGCGCGCCTCAACCTCCTGACCGATGTTGCCGGTCTCTCCGTCGGCCATGCCACCGATCTCACTCTCGGCTCCGGCGTCACCGTCATCCTGTTCGATGAACCGGCGGTAGCCTCGGGCATCGTGCTCGGCGGGGCGCCGGGTGGGCGCGACACGGCGCTGCTCGATCCGTCGATGACGGTGCAGCAGGTCGATGCCTTCGTGCTGTCGGGCGGCTCGGCCTTCGGGCTCGATGCGGCCGGTGGCGTGCAGTCGGGGCTGAGGGCGATCGGCCGTGGCTTTGCGGTCGGCCCGGTCAAGGTGCCGATCGTGCCGCAGGCAATCCTGATGGATCTGCTGAACGGCGGCAACAAGGACTGGGGCCTGCATTCGCCCTACCAGGACATGGGTTATGCGGCGTTTCTGGCCTGCGCCATCGGTCGCTTCGATCTCGGCACGGTTGGCGCCGGCACGGGTGCCACGACCGCCAATCTCAAGGGCGGCATTGGCTCGGCCAGCGCCGTCTCCTCCTCCGGCCACACGATTGGCGCGCTCGTTTCCGTCAACGCCATGGGGTCGGTGACGATCGGCGACGGGCCGCATTTCTGGGCGGCTGCGTTCGAGGAAGGTGACGAATTCGGCGGGCTCGGCCTGCCGGCCAAGGTCAGCGCGGCTGACCGGGCCATGACCATCAAGGGCCTTCGCCTGACGGCAACGACCATCGGCGCGGTGGTCACTGATGCCAGGTTGGCCAAAGCCGACCTGCACCGGCTGTCGATCACCGCCCATGACGGGCTTGCCCGCGCCGTTCTGCCCGCCCATTTACCGCTCGACGGCGACACGCTGTTTACGGCATCGACCGGAAAGCGCGATCTTGTCAGCCCCGCCGATCTCCTGGAACTCTGCCATCTCGCCACGCTGGTCACCGCGCGTGCCATCGCCCGTGGCGTGCATGCCGCGACGGCATTGCCCTATCCGGACGCACAGCCGGCCTGGCGCGACCGCTGGGTCTTGCCCGGCACTTAGCTTTACGGACGCCTGGCTCTGGCCAGCCCTTAGACTTTAGCCCGAGACCGCTTGAGATAAGTCAAGGACAGGCGCCCTCCCGACCGGAATAGTGCCGGCATATTGCAGCGCAACATTGCGGCATGACCCGGCAAACCGCATGATGATCCGCCAGGAACCGGGACGATTTCAGATGGACGACATTGCCGACATGGAAAAACCGATCCTCACCAACCACACCTTCGAGGAACTGAAGGTCGGCGACAGCGCCGCGATCACGCGCCTGATCGGACCCGACGACATCGAACTCTTTGCGGCCTTGTCCGGCGACCACAATCCGGTTCCGCTCGGCCAGTCGCTGATCCCCGCCGGCATGGTATCGGCCGTGCTCGATACCCGCCTGCCCGGCCCCGGCACCATCTATCTCGGCCAGGATCTGCAGTTCCAGAAGTCGCTCGCTCCCGGCGACACGATCACCGCCACCGTTACCCTTGTCCAGAAACAGGCCGACGGCCAGACGGTGATCTTCGACACGCGCTGCGTCAACCAGCATGGTGAAACCGTGCTGGCCGGCCAGGCGCGGGTGAAGGCGCCGGAAAGACGTGTCGTCTGGTCGGAAAACTCCATTCCCGACGTCTCGCTGCAACGCCATGACCGCTTCGACGCGATTGTCGCTGAAGCAAGAGCCCTGCCGATGCTGAGGGCCGCGCTCGTCCATCCCTGCACGCCGGATGTGATCGAGGCCGCCGTCGAGATCCGCGACGAAGGCCTGATGGAGCCGATCCTGATCGGCCCGGAAGCCAAGATCCGTGCAGCGGCTGCCGAAGCCGGCATTGCGCTCGACGGCTTCGAGATCATGTCGACCGAACACAGCCATGCGGCGGCAGCGCTGGCCGTCGAGCTTGCCATTGCCGGCAAGGTCGGCTCGGTGATGAAGGGTAGCCTGCATTCCGACGAAATCCTCGGCGCGGTCGTTGCCGGCGGTTCCGGCCTGCGCACCGAACGCCGCATCAGCCATGTCTACGTCATGGACGTGCCGGCCTATTCGAAGCTGCTGGTGGTCACCGACGCCGCAATCAACATCGCCCCGACACTCGACCAGAAACGCGACATCTGCCAGAACGCCGTCGATCTCATGCACATGCTGGGGGTCGCCACGCCGAAGGTGGCGGTGCTCGCCGCCGTCGAAACGGTCAACGACAAGATGCCGGCAACGCTGGATGCCGCCGCCCTCACCGTGATGGCCGCACGCGGTCAGATCAAGGGCGCCCTGGTCGATGGACCGCTTGCCTTCGATATTGCCATCAGCCTGGAGGCGGCGCGCACCAAGGGCATCGTCTCATCCGTGGCCGGCGATGCCGACATCCTGCTGGTGCCGGATCTCGAAGCCGGCAACATGCTGGCCAAGCAATTGCTCTATTTCGCCAATGCCGATGCGGCAGCCCTCGTGCTCGGCGCCCGCGTGCCCATCATCCTGACCAGCCGCTCCGACAGCCTGCGGGTGCGCATGACATCTGCGGCGCTTGCCAAGCTCGTGGCGGCAAAACGCACGGCAGGCCTGGGGCTCGCCATTCGATGAGCGACAAACTGCTGCTGACGTTCAACGCCGGCTCCTCCTCGGTGAAGATCGGCCTGTTTGTCCGCCAGGGTGGCAAG
>NZ_AHZC01000158.1 GCF_000247475.1 Rhizobium sp. PDO1-076 | reverse complement strand
GCGATTGCGAACCATCGACCTGTTCAAGAACCCGGGCATTGCCGAAACCATCGACTGGGCGACGGCGTTGACCGAACTCGACCGCCTGGCGCTCGATCCGGAAACCATTGCCGACACGCTGGGCACACTGTTGAAATACCAGGAGGATATCGCCCGCATCCAGGGCAGCGAGGGCCAGAGGGTGCTGTCGGAGGTCAAGGCCGAACTTCTGGCAGCGGGCTGAGCCGATGCAGACGCCTGGCACGGGATCTGACAAAAGAGATGGGATCGTCGGGTCTCTGCCCGTTCAGGGAGAGGGCCGGCTGGCCGACAATATCGTGCATTTCGCCCGTGTGCTGCGCAAGGCCGGCTTGAAGCCAGGCCCGGGGGCGGTGATCGACGCGATCGAAGCCATCGATACGATCGGTATTGGTTCCCGGGTGGAGTTTCATGCGGCACTGGCTTCGATCTTCGTCAAACGGCATGAAGACCAGCCGGTGTTCGACGAGGCTTTTGCGATTTTCTGGCGCGGCCGCGACCTTGTCGGCAAGATGATCGCGCTGATGTCGCCGGTGGCGCTGGATCTTGGCGAGCGGCAAAAACCAAAACCGGGATCGGCGCGGGTCAGCGATGCGCTGTTTGCCGAGAAGAACAGGCCGGTGCGGGAACGCAACGAGCCCGATATCGAGATCGATGCCCGGTTGACCGTGTCAGGCCAGGAAGTGCTCCGGCAGATGGATTTCGGCCAGATGAGTTCAGGCGAACTGGCGCAGGCACGACGGGAGATCGAACGCCTTGCGATGCCCTTCGACAAGGTATCGACCAGGCGTTTCCGTGCGTCGACACGGGGTCGCTACGTTGACCAGAGGGCCAGCATGCGCCAGGCGCTGCGAACCGGAGGCGATCTGATGTTGCCGCGCTTTCGCGAACGACGTCAGCGTCCGCCGCCGCTGGTGGTGCTTGCCGACATTTCGGGCTCGATGAGCCAGTACAGCCGGATCTTCCTGCATTTCCTGCATGTGCTAAGCGAGCGCCGGCAGCGGGTGCACACCTTCCTGTTCGGCACGCGGCTGACCAACGTCACGCGGCAACTACGCCATCGCGATCCGGACGAGGCGATCGCCCAATGCACGGATGCCGTGGCCGACTGGTCGGGTGGCACCCGTATCGGCGAGACATTGCGACTGTTCAATCGCCAATGGGCACGCCGCGTTCTGGGCCAGGGCGCCGTCGTGCTTCTGATCACCGACGGTCTGGAGCGGGATGATGTCGAAACCCTGGGCGTGGAGATTGACCGATTGCACCGCTCGTGCCGCAGACTGGTCTGGCTGAACCCGCTATTGCGATTTTCAGGCTTCGAGGCTAGAGCGCGCGGGGTCCGGGCGATGTTGCCGCATGTTGACGAATTGCGTGCCGTTCACAATCTCGAGGCGCTGGGTGACCTTGTCAGGGCGTTGTCCGGCCCGCCCGAGAGAGACGCCGATCCGCGTCGGTTCCTTGCATCCATGAAAGGTGTGTCATGACCAAAGACAGCTTGCGGCATGATCCGCTGTTGATTGCGGAAGAATGGATCGGGGAAGGCCGCGATGTCGCCATCGCCACGGTGGTCGAGACCTGGGGCTCGGCGCCCCGGCCCGTGGGCAGTCATCTGGTGATCGATCGCGACGGCAATTTCGAGGGGTCGGTGTCCGGCGGCTGTGTCGAGGGCGCGGTGATCACCGAAGCGCTCGATGTGCTGGACAGCCGGCAGCCGAAGATGCTCGAATTCGGGGTGGCAGATGAGACTGCCTGGCGGGTCGGCTTGTCCTGCGGCGGGCGCATTCGTGTCTATGTCGAAAGGCTCGGCTGATGGATCCGGCGCATCTGAAGGCTCTGAATGCGGCCAGACGCAAGCGCAGCGCTGCCATGCTGGTGACAGACCTGGCGAGTGGCCATGACAGGCTGGTTCTGGAAGGCGAGGAAGTTGACGGCCCGCTTGGCGAGGCGGTTGCACAGCATTTCCTTTCGGGCAAAGCCGGGACGGTGCAGATCAATGATCGGCAGCATTTCCTCAATGTCTATCTGCCGCCGCCGCGCATCGTGGTGATCGGCGCCGTGCATATCAGCCAGGTACTGGTGCCGATGGCCCAGCTTGCCGATTTCGACGTGACGATCATTGATCCGCGTACCGCCTTTGCGACGCCGGAGCGCTTTGCCGATGTCGAGCTGATCGCCGACTGGCCACAGGACGTTTTCCCGCAGCGTCCGCTCGATCGCTATAGCGCCTTGGTGGCCGTCACCCATGACCCCAAGATCGACGATCCGGCGATTGCCGCGGCACTTGAGGCGCACTGTTTTTATGTCGGCGCGCTGGGAAGTCGAAAAACCCATGGCAAGCGGGTCGAACGGCTGCTGACGGCAGGCTTCGGGCCTGAGCAGATCGGGACGATCTCTGCGCCAATCGGTCTCGACATCGGGGCGGCGTCACCGGCGGAAATCGCCGTTGCGGTGTTGGCGGATATCATCCGCGCGTTTCGCCGCCGCACACTTGTCTCGTCGACAGGGGACGCCGCATGATCTTCGGCAGCATGGCGGTCGATGAGGCCTTGGGCGCCGTCTTGGCCCATTCGGTGTCGCTTGGATCCGGAAAGCTGGCCAAGGGCCATGTGCTGGAGGCCCGCGATCTGGATGCATTGCGCGCAGAGGGTATTTCATCGGTGATCGCTTGCCGTATGGAGCCGGGCGATCTGGGTGAAGATGCTGCGGCTCAAAAGCTCGCTGAGATGCTGGACAGCATTGAAATTCGGCGTTCGCCAGCGACCACGGGCAGGGTCAATTTCTATGCCGAAGCCAATGGTCTTTTTGTTGCGGACAAATCGGTGGTCGATCGGTTCAATCGCATCGATCCCGCCATCACGCTGGCCTGTCTGGCCGATCATGCCGATGTCCGGACGGGGGATTTGGTTGCGACAATCAAGATCATCCCGCTCGCGGTTGCCGGACGCTGGGTCGAACAGGCCTGCCAGCTGCTGCAAACAGCCCGGCCTTCCAGCTAAAGCCTTATGCAGCCCATGCCGTGTCTCTGGTCGCCACGACCTTGCCATCGCTGAAAGCCTCGGTGATGGACAAGACGGCCAGGGTTCTGCAGCAGCGGCTCGTTTCGTCCAGCAGCGAACTCATCTCGGAAGTTCGCGTGGCGCATCGGGCCGAGGCCGTTGCAGAGGCGATGAAAACCGCGATTGCGGCTCCACAGAGCACTGAGAAGACGCTGCCTGCCATGATCATCGTCTTCGGCGCGTCGGCGATGAGCGATCCGCAGGATGTCATTCCGGAAGCGATCCGGCTGGCGGGTGGGCGGGTGGTCCAGGTTGGGTTGCCGGTCGATCCCGGCAACCTCCTGGTGCTCGGCTATCTCGGCAACGTGCCGGTGATCGGCGCGCCGGGCTGTGCGCGGTCACCGAAGGAGAATGGGTTCGACTGGGTGCTCAACCGCCTGCTTGCCGGCGAGGTGCCGACACGTGAAGATTTGACCGGCCTTGGAGTCGGAGGATTGCTGATGGAAATTCCGAGCAGACCGCTGCCGCGTCTGATGGCTACAGTCGATCGCAAAGCAGAGGAGATTGCCGTCATCATCCTGGCTGCGGGTCGGGCAAGTCGCATGGGGAAAAGCGGGCAGCACAAGCTGCTGGCCGAGTTCGACGGCGAGGCGCTTGTCCACCGGGTTACGCGTCAGGCGGTCGAGGCAAAGATAGGGCGAGTGCATGTCGTCGTCGGGCACCGCGGCGATGAAGTGTCCGCCGCGCTTCACGGTCTGGATGTCAAAATCATCGACAATCCGCACTACGCGACCGGCATGGCGAGTTCGCTAAAGGCAGGGCTTGAACAAACAGATGTCTCGGAGGCTCCGGGCATGATGGTGCTGCTTGCCGATATGCCGAATGTCGCCACAGACGATATCAGGGCGCTGGCAAAGGCATTTGCCAAGGCGTCCGGAATGGCAATCGTTCGTGCCGTCGCCGACGGACAACGCGGCAATCCGGTGATCCTGCCGCGTTCCACCTTCGAAGCGCTCAAGGCCGTGGAAGGTGATATCGGCGCACGTCCGGTGATCGAAAGTGCCGGCCTGCCGGTGATCGATGTTGAAATCGGCGTGGCTGCCCGGCTTG
>NZ_AHZC01000159.1 GCF_000247475.1 Rhizobium sp. PDO1-076 | reverse complement strand
GCAGGGACTGCGGCGTGACCTGGGTCTTGATCAGACGGGGCGAAATGCTGGCGCTGTCTGGCCGAGCCTGCGGATTGCGGTCAATGCCGACAGTCTCGCCACGTGGTTCGTGCCGGCGATGGCGGCGGTGCCGGAAACGCTGTTCGATCTCGTGCTCGACGATCAGGATCACAGCGCAGATTGGTTGCGTCGTGGCGAAGTGCGGGCGGCGATCAGCGGTTCGTCGCAGCCGGTGCAGGGATGCGATTGCAGGCCGCTGGGTGCCTTGCGTTATATCGCGACGGCAAGTCCCGACTTCCATCGAGACTGGTTCGGTGAGGAGGGCGTTACGGCTGCGACACTTGCACGGGCACCTGCATTGACTTTCAACGCCAAGGATCAGTTGCAGTTGCGCTGGGCCGAAGGGGCGACCGGATGTGCCGAAATCGGGCCCTCTCACTGGCTGCCGTCCAGCCAGGCCTTTGTCGATGGGGCCATTGCCGGGCTTGGCTGGGGCATGAACCCGCAGGCTCTGGTCGCGGGGCATATTTCTGCCGGCCGGCTCTTGCCGTTAATCAACGCGCAACCCCTTGACGTGCCGCTCTATTGGCACGTCAGCCGATCGATCAAGGCGCAGCTCGCACCTTTGACCGCGGCGGTTGTCGGCGCTGCCGGAGCGGTCTTGCAGCCGCTCTGATGGCCGATGGAAATCAACTGACCTTGCCGGCAGCAGGGACGGGCCTATCTAATCGGAGAGGAAAAGGAGCTTTGCCTATGTCCCTGAAAGATCAGACCCTTGCCGTGATCGATGCATTGAACCGGCGTGATTTCGATCGGCTGATCGCCGCCTTCGAGGAAGACGCCGTGCTTGATCTGCCCGATGGTATCAGGGTGATCGGCCATGCCTCGTTTCGCGATACGCTGTCTGCCTATGTGTTGCGGCATGACGTGTCGCTGGCGGATATGGTGGTGATGATTGATGAGGCTGAAATGCGTGTTGCTGTCGAATGCACGTTGAGGGGCAGCGACCGCCGTGGCGTCGATGCCGAAAACGGCAACGACGGCGGACCCTATTCGCTTCCCGCGGTGATGGTGTTTGCGTGCGAAGGCGAAGCCTTCAACCGGATGAGCCTGTTTGCCGCAATCAGGCCGTGAATGCGCTCATGCCAGATAATCCTCGAGAATTTTGACGATCATGTCATGATCCTCCTGCGATTTCAGGCCCGACACAGTGATTGCCGCGACAACCAGACTGCCGAGCCGGACCGGGAAACTGCCGCCATGATCAGCATAGTCGAGCGGATCAAGGCCGAGATCAGGTGTCACGCCACGGTCCTTGCTGCGGTTCAGTTCACCGATGCGCATCGATGCCTTGTGGAAGCGTAACGCAACATTGCTCTTGCGACGCGCCCAGTGATCGTTGTCGGGTGAGGATCCGGGCAGGGCGGCATGAAAGAGCGTGCGGTCGGGGGTGCGGATGTCGATGACCACCGGCGCCTTTTCCGCCAGGGCCTGCTTGACCAGAGCTTGCCCCACTTCGAGTGCGGTGATTTCATCAAAGGTCTTGAAGACCAGCTGTTTTTCCTGTTTTTCCAGCGTGTCGAGCAGGCTCATCGTTCATCCTCCTGAGTTTGCCAGAGACTAACGACAGGGAATGGCTGCGCCAAGCGGCAGACAGACTTTGTCCCGTGTCAATAGCGGCACAAACACGATGTCAGGCACGATACCAGGAGACAACAATGGCCATCGGACGGATCGAGCTATCGACGCACGGGCAGGGGCTTTACGAGTTTACCGAAAAAGCGGCACGCTTTGTGAGCGAAGAGGGCTCAGACGATGGCCTGCTGACTGTCTTCGTCCGGCACACATCCTGTTCGCTGCTGATCCAGGAAAATGCCGATCCCTCGGTGCAGGTTGATCTGAAAGCATTTTTTCGGCGCCTCGTGCCGCCTACGACCGACCCCGCAATGGACTATATCATCCATCGCGACGAGGGACCGGACGATATGCCGGCCCATATCAAGGCAGCATTGCTGCCGGTATCGTTGAGCATTCCATTTGCTGATGGGCGGCTGCTTCTGGGCACCTGGCAAGGCATCTATCTCTTCGAGCATCGCGATCATCCGCATCGGCGCCAGATCGTCCTGCATGTGTGACACCCGCCTGTGATTTGCATGAATGCCGGCTGAATGACGGCTTCGGACTGCGTTCAGCCGGAGGCACCTATTCTCTCCTCAATCGCTCGCAACGGCGGGATGGACAAAGGGCCAGATGCCCGGAACTCGAAGAGGAGAGAGAAATGATCGACATGCTGCGCAAACTGGGTATGGCCGCCCTGGTATCCGTCATGGCCGTGACCGGCCTTGCCGCCACGACATCCACCGCATCGGCCGATAGCTGGGGCGTCTATGTCGGCGGCCCAGGCTTTGGTGTCGACTACCGCGATGGCCCGCGTCACTGGGACCGTGGACCGGTTATCGATGAGCGGGACCGGCGTGGTGAACGGGGTCGCCGCTATGAGCGCGCCCAGCGGCACGACCGCGGCGATTGCCGCCCGAACCAGGCTGTTGAAAAGGCACAGTGGAGCGGCCTGCGCCGCGCACGGATCATGGACATCACACCCCGCCGCGTTGTCGTGGGCGGTGTCCGCCGCGGCGACTTCGACAGGATGGTCTTTGCCAATGTGCGCGGTTGCCCGGTGATTCGTTACTGAGGTCAGCCATTGCAGCTGAGGCATGGCGGTGTTGGCTGATCGGCCGTTCCGCCGCCTTGATCGCCCGTCGCCCGGGCCATGCATCAATGGGGTCCATAAGACCCGGGATGCATGGCCCGTTTTTCGTTTCATTGCCGTCATACGCCTTGAAGCCGCCCGAATCGTTTCCCATCTACAAACCAACCCGCTGGTCCGGGCCCCTCTGGTAAGAGCCGCCCGGCGCTCTTGCGATGTCGGACCGTTTTTCCGACACGCTTGCCGGCCAGAGGACAAGACCTTGCAACACCCTTATTCCGCCCAGATCGGCCTTGGCCGTTTTTCGCAGTCAATGGGCTGCGATCCGCGCCCCGGGCAACCGGGGCCACGTGTGGCATCGGCCGCACGACTGTCCGGCTTTGAACAGCGCTTCAAGGGGACGACCCGATGATTTCCGAATTCATCGCTTCGCTTTTTGCCGCTTTTGTCGTTGAGCCGGTACAAGCCGACATTCTGGCGCGACTCGATCAGGCCGGCGCCTCGGTTGAGGTGCTCAGCCAGTCGCGCGATTGCCTAGCCACCACCGCGCCAATTCTGATTAGCCGTGCCGGTGACGATATCTGGTGGGCAGGAAGCACTGTCGTTGCTGTTGCGACCGGTTGGCAGAGCCCGGCCGAATTGCTGGATGCCGGAAACCCGGCTTGCGGACCGCTTGCGACGTTCCTGACCGGCACGGAGGCTTCGAGCTGATGACGACCGATCAAAAGGAGGAGACAATGACGATTGTGACTGGTGATAGCAAGAAGACGGGTGGCCGCTCGAATGCCGAGCATCATGACGGCGAAGGGCTTGATGGCATCCGCGCGCGCCGCAACCTGCTCGCAGGCTATTGGGCCGGTTCGCTGATCGGCTTTGTCGGCGATGATCTGGGTCGCTATGCCCGCGACCTGCATGAGGTTGATCATGCTGTCGCCGGCGACAGTGATGTGGTTGCGCGGCTCTCGCGTGATCTGTCGCTTGCCGGACACACATTCAGCAAAGCCGATATCGAGGCGGCGCTCAGGCGTTTTCACGTTCAGGCGCTGAAGGACACGGGCTGCACCGAATAGGGGCTTGCCGCCGATCTGTGTTGTCGGGGCCATCCGTGGCTTTGCAAGGTCAGTGGTTATGTAGCATTGCAGCCGCAGCCAATGCGGCGGCCAGGTTCACCCGGTTTAGGCCGTCTCAAACTGTGACGGGCTCGCGCTTGAATCGCGCTGTTTTCCGGATGACGAAAGCCCTGACCTCTCGTGCGACGCATTGAGGCGTCGTGCGACGACATCATGGTTGAGCCACTGGGACCGGGGCCTGCCGGTGCGGATGAGGCGCCGAATATCAACTGCCCTGTTGCCTCC
>NZ_AHZC01000160.1 GCF_000247475.1 Rhizobium sp. PDO1-076 | reverse complement strand
GCCATGCAAGGCTATATTTGACGTCTATCATCTCGCGAGGACCATTTTCCCCGCGCAGCAACGAAGGACGCAGCAGGCCATGTTCGAAAACTTCGATGCCCAGATTCTGGCGCGCGCGCAATTCGCGTTCACGGTCTCTTTTCATATCATCTTCCCGGCCTTCTCCATCGGCCTTGCCAGCTATCTCGCTGTCCTCGAAGGCCTCTATCTGTGGAAGAAGGACAAGGTCTATCTGGAACTCTTCGACTTCTGGAAGACGATCTTTGCTGTCGCCTTCGGCATGGGCGTCGTCTCGGGCATCGTGATGTCCTATCAGTTCGGGACAAACTGGAGCGTGTTTTCCGACAAGGCAGGGCCGGTCATCGGGCCGTTGATGGGTTACGAGGTGCTGACCGCCTTCTTCCTCGAGGCAGGCTTCCTTGGTGTCATGCTGTTCGGACGTAACCGGGTCGGGCCGGGGCTGCATTTCTTCGCCACGCTGATGGTGGCCTTCGGCACGCTGATCTCGGCGACCTGGATCCTCTCGGTGAATTCCTGGATGCAGACGCCCACCGGTTTTGCGATCAACGATGTCGGCCAGTTCGTGCCGGTCGACTGGTGGAAGATCGTCTTCAATCCGTCCTTCCCCTATCGGTTGGTACACATGGTCATTGCCGCCTACCTGACCACGGCTTTTGTCGTCGGGGCAGTCGGTGCCTGGCATCTGCTGAGACACACCGCGCCGCGCCGTGCGGGCGTGATGTTCTCGATGGCGATGTGGATGGCGGCGATCGTGGCGCCGATCCAGATCATGGCCGGTGACGCGCATGGCCTGAACACGCTGGAACACCAACCGGTCAAGGTGATGGCGATGGAGGGCCATTTTGACAGCCATCCTGACGGCGCGCCGCTGATCCTGTTCGGCATTCCCAACACGGCGGAAAAGCGGATCGACTACGCGGTCGAAATCCCCAAGCTGTCGAGCCTGATCCTGAAGCATGATCTCAACGCGCCGCTGGCCGGGCTCGACACCGTGCCCGATGACAAGGAGCCGCCGGTCGCAATCGTCTTCTGGTCGTTCCGGGTCATGGTCGGCATCGGTTTCGCCATGCTCGGTGTCGGTCTGTTCAGCCTGTACTGTCGCTGGCGCGGGACGCTTCACGAGAACCGCTGGATGCATCGGGTGGCACTGGTCATGGGCCCGTCCGGCTTCGTGGCGGTGCTGGCCGGCTGGATCACAACCGAAGTCGGACGCCAGCCCTATACCGTCTACGGCCATCTCCTGACGGCGGATTCGATCTCGCCGATCGCAGCCCCGGCGGTTGCCGCTTCGCTGATCGCCTTTGTCATCGTCTACTTCATCGTCTTCGGGGCAGGGACCTTCTACATTCTCAGGCTGATGGCTCGCCTGCCGCGCGATCCGATGCCGGATCTCGACGATGGTCCCATCCGGACCTCCGGCATCACACCAGCGGCACAGACCGGTCATCATGGAGGCAAACATGGCCATTGATCTTCCCTTCATC
Organism: Rhizobium sp. PDO1-076; assembly: GCF_000247475.1. GTDB lineage: Bacteria > Pseudomonadota > Alphaproteobacteria > Rhizobiales > Rhizobiaceae > Allorhizobium. Next base: position 2,394 of record NZ_AHZC01000160.1, on the reverse strand, counting down.
TGGGCCGGCATCATCGCCTTTGCCGTGCTTGCCTATGTCATTCTCGACGGCTTCGACCTCGGCGTCGGGATCCTGTTTCCGTTCTTCCCCGAGAAGCACGACAAGGATCTGATGATGAATTCGGTGGCGCCCGTCTGGGACGGCAACGAGACCTGGCTGGTGCTGGGCGGCGGTGGGCTGCTTGCCGTCTTTCCACTCGCCTATGCGACGATCCTGCCAGCGCTCTATGCGCCGCTGATCATCATGCTGCTCGGCCTGATCTTCCGCGGCGTCGCCTTTGAATACCGCTGGCGCACCAACCGTGCCGAATATCTGTGGAACTGGGCCTTTGCCGGCGGTTCGATCGTCGCAGCCTTTTCCCAGGGCGTGGCGCTCGGGGCGCTGGTGCAGGGCATTCCGGTTACCGACCGCGCCTATTCGGGCGGCTGGTGGGATTGGCTGACGCCGTTTTCGCTGGCGACCGGCGTTGCGCTGGTGATCGGATACGGCCTGCTCGGGGCGACGTGGCTGGTGATGAAAACCGAAGGCCATCTGGCAGAGCGAAGCCGGGGCTTTGCGTTCAAGCTGGCCTTCGCAACGGTTGGCGCCATGGGCATCTTCAGCCTGTGGACGCCGTTTCTCGAGCCGCTCTATCTCGACCGCTGGTTCGGATTTCCGACGATGATCTTTTCCGTCATCGTGCCGCTGCTTGTGCTGGGCTGCCTGTATCTGATTATCTCTGGTCTCAAGAAGGGGCGGGACGTGCAGCCCTTTCTCGCGTCGCTCGGTCTCTTCGTGCTCGGTTATGTCGGGATCGGCATCAGCTTCTATCCCTATATCGTGCCGACGTCCCTGACGATCTGGGAGGCTGCGGCACCCGATGAAAGCTTGGCCTTCCTGCTGGTCGGCGCCTTGATCCTGGTGCCGATGATCCTCTGCTACACGGCCTATGCCTATTGGGTTTTCCGTGGAAAGCTCAATCCGGACGAGGGTTATCATTGATGCCCAGAACCAGTCTTTCCTCGCGCCTGTTGTGGTTCGTCGGGCTCTGGCTCGCCGGCGTCGTGACCATCACGATTGTCGGCGGCATCATCAAGATCTGGTTGGGTGCCTGAGCCGCTGACTTTGTTTTGATTGGAAATATGACCGCCCGGCCTTCAAAAGAGGCTGGGCGATCTCCATATGTGAGCCCAAGGGCGTAAAAGCCTTCAGAACCATAACAAAGGGGTAGGAAACGCGATGCGGCGTTACGGTAAGATTTTTGCATCTCTCGCACTTGGCATGATGGTCACGCTGATGGCCGTCGATTTCGCCGAGGCAAGACGGGCAAGCGGCGGCTTCGGCAGTCGCGGAACGCGCACCTTCAGCGCGCCCTCAGCCACGCGCACGGCTCCGACGACGGCTGCTCCGATCGAGCGCACGATGACACCTCGCACCAATGCGACACAGCCGGGTGCGACCCAGACGGCCGCACAGACCCGCAATGGCCAGCGTCCCGGCCTGTTCGGTGGTCTTGCCGGTGGCCTGATGGGCGGCCTGCTGATGGGCGGCCTGTTCGGCATGCTGATGGGCTCGGGCTTCGGCGGTGGCTTCGGTTTCCTCGGCCTGCTTTTGCAGGGCGTGCTGATCTTCTTCCTGATCCGCTTTGCCATGCGCATGTTCGCCAATCGCCAGCCGTCCTATTCGGGTGGCCCGAATGGCGGCAACACATCCGGCTTTGGCGGCATGGCACGCAATGATGCGCGCAACGATCAGCGACCGTCGACCGGTTCGTCGTTCCAGATCCCGCGCATCGGTGGCGGTTCTGTCGCGCAGGCTTCGGTCGCCAAGCCGGGTCAGACCGACGAGATCGGCATTGCGCAGAAGGATCTCGAATATTTTGAAACGCTGCTACAGCAGATGCAGGCGGGTTACGCACGCGAGGACTACAGCGCGCTTCGCCGGATCACCACGCCGGAAGCCATGTCCTATCTCGCCGAGGAACTCAGCGAGAACGCCACCAAGGGTGTCAAGAACGAGGTTCGCGACGTGCATCTGGTGCAGGGCGACGTGTCGGAATCCTGGCGCGAAGGCGATGTCGACTATGCGACCGTCGCCATGCGTTACGAAAGCATCGACTATGTCGTCGATCGCCAGAGCGGCAAACTGATCAATGGCGACGACCAGAACCCGTCAGAATCGACCGAGATCTGGACCTTCATCCGCCGTCCCGGTGCCGACTGGCAGATCTCGGCCATCCAGGCGGTCGGTCAGTACGAATAAGCGCTCAGCGCTGACTGGAGTACGAGAAGAGGCAGGGCGCTGGCGCCCTGCCTCTTTTGTTGTGCGCTGTTTTCGGATTATCGGGCTTTGCCGTGGTGTGGTTCATGCCCCTCATCCCCTGCCGGGACCTTCTCCCCGCAAGCGGGGAGAAGA
>NZ_AHZC01000161.1 GCF_000247475.1 Rhizobium sp. PDO1-076 | reverse complement strand
GCCCACTGCCTATGTGCGCGAAGACCATGTTCTCGATGACGACATTCCGGTCTGGGTGCCGATCCCGGCGCTGGCCGAAGTGCAGCTTGCGCTGGAAGATGCCGTGGAGGAGGTCACCGGCTACGAGGGCTTCGAGCTGAAACGCATCATGCGCACCGGAACCGTGGCCACGATCGACAACCGCAACTGGGAACTGCGCGACCAGCGCGGCCCGGTCAAGCGCCTGTCGCAGTCGCGGGCGATTGCGCTGGACATGGAATCAGCCACGATCGCCGCCAACGGCTTCCGCTTCCGCGTACCCTACGGCACCTTGCTCTGCGTCTCCGACAAGCCGCTGCATGGCGAACTGAAACTGCCGGGCATGGCGACCGCCTTCTACAAGACCCAGGTCAGCCAGCATCTGCAGATCGGCATCCGCGCCCTGCAGAAACTCGGCGCCATGCCGAAGGAAAGGCTGCATTCGCGCAAGCTGCGCAGCTTCTTCGAGACGGCGTTCCAGTAAAGGCTTACAGGCCAGTCAGGCACGCAAGGCCCCGGTCACACACCGGGGCCGCGACTGGCATAGAGCGGAATCGGTTCAGAGGCTGCGGGCTTCCAGACGCCGCTTGTCGCGCTCGACATGGTCGGAGCCCAGTTCCGTCAGGCGGAATTGCCGTTTCTGAAACTCCCCGCGGATCAGGATGAAGCCTTGCTCTTCGGCTTCACTCAATGTCTTCAGGCTGGTGCCTTTTGGGGGAGACTGCCAACCCGTGCCAACGGCGCTGTGCAGCAATACCATTATCTTGATAATCTTATTTCTCCATGGCTGATGCATACAGCCGTACTGTCTCGCTTCGCCAATCTCCTGGCGCCGCGGTCTTGATTTGTCACCATTCCGGGGTGGTCTATTGATTTGAATAGATTATTTCGGCCGACCCCGTGTGTCGCAAGGGCTGTTTTATAAAAGCTCCAGCAGGCTTGGTCAATTCGATCGCTTGCGGCCCAGACGGTTTGGTCGCTCGTGGCGATTGGGCGACAACGCCTTGCCGCATATCACCCCTCGATGATCTCGGCCTGACAGCGGACCGGGAAGTTGACCGAATTGGCGATGAAACATTTCTCATGCGCCTCGGCATGCAGCTCGGCGGCAATGTCGGGATAGGTGCCGGCCTTGATCGTCACCCGCGGCTTCAAAAGCACATCGGTGAAGCGACCCGTCCCTTCCGCATCGATCTCCATCACGCCTTCGGCATGATCCTCGTAATGGGTGACGATGACGCCGGAAACGGCGCAGAAATGCAGGTACCAGAGCTTGTGACAGGCCGACAGTGAGGCGAGGAACAGGTCCTCCGGGTTCCAGCGGGCCGGATCGCCGCGAAAGGCCACATCCGACGAGGCCAGAATGTCCGGCTTGCCGTGCGCCGAAATCACATGGTCGCGGCCATAGTCGCGGTAGCCGGATGTGCCGGTGCCGGTATTGCCCTGCCAGGTGACCGTCACCTTATACTCGTGGCGCTTCTCGCTCATGCTGCGTCTCCCTACTGCCTTGCCCATTCACCTGCCGCGTCTAAACGCGATCGTGTGGTTTTGCACCACGATAGGCCAAGCGTCATCCCGCCGAAAGCACTGCACGGCCCTGCCCTGCATCTTACCAAAAATTAATCGCCGCCCGACTTGCAATGATCGAACTAAGATATATCTTAGATGCAATCGAAACCTATCAGAAAGAAACCGATTATGAGACATTCCAATTGCGAGCGCCAAGGGCGCGACAAGTTTGCCCAGGCCATGCGCGACACCTTTGACGGGATCCGTGACGGCATGCGGCATGGCATGCGGCACGGGGGACCATTTGGTGGCAGGCCGGAGGGCGGCCCACGCGGACGCGGTGGCGAACGCCGCCGGATGTTCGAGAGCGGCGAGTTGCGTCTGGTGCTGTTGAAGCTGATCGAGGAACAGCCGCGCCATGGCTATGACCTGATCCGCGAGATCGAAACCCTGTCCGGTGGCGCCTATGCACCAAGCCCCGGCGTGGTCTATCCGACGATGACCCTCTTGCTCGACATGGGCCTTGCCGACGAGCAGGCGAGCGACGGCCCGCGCAAGCTGCTCGGCATCTCCGAAGCCGGACGCCAGCATCTGATCGAGCGCGCCGACGAGGTGGCCACCGCGATGGCGCGGCTGACGGCCCTTGCCAAGGTCACCGAACGCACCGATGCGGCACCGGTTCGCCGCGCCATGCACAATCTGCGCGCCGCCCTACAGGATCGCCTCGCCCTTGACGGCGTGACACGCGAAACCCAACTGGAAGTGGCCCGCATTCTCGACGAAGCGGCGAGCAAGATCGAAAGGCTCTGAACATGGCGAAAGTAACGGCAATGGTGGCCACGGAACACGGCTGGAAATATGTCCAGCAGCTGTGCAAGCACTGGGCACACAAGCTGGATGTCGAACTCACCGACAACAAGGGCGTGGTCAAGTTTTCGGAAGCGGTCGCGACCATGACCTCGGATGAGAAAGGCCTGACCGTCGTCATCGAGGGCGAGCAGGCAGAGGTGCTCGAACGGATGAAGGGCGTGGTCTCCAGCCATCTCGACCGCTTTGCCTTCCGCGAGGCGCCGCTGCCCTTCGAATGGCAAACCGCTTGAGACGACCGCATCCACTCCGGACTTAGGGCATCGGGCATCGGCATGCGGATATTCCTCGGACCGGTCTTGCCAAGTGACAGCGCGACCGGTCTAAGCTTGTCCGACAACAGGAGGACTGCCGCATGACCGACCATCTCATCACTCCCGACCTCATCATTCCAGACCTCTCCGGCAAGGCCGTGCTGATCACCGGCGCGTCAAGCGGCATCGGCGCCGCGCTGGCGCGCGCCTTTGCCGCGCAAGGGGCCATGATCGGCCTGCACTACAATTCCAACGCCGAGGCGGCCGAGGCGATCGCCGACGAGATCAAGGCATCCGGCGGCAAGGTCGTCACCCTCAAGGCGGACGCGGCAAGCTCTGCGGAGATGGCGGCGGCCGTCGACCAGATGGTGCAGGCGTTTGGCCGGATCGACGGCCTGATCAACAATGCCGGCAGCATGATCGCCCGCGTGGCCTATGAGGAAATGACGGACGCCCACTACGACAAGGTCATGGACGTCAATGCCCGCTCGGTCATCTCCACCAGCCATGCGGCCCTGCCGCACCTGAAGAAACAGGGCGGCTTCATCATCAACACGACCTCGGTCGCGGCCCGCACCGGCGGCACCGCAGGCTCTGGCGTCTATGGCTCGTCGAAGGCCTTTGTCGGCGCGGTCACCAAGGGCATGGCGCTGGAATTCGGCAAATACGCCGTGCGCGTCAACGCGGTGGCGCCGGGCTTCATCGCAACACCGTTCCAGGACAATTATGCCCTGCCCGGCCAGGCCGAGCAGGTGGCGGCAGCCGTACCATTGAAGCGTGCCGGCACATCGGACGACTGCGTCGGCGCCTATCTCTTCCTCGCCTCCGACATGCTGTCAGGCTATATCACCGGCCAGACGATCGACGTAAACGGCGGTCAGTTCATGCCGTGACGACGGGTGCGGCTTTGGCTGGACCTGCCACTACAAACGTTCGCCGGGCAACCGGCTGGCTTGTTCAACCCAATCGCGGAACTGCGCCTCATCGAATGCTCCCTCGTAGATGTCGAGATAGCGCACCGTCGCCTGCTTTGATGTGCCGGGCGGCGGCGGCTCCAGGGAGGTGCCGTCGAAAAATGTCACTTTCACATATTTGGTGAAGCAGTGGAACGCGAGAAACCAACGGCCGCTTTCCACGCCGTAAAACGGCGTGTTCCATTTCACCGCCTTGCGGACAGCAGGCACCGCGCTTTCGATAAGCGTGTCGAGACGTCGGCCTAAG
>NZ_AHZC01000162.1 GCF_000247475.1 Rhizobium sp. PDO1-076 | reverse complement strand
ATGCCCTCTCCACGACAAACATTCCCGGCAACCCGCAAAATGAGGAGCCTATCACTGGCCGGAATTTACTCCGCCCCGCCAGCCAATATGCCGGCGTTCATTGGTAGGTGACTTTGTCACCGCCCTGCCCACCGCCTGTCGCCTTGCGAACCACATGCCGGCGCGGCCCATCGTTAAATTTCACCGTTTTTGCTTCGCTCAACACTGCACTGGCTTCGCTGCTGAACGTAATTGGCAAGGCTACGGACATCCCTGTCTTTACCGTGCGCGTTTCGGTGACTGTGCACTCAGTCATCTTTCTGAAGCAACGTTCGTGTTTAAACACCTCATCGTTTTGCTGGGGTTCAATACCATACTTATTGTAATAGTCCACAACGCATTGCCGCGATTCCATTTTAAAAGTGATATATTCCGCGTTGCCTCTCACTGGCCACAATTTAGTATTGGTATAGTCCGTCGATTTCATCAGCTTATCGACCTCGTTGTCGATGCCCTCCGCGCCCAACTGTCGGCCTGCGCGTAATTCCTTCTTATATATCTCGGCAAACTTCGTTAAATTCTTGCGGAAATTCTGGCGGTTGCTGTTGTATAACAAATTTCCGTTATACGTAAAATCAGCATGTTTCGTCACTTCTAACCAACTATTCTTCAATTTTTCATTTGCATTGCCGAACTTCGCATCGTTTAATTTTGTAGTTACCTTATTGATTTCTGTTGTAATATCGGCTCTATTTTGAGGGGTTGTTAAATTGATTTGATCCAAAATCTGGGACTTTACCTCTTCCTTATTTTCATCATCTCGCAGATTGAGTGTTTCCTGGACCGCCTTGCAAGTGAGAGCCTTTCTCGAGCGCGGCAATGTCAACTCCGCCTCAATCTTTGCAATCCGCCCCTCTTTATCGAAGGTTGATTTGACTTTGTTAACGACCTTTTTTTCAGCGGTCGTAAGATAGTAAATTATAGCACCCAAGCCATGCCAAAGCTGTTTCAGCCTCGACTGCGGCGGCGCGCTGACAGGGCTATCGCCTTGGCCCGTTCCGCCGCCGGCTCTCTTCGTAGCCACCCCGCCGGTGAACTTCGTAACGTTCCTGGAATACAACGTTTCGCCTTCGCCCGCGGCATACTCGACGCCAGCGCTACCACGAAGATTCATAACCACGCCACCCAGATTATTCGGGTCCCTACCCTCAGGTAGCGGTTCGGCCAGTTCGAACCCCTCGGTCTGCCGTGCGCGCAGGAGCCCTCGGGCGGCATCCACGCCAACCGTGGTGCGAGAGCTAGTGATTTCGACCCCCTCTGAATAGATGTGCTTTGTTGCCTCCGAAAACGCATGGCCATTTTTCTGCTTGCCCACCACCTCTTTGGCCAATTTGAATGTGCCCACTTGCGCTTGATAAAAAGGCCCACCGTTTTCTCGTTCATACCGTAATTTCCCATCACTAGAGAAGTTCCAAGAAACATCCAGGTTCACTTTTAGACCTAGCGTTTTTATCTTCTCATGCTTTGTCGCGCGGCTGTTCGCCTTGTTGAGCAAGTCATACGGGTTCCCTAACTTTCCAGTGAGCAGCGCCTTCAAATCATCTTGTAAAGTATCGCCCTTGAGCGTGAAGCTGAGCATGTCCTCTGCGGCATATTCCGTGGTCGCCTTCAGCCCAAGCGACACTTCCGGCCCGCCGCTTTTATCGCTTTCAAAAGGTTTGTAACCAGCCCACACACCGCCCCCGATGCCCGCACTGACTGCGCCAACTCGCGTGTATTCGATTTTAACACCGTCAGCCGCCTTGCTGAATTTCACTCGATACTTGTAGACTTGGCTTACCTGAGCATTGGGAGTTGCGCCAATGTAGCCCGTATCTGTTCCCGGGATTGCCGCATTAACCAGGCCATCCAACGACAACCCGCGAGACCAGCCGGTTTCCAGCGTCAAGGAGTGACCGTCCCCAATCGTCCTAATTATGTTGACGATATCATCTATGCCGCCGCTTTCCAGTGACTGACCAGCCAGAATTTCCAATATGTAGTTCAGCTTATGATCAGGGTTCACAAACCCCGTTTGTAAACAGTCGATAGCGCGGAAAATTTTGTCTGCGTGGGACAGACTGAGGAAACCAAACCCGCGTAGCGTTTGAACGTCGCTGCCGTTTCTTTGTTTGACAACGGCACGGATCGCCTCGCGGCGATCCGTGCTGCCTGGGGTACCGTTGTTGCTGTAAAACGCGGCAATCTTGCAAATAGCCGCCTGGTCCTGAAGCAACTGGGCGACAAGCGCACTTACGCGATCCGAAAGCGAAATAAAGCCCTTACCCGAACTCGGAGTAAGGACCACACCCTTCTTCCGAAGCCTGCGAAAGCAAGCGGAGATTTTTTTTTGTGTGGCGGTCTGATCCTGCTTATCCACCCCCTTAGAAAACATGCGCTTATGCAGGCCAGCAAGTGTCTCAATGACATTGTCGGCCGCAGTCGTTGCCACCCTCGTCTTCAGCCATTCAGGGTTGGCATCAACCGCGTCTAGAATGTCCATGAGTGATGCCAGCAGCTCTTCCTGTATGGCGGCGATATCGTTATCGTTCCTCATAGCAGCGCTTGGTGCTGGCAATTCAGCGCTATTTTTTTTTACTTCTAGCCAATTGCCGTCTCTTTCCTGTTTGGCCTTTCCTATAGCGTTAAAATAGGCGCCCTGTCCGCAGGAAGCCATGCCATGCCAGACATGCATACTCCACCATCTCTTGAGGAACGGACCAAGATCGGCGATGTGGTACAATTCGCGGCGGAGCCAGCTTATGGGCGCGCCGGAGACGATCGCCGAAACCGTCCAGCTCCGACGCGAGGCTTCCCGCAATCTGTCCCTGGCTTCTTCAAAAGTAGGCTTCGGAAGCTCCCGATCTGGCGGATCAACAGGAGCCGGTGTAGGCCTGGCCTCAGGGCCCCTATCCGCAACCTGATCCGGATCAAGTATGGCGACGGCCGTACCCGGCGCGAAATCAGAAATCAGATTGTCGCCAGAGGTCGCAGCCGGTGCGGCAACAACAACCACAATCGGCGCGGGGACGACCGGAACCGGCGCGGCAACGGTCACTAATGTATCGTTCAGACAGTGAGGACCGGGCGATCCGGCCTGGCCTGTGCTGGGAAGCACCGCGGGCGACTTGGGAGCATGCCCCCCGGAACGCGGGGAACCCGTCGCCGGGACGGACGCGACCCGCTTCAGCTTTGCCGCACGGCTCACCCCTTTTGGAGAGACCGCGGGCGAATTCCCGCCCTTTTTCTGCTCCCCTTTCTGATCGTCCTGTGGAAATGTGTTGAAAGAAGTTCTCGGTCTAGATGTTATGCTAATGCCATTGCTCATACCTCACCCCATTATCAATTGAAGACCGCAAACAGCGGCAATTGTAGACTTCGATATTTCCAGCAACTGTTCGCCCGACACCTCCTCATTTCGTTCTCTGCCGCATAAAACGGCGACACCACCACGCCCTGCCGTCGCCCATCACCGGTTCAGGCGGCCACCCGTACAATGAAAATTTCTGAAGATTTTGCCGATCAATCCAGGGGGCATTTGCATGTTCATATGCGAACTCCAATATACCAGGTGATGACTGCACCCATTGACCGTGAGCCAAAGAGTAGCAACATCCCGGGCAATGATTGTACTAAACAGCACAGCATCCGGACCGGGCAACGCAGTGGCGTTTTGACCTGTGGGGTTTGCGGTCGGGTCGCGGGGCCTTGATCGTCTGTCGATGACGGGAATGGCCGGCTCGTGCGAGGACATCGAGGACATCGAGGACATCGAGGATGAAGTCGCGTGATTGACGGACAAGGGAG
>NZ_AHZC01000163.1 GCF_000247475.1 Rhizobium sp. PDO1-076 | reverse complement strand
TATCGGAGCTTTGAGGCGGCGCGTGTAAAGGCGGGTCTTGCTCTGCCAGTCAACAAGGACGTCAAAGGCTCGAAGGAGGGGGATAAGCTACTTCGATATCTCGACTGCGCCGTAATCCGGCATCTGCATGAGAACATCGAAGACGAGGTTCGCCAAGCCAAAGAGAGCGGCTCATTGCCTCTGATTCAGCCATTCGACACGGTCCGCGGGCTATTCGTAGAGGGCGAAAACGTTTATCCAGGTGGCGGGTTTTACGAAAAAACGCACACACAGATTGCAGTGCGATCGGAAACCAACATCATAGGCGTTTTCCGCCCTCGGAATCTCCTGACCGCCTAGGAGTCGTTCGACCCTTCTTAAGGATCTCCGACAAACGAAGTGCAAATGCGTCGTTCACCTGGCGCACGATTTCCTCCGTCGAGTCGCCCTCGATGTAGGAACGCAGGTCATCGTCTTCGGTCTGCGGCTGATTGATTGAGCGTCGGATTCGGTGATTGTCCATCTGTCAATTCCTCATCTTATGCGCTTAGGATCATATCGTGGATTGAGGGCTATATCGAAATAATGTTTACGGCGCACCCAGATGAAGCCCTCATTTTTCGTCAAAATGGCGACATCTATCGGGCCACCAACGGTTTCCAGGTCGTTTGAATAACGGCGCTTGCGCGATGTGAGTTCCACGAGAGAGTACGCCACTTCCCCGAGTTCCTTTTTGGACAGATGATTGACCACAGATAGGAGATCGTCGGAGTTCTTCTTTTTCAGGCGTTCGAGGCCAGCCTTGAACTCTTCCGCTGCCGCCGCTTTGACAAGCTCTGCTTTCCCGTTGCGGAATGCACGCTTATTTTGGTCAACTAGCTGGCCAACCATATCCAGGCAGATTTTCTCCATCGCGCCTTCGAACTCGCCATCGATACCCAACATGAAGCGCTCGGGCATATCCTGTTGAGCGAAAGGTACGATCGCTGCGGTCTCGCCGCGCCGGTCGATGTCGATCAGGTTGGTCGATAAAATTCGAAACTGACTGAAGTAAACACCATCAATCTCAACCGAGCAAAGGGTTGGAAATATTTCATCCGATCCGAATCCGGTGAAAACTAGGCCTGTGAAAGCACCCGATCTCTGCTCAGATTTGACAACCGCAAACATCATTTCGCACAACGCGTCCTCGATCTCCGCGGACATCTCGAGCTTTATCCCATTTGCAACGTCGATGACGGCAGCTCTGTATATTTTGTTGAACTCCTCAAGTGTTACCTTCCCGAGGAAGTCCTTTAGTGGCGATAGTTCAGCTTCGGACTTTCTCTTTTTGCACTGCCGTATGACGAAATCCGGAACTGACTCAATCGCCGACCGTTTGCGGCGCCCAATCGACGCAAAAACATGCGTCATGACTTTCGAGCGAATCTCCTTGACCTCCGCGAGAACCATCCCTCGAAAATGATCAAGTTCGTCTTCTTCGCTCCTCTTAAAGCCCAGGAGATATTTCTCAAACTCGGGCCAGACTTGAACCAGTTGCTTGAAGGTGTTGGACGTTAGCTTTTCACGATATTCTCTTATAATGATCTCAAACGGCGCATTCATGAATTGCGCATTGTTATAGATCATCAAAGCAATCGGCTGAAATCGCGAGAACTCAAATATCTTCTCCGCGGAATCGTAGGTCTTATGGCGTCGCCCGTCACTGAGCGTCACGACGCTATCGGCTGCGAGCGCGACAGCGGTGCGATTGAGAATCGCGATCTCGGCAGTCATGATGCTCTGGCAATGACGGATTGGCGCATAATCAGACCCTTGTTGTCAAGGTAACCATTGCGAATCTGCGCCACGCAGACAAGACCTGATTCGCAAGTACACACGGTTTTCAAAAGCTGTGTTATTGGCAACGCACCTTATACGCCCAAACGCGCGTGAACCTTGCGATCCCGCGGCCGTTGTGCCCTTCAGATCACCCCCCACGCCCGAAACCTCCCCCTCCCGGTCATCTCTCTCAACCCCAGCTCCAAAACAATCCGCCGCGCCGCCTGCGGCGTGACGTCGAGCGCCTTGGCCACCATCCCGGCCGACACCAGTGGCTTCGCCATCACCAGCTCGACCAGCTCCGGCAGTTTTGAAGACGTCCGGCGTCCGTCCAGCTTCTGCTCCATCATTTTTCGGGCGAGCGCCAGACGATCGTGCTCCTTCAGCCCGATCTCGGCGGCCGCCAAAAATCCGTGGGCGATGGCCAGCAGCCGGGTTTCCCGATCGCGATGCCTGCGCCGATCGACGGGAATGGTTTTCAGGCCGAGATTGATGGCGGCGAGGTGGGCGCCGGTGGTGACGCCGGCCTGGCGCAGGATCGACGCGACCAACAGCCGGCCGAGCCAGGGCGCGTGCTGGAGGACGGCAAGCGTTCCAGGCATCGAGGGCGACGATCGCCTGCAGCACCGCCGGCAAATTTTCCGCCTGTCGCAACACGCCACGCCATTCGTCGAGCCTGGAATCCTCGTCCCAGTCGAGGTCATAGACCAGTGGATCCCTTTCGGCGTCCCGGCTGCCGCCAGCGCGGCTAGGCCGTGTTGCATTCTCGATCGCCGCGTCCGATCGGGCGAGCATCGCGTCGATGGCGGCATAGTCAACGCCGGGAAGATTCTCGGCGTCGTCACCACCCTCCCTCTCCCCATCCGCATCAGCCGCGACCGCGACCGCGCGCCGGATGGCATCGGCGGTCGCCCCCTCGCCCGACGTGATCTCTGCGGTCTTTCGCAGCGTCTGAATGCCATCGGGCGACAGTGCCCAACCGGGTAGCTGTGTGGTGATACGCCGGCGGGTGCGCAGGACGTCGCGGGCGATTGTCAGCTCATGGGTGGGTGTGCGAATATCTCGCGTGGCATCATGCAGGACGATGTCCTCGAGATGCACCAGCTCGCCGTCGATCCACAGCGAGGCGCAGGCGTCGGTGAAGTGCGCGCGTTCAATCCAGCCTTCCTCGACTGGCGAACGGGTGATGCGCTCGTCCAGGCGCGATAATGCCGAACCCGCATCCGAAATCGGACGTAGCAGTAACCGGAGCAAATCTGGTGGCAGGAGGGATTCCTGTTTTCTGCAAATCATGAGATTCTTCTTTCATGACGAAGCGCCGCCTTCCCATGATCGAGCATGCCGACACGCTTTCGCTGAAGGCGCTGCGGGAGTTGGTGACTGGTCTGGTAGAGCGGGCTGATCGGGCAGACATCCGGATTGAGGCGCTCGGGGCCGAAAACCAAAAGCTTCGTGACGAAAACGCCCAGCTCAGGATCGAGAACACCCGGCTGAAGGTCGACAACCAGCTCCTTCGCGACGAGATTGCGCGGCTGAAGAACCTGCCGCCACGGCCACCCTTCAGGCCGTCGGGCATGGAACAGGCAACCAGTGACAAAGCGGTTGCTGGCAAAGAGAAGCCTGCGCGGCGACGCGGGCCGAAAGGCGACACGGGCAAGGTTACCGGCGAAGAGGTGCTGCCTGCCAGCGTTCCACCTGGATCGCGCTTCAAGGGCTACAAGGATTGCGTCGTGCGGGATCTGGTCATGCGGGTCGAGGTGGTGCGCTATCGCCGCGAATGCTGGGTGACACCGGACGGAGACACGATCATTGCGCCGCTGCCAGCAGGAACCCAAGGTGGCTTTGGGTCCAATCTGCGGCGCTTCTGCCTGATGCTTCACGCCCATGGGCAGGTCACGACGCAGCGATTGACGACCCTGCTCAACGATGTCGGTGTCGAGATTTCCAAACGCCAGGTCATCCGGTTTTTGACGGAGCGACTGGATGGCTTTCATGCCGAGGATGCCGCCGTGCTGCATGCTGG
>NZ_AHZC01000164.1 GCF_000247475.1 Rhizobium sp. PDO1-076 | reverse complement strand
CGCGGGTGTAGCTCAGTTGGTTAGAGTGCCGGCCTGTCACGCCGGAGGTCGCGGGTTCGAGCCCCGTCACTCGCGCCACTCCTCCCCTTTCCCGAATTAAATTTGTTTTCAAACATATCTAAAGCGGATTTCGCGCGACACCCATTTTACCCGCTGGTAAGGTGTGGTCGGGTATCGGGTGAAAAGGCTTTGGTTGGACTTGCGCTGGCCGACAGGCTGCGCTAACCACGGCTCGTTACAACTCTCTTTCGGCTTGTCGGCTCCGCCCCAGATGCTTCCCGGCATTAGAGACAAGCAGGGTGATATGATGACTGAACTTCTCAGTTCCTACCTTCCGATCGCCATCTTCATCGGTATAGCCCTTGTCATCGGCCTGGCGCTTTTGATTGCGCCTTTTGCCGTTGCCTACAAGGCGCCTGATTCGGAAAAGCTCTCGGCCTATGAATGTGGCTTCAACGCCTTCGACGATGCGCGCATGAAGTTCGACATCCGCTTCTACCTGGTGTCGATCCTCTTCATCATCTTCGATCTTGAAGTGGCCTTCCTGTTTCCCTGGGCTGTGTCCTTCAGTGAAATCGGATGGTTCGGCCTCTGGTCGATGATGGCCTTCCTCTTTGTGCTCACCATCGGCTTTATTTATGAATGGAAGAAGGGGGCGCTCGAATGGGAGTGATCCAGTCCAACACGCTGGTCGCCCAGCAGCCCAAGGGCATCATTGATCCCAATACCGGCAAGCCCATCGGCAGCGACGATGCCTTCTTCGGCGAGATCAACAATGAGCTCGCCGACAAGGGCTTTCTGGTCACCTCGACCGACGAGCTGATCAACTGGGCCCGTACCGGTTCGCTGATGTGGATGACCTTCGGTCTCGCCTGCTGCGCCGTCGAAATGATGCAGCTGTCGATGCCGCGCTATGACGTCGAGCGCTTCGGCTTTGCGCCGCGCGCTAGCCCACGCCAGTCCGACGTGATGATCGTCGCCGGCACGCTGACCAACAAGATGGCGCCTGCGTTGCGCAAGGTCTACGACCAGATGCCGGAACCGCGCTACGTGATCTCGATGGGCTCATGCGCCAATGGCGGCGGCTATTACCATTATTCCTATTCCGTCGTGCGTGGTTGCGACCGCGTCGTACCGGTGGATATCTATGTGCCAGGCTGTCCCCCCACGGCAGAAGCGCTTCTTTACGGAGTGCTGCTGCTGCAGAAGAAGATCCGGCGCACCGGAACGATCGAGCGGTAAGGCAAAGGGACAAAGACAATGACTGAAGCCCTGAACGAGCTGGCATCCTATCTGAAGGAAATGCGCGGCGCGCTGATCGCGACGAGCGAAATCACCTATGGCGAACTGACGCTGACCGCCAAGGCGGAAAACATCATTGCGCTGCTGACTTTCCTGCGCGACGATGTCCAGTGCGGGTTCATTAACCTGATCGACATCTGCGGCGTCGACTATCCGAAGCGTGAAGACCGCTTCGACGTGGTCTATCACCTGCTGTCGCCGCGCCAGAACCTGCGCATCCGTATCAAGGTTGCCACCGGCGAGTTCAAGCCAGTCCCCTCGGCCTGTCCGGTGTTTCCCGGCGCCGACTGGTTCGAGCGCGAGACCTGGGACATGTACGGTATCCTGTTCACCGACCATCCGGATCTGCGCCGCATCCTCACCGACTACGGTTTCGAGGGCCATCCGCTGCGCAAGGACTTCCCGACCACGGGCTTCGTCGAGGTTCGCTACGATGACAACGCCAAGCGCGTTGTCTACGAGCCTGTCGAACTCAAGCAGGAATTCCGGAATTTCGACTTTCTCTCGCCATGGGAAGGCACGGACTACGTGCTGCCCGGCGATGAGAAGGCGACCAGTTAAGCGGAAGGTTTGGGGCTATGACAGAACACAACGTCCGCAATTTCAACATCAACTTCGGTCCGCAGCATCCGGCGGCGCACGGAGTCTTGCGTCTCGTGCTCGAACTCGACGGTGAAATCGTCGAGCGCGTCGATCCGCATATCGGCCTTTTGCATCGTGGCACCGAAAAGCTGATCGAAACCAAGACCTATCTTCAGGCGCTACCCTATTTCGATCGTCTCGACTATGTCGCGCCGATGAACCAGGAACACGCCTATTCGATGGCGGTGGAAAAGCTGCTCGGTCTGCAGATCCCGATCCGTGGCCAGTTGATCCGCGTTTTGTACTCGGAAATCGGCCGTATCCTGTCGCATCTGCTGAACGTCACGACGCAGGCGATGGACGTCGGCGCCCTGACGCCACCGCTCTGGGGCTTCGAAGAGCGCGAAAAGCTGATGGTGTTCTACGAGCGCGCCTGTGGCGCCCGTATGCACTCGGCCTATATCCGTCCGGGCGGCGTGCACCAGGACCTGCCGCATGAACTGGTCGAGGATATCGGCAAGTGGTGCGACCCGTTCCTCAAGACCGTCGACGATATCGATGACCTGCTGACCGGCAACCGCATCTTCAAGCAGCGCAACGTCGATATCGGCGTCGTCACGCTGGATGACTGCTGGGCCTGGGGCTTCTCCGGCGTCATGGTCCGTGGTTCCGGGGCTGCCTGGGACCTGCGCAAGTCGCAGCCTTACGAATGTTACGCCGATCTCGACTTCGACCTGATGGTCGGCAAGAATGGCGACTGCTACGACCGTTATCTGATCCGCATGTTCGAGATGCGTGAGTCGGTGAAGATCATGAAGCAATGCGTCAATCGTCTGCTTGGCGACGCCAGGACCGGCCCGATCTCGGCGCTGGACGGCAAGGTCGTTCCGCCAAAGCGTGGCGAGATGAAGCGGTCGATGGAAGCCCTGATCCATCACTTCAAGCTCTATACCGAAGGCTACCATGTGCCCGAGGGCGAAGTTTACGCCGCAGTGGAAGCGCCCAAGGGCGAATTCGGCGTCTATCTCGTCTCCGACGGCAGCAACAAACCCTATCGCTGCAAGATCCGCGCCCCGGGCTATGCCCATCTCCAGGCGATGGATTTCATTTGCCGCGGCCACCAGCTGGCGGACGTGTCCGCCATCCTGGGTTCGCTCGACATCGTGTTCGGGGAAGTTGACCGCTGATGCTGAAGACCCTCGTCGCGATCGTTGCTTTTGTCTGTGCCACCGCTGCGGTGGCGCAGGAAAGCGACGTGACGGCGAGCCAGTCATCGGCATCGATGGCCAATCTCATCAAGCAGGGATATGAAATCAAGAGCTCGTCCTGGACCGGCTCGAAGCTGTTTGTATTTCTGCAGAAAGATAAGTCGGCCTATGCCTGCGAATTCGCCAATGTGACGAATACGCGGTGTGGTTCCATAAACTGATACAAGGCGTGAGGAAGTATGTCCGTTCGTCGACTAGCCGAAGAGCAATTTCAGCCGGCAGGCTTTTCCTTCAATGCGGAAAATGCCGCTTGGGCTGAAGTCACCATCCGCAAATATCCTGAAGGCCGCCAGCAATCGGCGGTGATCCCGCTGTTGATGCGGGCGCAGGAGCAGGATGGCTGGGTGACGAAGGCGGCGATCGAATTCGTCGCTGAGAAGCTCGACATGCCGTATATCCGGGTGCTGGAGGTCGCGACCTTCTACACCCAGTTCCAGTTGCGGCCGATCGGCACCCGCGCCCATATCCAGGTCTGTGGCACCACGCCGTGCATGCTGCGCGGCGCCGAGGACCTGATCAAGGTCTGCAAGTCGAAGATCCATCACGATCCTCTCGAACTGAATGCATCGGGAACGCTGTCATGGGAAGAAGTCGAGTGTCAGGGCGCCTGCGTCAATGCACCGATGATCATGATCTTCAAGGATAGCTA
>NZ_AHZC01000165.1 GCF_000247475.1 Rhizobium sp. PDO1-076 | reverse complement strand
CTAGCCGCCGGTACTGAGCAATCTGGGTGAAGAGGGCAACAAACGGGATGCCCATCCCAAGGCCCGCTATCCACACCTTAAACTCTCTCGTCAGGTAGAACCAGAAGCGCCTCCCTCCAGGCGGAACCGGGACCTGCACACCGACAATGGCCTTGCCCGGAGTGCTGCCGAGCAAGGTCATACTGACCCCCAGTAATAAGCCGACTAGAGGCATGATCATAAGGCTGAACAGCAGTTCGTTCATGCCTACAAGTTTTACGTAAATGTCCGGAGCGTACACGGCTGACCAGAGGCCAATTCCGAACCCCAGCAGTGGTACCAATAACAGGTTGTCGAAGAGCCTAGCCCAGAACCGCGGCCAAGGTCGAGAGGTGAGGACAACGCCAGGTGCCGTCGTAATAGGCTGAAAAGCGGGTGGCGGAAAGTTAACCGGGGTGGCCGGCGATGGGAGGGGAGGTGGTGTTACGAAGAAGTCCGCGAAGTCGGGATGCTCGCCCGCAACATGCCAATTCGTCATACCGTTGCGCCATACGTACGCCTGGGGGACGATCTTCCCACTTTGGATCAGGTCGCGGATTTCCTCTTCGCTGGCAGGTCCCTTACGTTCCTGTCCTATAGTGTAGTACCAAATTGCCATGCTACCTGCGCCCCCTGCCCGTGAAAGGTTTAGCAAGGGCGGACGAACCCGTAAAGTTGCATAGTGGGGGACGTCGAGGTCCAGTTGCGACTGCAATTCCTGTCACGGGCAGCTTTGATCTACTCGTTGACGAAGTAGTATCCGTCGATCTTTTTCTCCCTGACGGCACCGAACAGATTGCTCCGTGCAATGTGGGCCTCGAAATCTGGGTCCCGTTTCCAGGGATGATCGATTAAGCACCAATCGAGATGGAAGTGATCACCGTCCTTCGAGGCAAGGACGCCAACCCCCTTGGCCGTTTCGTTGAGGTATTTTGCAGTAGCGGTCAGGTTAAGGAGGCCTGTCCTCCTTGCTTTTTCACCCTCAGGGCCAGTGCTCTCCATTCCGGGAAAGAATGCTGAGAACATAAAGCTGCAATCGGTCGGCGGGAATGCAAAACGATACGGGCGTTCGAATTCGCCGTTCCTAGCCTGGGTGATCACTAAGTCCAGTCGCTCCTTGGCCGCCCTCCAACCTGACCTGGGCAGCTTGGCGAATTCCATCAAGATGCGCACGTAGTCAGTACCGCTGTCCGGATTCTGGATGTGGTCGGCAAGACGGTCCATGATAGGCGACAGGTCGGTCTGCGCAGTGTCGTCGAATAGGCGGTCCAGTGCCTGGTGCGAATTCGGGGTTGGTAGCGTTTCGTCTGACATGTATGCAGCGAGGATGTCCGCTTCCACAACTGCCACCTTGGCATCCGAGAGCGATTGAAGGGCATTCTGCCTATACTGTAGGTACCGCCGCACCTCCTCGGGAACCGCAAGGGTCTTGACGACATGGCTGTAGTTATCCCGCTCGAATACGTGGATGAAGCCAGCGGTTTGGCTTACATGGCGCTGAATGCGCCGACAATCTTCTGGCAGTGACGGACCAGCGGCATAGAGGATGATCTTTTCGATATGCTTGATATCATGGCCATTCACGTCGTGGCGCTGCCCTCGCTCATTGGCGATCGAGATCGAAGTGTGTTCGCTCAAGAAGCGGATTGAGTCCTTGATCTGCCGTACTGCAGTTCGGAGGATTGCGTCCTTGAACCAGCGCCTTTCGGCTTCTGGATCGTCCTTTGGTTCGGCCCGCTCTTTCATCTGGATAATGAAGGCCGTGTCGCCGATCCAGACGAAGCTATCGGCGAGTTCCAGTTCCTGGCCAGGCCGCGGCGAAAACTGGTTCTGAGAAAATGTGAACTCTTTCCAGAAGGTGGAGCCGTTGAGTTGCGCGGTAAATTCTTCGAGGGTCATGCGGGTGCCTGGAATCAGAGATTGGTCGCATTGACATAAGTCCGAATGACATTGTGCATCAACGATGCGAACCGGGTGATGCCACGGTTCCGGCCTATGGACGGTCTACGGTTGAGCCATAGTGATTTCCTCCGCTTCTCCGTAAAACAAAGACTTGGAGTAAGGAAAAGCCGTTTTGATCTCAGGGACAAACCTATTGAAGCGTCAGGGACATATCAGCGCTCGTAGGGACAAACCTTTTGAGCGGTCCCACAAGCAATTCCAGACATCAGTACGTTTTCTTGCTACTTGATGACTGCGTTGAAATTCAAAGCCTCGGGGATGAATTTTACTATTCGTTTTCGTGGTGTCAGCTATCTGAATTTTGTCAGGGTGCCTTGAAGAGCCGATTTTTCCAGGAAAAACAAAGGCCGTGAGAGCAATGGCCCTGACGAAAAACTCATCGAGTCTGACGAACTAGAAGAAATGGTGGGCCCGGAGGGACTCGAACCCCCAACCAAGCGGTTATGAGCCGCCGGCTCTAACCATTGAGCTACAGGCCCAGCCCGGCACGCCGTGCCGTCGGGCGGGCAATGGTCACCCCGCACCGGTCACGGGCTCTAACGCAATTTCCGGTATGCGACAAGTCTCTGCCGCAATGGCTTCACAATCACGCGTCATCACAGAAGCCGGAAGGGCATGGTGCCGGTGAGACGAAGAGGTCCGCCGGCACTGCGTTGTCACCAGCTCTTGCAACGGCTAAATTCGTTCCTGGGTGGGCGCTGGTGCGGCGGTCGTAGTGTGAGCGGATTTCGGTCTTTTATGCTGCGGCTACGCGGTAGCTTTTCTGCACCGGACAGATTTCGGACGTGCGCATCCCAGCATGCGATTGAGGACGGCGCAGCCGAGGGCGACTTCCGTCTTCTGGGCGGCGAATGAGCGTGCCCGCAGCCGCCGTCCGATGATCAATTTGTAGCGACCGATCGCGGTCTCCGCGAGAGATCGTTTCCCGTAGTCGGTAGCGCCCTGCCACTTCATACGGCCATCGGTGTTGATCGCCGCTATATGACGGGCTCGTTGACTGGAGGGATCGGCATCCTGTTGTTCCACCGCATTGGCGCGTGGCGGAATGATTACCGCCGCGTCAGGACCGTGATTGGCAACAGCGTCATAGGTCGGATTGCCATCATAGGCGCCATCCGCCGTAAACCGGCCAATCGGGCGTTCGATCTGGCCCAGTAGCGGCTCTACCTGGGAAGCGTCGCCGGCATCCTGGTTCGTCATAACATGTGCGATGATGTCACCGCTGTCGGCATCCAGCGCCAGGTGCAGCTTGCGCCAGCCCCGACGAGGTTTGGCGCCATGCCTTTCCTCAAGCCATTGGCCCGCGCCGTAGACTTGCAACCCGGTGCTATCGATGCGGACGTGGATAGGCCCTTTCTCTGAGATGCGATCATCGTGCCGCTTCTTCGGCACTCTCGGCTTACTTGCCCGACGGCTTAGGGTCGTATGATCAGGAACGGCCAGACCCAGCCCCATCAGCGTCAGCACCGACATCACAAAGCCCTCCGTCTGCCGCAACCGCAGGTCGAACACCAGTCCCAGCGTGAGAGCGGTCTCGATCGCCAGATCGGAGTAGCGCGGCTGGCCACCGCGGGTCGCGCGCCTCGACGCCTGCCAGGACGACAGTGCCTCCGGCGTCATCCACAGGGTCAGGCTGCCACGCCGACGAAGACCTGCCTCGTATTCCGCCCAGTTCGTGACCCTCAACCTCATCTTGCCGATACAATGGCGGCTGGACGCGTTGTGCTTGAAAGGCATCGTGGCAAAAACCGATTATTGCGATGCACCGATCACCTACCACAATGCGAGTGGCACGCGGCCCTCAGGATGGCGA
>NZ_AHZC01000166.1 GCF_000247475.1 Rhizobium sp. PDO1-076 | reverse complement strand
G
Source organism: Rhizobium sp. PDO1-076 (assembly GCF_000247475.1). GTDB lineage: Bacteria > Pseudomonadota > Alphaproteobacteria > Rhizobiales > Rhizobiaceae > Allorhizobium. The sequence continues at coordinate 46,973 of NZ_AHZC01000166.1, read as the reverse complement.
CGGCATGGTCAGCCTCTTGCGCTCACGACTGCCACAATCCTTTGTGGTCTGGGTATCGTGGGTTTCCGGTGGAGTTCTGCTGCTGTTTGGCATCGTCTCGCTCGGCATGGCCGTCAAGGCGATCCTTTGAGGCTAGTGGCGCGCGCTCCGCGAGGTCAATCCCGCTTGATGCTCATCAACACGTCCCACAGGTCCGCGCCGGTTTCGAAGGCCGAAGCGTTGGCCTTGAAGGAAATTTCGGTTTCGACAAGGGTCAGTATTTCCGTGGCGAGATCGACGTTCGTGCCTTCATCCATCGTCTGCGCCTGTGCAGATGTAACGGTAGCCGCCACTCCGCCTGCCGAACCGGTGGTAAAGCGGGTGTCGCGCCGGTCGTAGCCCGCAGAGAGCGCGTTGGCGATATTGTCCGCCGTGGCCGCGAGCCTGCGCTGCTGGGCATACATCCCGGATGCGGCACTGTTGATTGCGGCGGTGATGGCCATCATGCGCTTTCATGCTTTTCTTCGACACGCGCAGTGTAGTGCGCAGTCGTTAGAAAAGCTTGAAAGGGCAGGTGCGCCGAAATGGTACACCTGCGGACATTGGCCTGTTGTCTCCCGCCCGCGAGCGGGAGTTGCGTTGGTGTCTGTTACTCTGCTGCCGCCTGAGCGGCGACGCCACGGCGCATGTTTCGCCTCTGCTCTTCGCCGAGATAATGCATTTTCAGCATGTGGGCCGGGAACAGATCGGCAATCGCCTCGGCGGCAGTCAGCAGCTTGTCGAGGGGAACCGGCGCCTTGGGTGGCGCGAAGCGATCGAGGCTTGGCAGGAACCTGAAGAAATTCGCCCGCATCTCGGTGATGATGACCTTCATGAAGTCGCTGAATTCGTTCGGCTGCTGTTCGACACTGACGAGGTGGTTGTTGACCCTGGCAAGGACTGCAGAACCGTCCAGCGAGGCGTTGAGTGCTTCGAGATACATCCGGCACTTGTAGTAGTCGCGGTGGATCATGGTCTGAAGCACCCGGGCTTCCGGCGCGACATCATCTCCAACGAGAAGACACGGCATGATCTTGTCCTGCAGGCCGGTTCTTTCCACGAAGGTTTTCATCGAGCGTCCCGTGCCAACAAAGTCGACAAGCAAGGTGCGTTCGCCGAGCTTCGAGCGGAAATAGGCCTCAAATTCCGGCGTGTCGGAATAACACAGGGTGCGCGACATGCGGACATAGTCGGCCGGCGGTAGGCCGTGGCGGGCAAAATGGGTGGATGACAGGAGGTGAATCAGCAGGTTGCAGTCCCGTGCCGCGGCCATGATCCGGGTGGCGCCAAACATTTCGGCCTGATGACGGAGCCAGAAGGTTCCAAGCAGCATCAGCGGAATGTTGATGCTGATCTGCGCCTGCAGCGCGTTGCGCACCTGCGCGTTGCGATGGAATGTCTGGAGGCGTGTCTCGCGCAGGGCATGGGCATAGGGGCCGAGGCTTGCTTCGTGCAGGATTTCTTCGGTCCGGTCCCATTTGGACAGGCTGACATAGGTCGCCGGAATGCCGAATTCGGCGGCTCCCTTGATGTCGGCATTCTGGTTGTCGCCGTAATGGACGCGGAGTTTGTACTCCTGCTTGATCGATGGCCAGATGATTCGGTGATGCTTGCCGTAGTTGCTCAGATAGACCTTGTTGTTCAGGCCGCATTTCTCGCGGACGATCCGTTCGACAAACGACTGCGGCAGGTACATGTCGGAAATGATGATGTCGTCCGGATTGACGAATGCGGTTACCTGTCTCATCGGGAACAGGTTGTCCCATTCCTCGTCTAGTTCCATCAGCTTGACCATCTTGGCTTGGCTGTTGGTCAGCGTCTTTTCCTGGATCAGCAGATCATAGATGTCGTCGAGGCCATAGTTGCGGCGCCCGAACATGCTCATCTCGACAAGGTGGCGGCGGGCGGCAAAATTGGCGACACCGCTTTTTTCCTCGACCCGCCGGAAGATTTCTAGAGGCCCGAAACAACGGCGCGCCACCAGGGTGTCGAACAGGTCGAAGCTCTGGATATGGGTGTGCAGGTCGGAAGAGTTCGGCGTCAGGATATGCCGGGTGGCCGTGGTCGCGTAGTTGTCCCACGGGCTGATGAAATTGCCTGCGAGGCAGGGCGTGCCGCCGCTGTTGGCGATGAACGACAACCGGCATGTGGTCATGCCCTGAAGGTCGATGATCAACACGTCGTTGCCGTCGAGATCCCAATAGGCTTCGTTGGGATGATTGTAGCCGACGATGAAACCATTCGGATGAAATACCAGCCTGTCGCTGATCGTCTGTCCCTTTGGCTCGGCGCGAAAATCGAAGGTGCGCGTCGTGAGCCACTCGACGGTCAGCGGCGGCATTGGCATTTCGGCGGCAAGAGCCATGATAACCTCATACGAATCTCGATGAGGACAGTAATGCTGTCTGAAACTTGCGTATAACTGGTCCTGATGGGCGACAGACCGCAATCGCAATGCCAGTCGAAGCACGCCGATCCGCAGTTGGGCCCTGTGGAAGACGAGGGGCGTTTCAGCAAAGCCGAGGCCATCGTGACGTCTATACCGGCGTCGGCCCCGCGCATCATTGCGAAACCTGTCAATGCGCAGAAAAAGAGCGCCATCGGAGGCGATGGCGCCCTATACATTCTGATCACAGACGAGGAACGTCGGATTTTAGTCCAGCGTGAACTCTTCTGCCTGTGGATTGTCTATTCTGTTGTAGGCCATGTTCGGCGCGGAATTGATCCGGTTGAACTTGAGCGGCTCGCCCTTTTCAAGGACGACAATGCTGTCGTAGAAATGCACGCCCTGGACCTTGCGAAACAGCGAAAGAAGTTGCGGGTCGACATGCGGGCCTGCCGGTGTCTTGCCGACGCCGATGGCGAATTTCGTGTGCTTCTCGTTGATCACATCGATGATCTGCTTGGAGAATTCGATGAAGCTTTCGGGATTGCGCAAACCGCCGCCCTGAACCCGAACATTCTTGTAGTAGCTGGTGTGCACGTCCTCGCACCAGTAGACGCCGCCATCGCGCAGCAAGCCATAGGTCTTCTGCAGCGTAACGATCTGGTGGACGTTGTCATGGCTTCCGTCATCGATGATGATGTCGAAATAGCCTTCGCCGTAGGTCCGGGCAATATCGTCCCAGAACGCCGTGCTGCCCTGGTCGCCCTGAATGACTTTCAGGAAGCTGGTGCCGGCACTGCGCGGTGCGATATCGATGCCGACGATCTCCGTCTCTGCGCCGAAATACTTGTACCACATCTCGGCGCTGCCGCCGAACTGCACGCCAACTTCCAGAATCCGCGGGGCGCGATTTACGAACTTTCCGAACCACTTTTCGTACAGCGGAAGGTAATGCTCGAACTTGTCGCAAAGTGTTCCAAGTTGAAAAAATGTTTCTCTTAACGACACTTCACTACCTCGCTTGGTGATCTTGGCCTGCATCCGGTCAGGACTGTTGCGGGATTCGGAAAGCGAGGTCAAGTGAAGGTAAACTACCGGCTGGCGAGCCATGGTTGGCGATCAGTCAGCCTTGAAATGGTGGAGGTTGCAATCGCCCCCACCACTTAACCCAGCATCCTGCAGAGAAAACACCGGCATGAATCTCTAGAACTGAAAAATCGGCCTCGGTTGGGTGCCGATATGCTTGGTGCCGTGTCTTTCCTTGGCGGCCATCGCGACGAGTTTGCCTCAAGAGGCATCCGTGACGCGATGGCCAGTGTTTTGTCCGAATTTATTCGGCCGCTTCGGCATAGTCCTCCATAGGAGGGCAGGTGCAGACGAGGTTGCGGTCGCCATAGACATTGTCGACGCGGTTGACCGAGGACCAGTACTTGTCGACCCTGAACGCGCCGGGCGGGTAGCAGGCCTGTTCGCGGCTGTAGGGACGTGTCCATTCGCCGACGAGGTCTTCCACCGTGTGCGGGGCGTTCTTCAGCGGGTTGTTGGTCTTGTCCATCCGGCCGTCCTCGATGGCGCGGGCTTCCTCGCGGATCGCCAGCATTGCCTCGCAGAAACGGTCGATTTCCGCCTTGGTCTCGGATTCCGTCGGCTCGATCATCAGCGTTCCGGCCACCGGCCAGCTCATGGTCGGCGCGTGGAAGCCGCAATCGATCAGGCGCTTGGCGACATCGTCGACGCTGACGCCGGCCGACACGTTCAGCGGACGGGTGTCGATGATGCATTCATGCGCCACGCGACCGCTCGCCGACGTGTAGAGCACGTCATAGGCGCCGGTCAGCCTTGCTGCGATGTAGTTGGCGTTGAGGATCGCCACCTTGGTCGCCTGGGTCAGACCTTCGCCACCCATCATCAGGCAGTAGGACCAGCTGATCGGCAGGATCGACGGCGAACCATACGGTCCGGCCGAGACCGCACCCGGACGGCCGTCGGTCGAGACATGGCCCGGCAGGTAGGGCGCCAGATGTGCCTTGACGCCGATGGGGCCCATGCCGGGACCACCACCGCCATGCGGGATGCAGAAGGTCTTGTGCAGGTTGAGGTGCAATACGTCCGAGCCGATGTCACCCGGGCGTGAAACGCCGACCATGGCATTCATGTTGGCGCCATCGAGATAGACCTGGCCGCCTTGGCTGTGGGTGATCTCGCAGATCTCGCGCACTGTTTCCTCGAACACGCCGTGCGTCGAGGGATAGGTGATCATGCAGCAGGAGAGGTTGGCCGCATGATGCTGTGCCTTGGCGCGGAAATCGTCGAGGTCGACGTCGCCGTTTTCCTTGGATTTCACCGGGACGACCAGCATGCCGGCCATCTGGGCCGAGGCCGGGTTTGTGCCATGGGCGGATGTCGGGATCAGGCAGACGGTGCGATGCGCATCACCACGGGCGAGGTGGTAGTTGCGGATCGTCAGGAGGCCGGCATATTCGCCCTGCGCGCCAGAATTCGGCTGCATAGAAATCGCATCATAGCCGGTAACGGCGCAGAGCTTTTCCGACAGGTCATCGATCATCTCCTTGTAGCCGAGCGTCTGGTCAGCCGGGGCGAAGGGATGGATGTCGGAGAATTCCGGCCAGGTGATCGGCAGCATTTCGGCTGTCGCATTGAGTTTCATCGTGCACGAGCCGAGCGGGATCATCGCCCGGTCGAGCGCCAGATCGCGATCCGACAGACGGCGGATGTAGCGGGTCATCTCGCTTTCGGCGCGGTTCATGTGGAAGATCGGATGCGTCAGGTATTCGCTGGTGCGCAGCAGATCCTTCGGCAGCCGGTAATCCGGCTTGAAATCGTCGACTTCGAACTTGCCGCCAAAGGCGCGCCAGACGGCCTCCAGAACGGCAGGGCGGGTGCGTTCGTCGAGCGCGATGCCGATCCGGGTTTCGCCGACCTTGCGCAGGTTGACGCCTTCGGCGACCGCCGCACGCAGGATCAGGCCCTGCATATGGCCGACCTCGACGGTGATCGTGTCGAAGAAGGTCTCCGGCTCGACCTTGTAGCCAAGCTTTTCCAGGCCCTTGGCGAGCAGAACGGTCTTCTGGTGGACCTGCTGGGCGATGGCCTTCAGGCCCTGCGGACCATGGAAGACGGCATACATCGAGGCCATGACGGCGAGCAGGACCTGCGCCGTGCAGATGTTCGACGTGGCTTTTTCGCGGCGGATATGCTGCTCGCGGGTCTGCAGGCTGAGACGGTAGGCGCGATTGCCCCGCGCATCAACCGACACGCCAACGAGACGGCCGGGCATCGAGCGCTTGATCGCATCCTTGACCGCCATATAGGCCGCATGCGGGCCGCCATAGCCGACCGGTACGCCGAAGCGCTGGGTCGAGCCGATGGCGATGTCGGCGCCCATTTCGCCCGGCGACTTCAACAGCAGCAGCGCCAGGGGATCGGCGGCAACGGCGGCCAGCGCACCGGTCTGGTGCAGGCGCGCAATCAGGCCGGAGAAATCGCTGACCTGGCCGTTGGTGCCGGGATACTGGAAGATCGCGCCGAAGACATCGACCGGGTCGAGATCGGTGAAGGGATTGCCGACGATGACCGTCCAGCCGAGCGGTTCGGCGCGGGTCTGGATGACGGCGATGGTCTGCGGATGGCAGTTTTCATCGACGAAGAACGCGGTCGCCTTGGTCTTGGCGCTGCGCTGGCAGAGCGCCATGGCTTCGGCTGCAGCCGTCGCTTCATCAAGCAGCGAGGCGTTCGCCACGTCCAAGCCGGTCAGGTCGCAGACCATGGTCTGGAAGTTCAGAAGCGCCTCGAGGCGACCCTGGCTGATTTCCGGCTGATAGGGCGTGTAAGCCGTGTACCAGGCCGGGTTCTCCAGGATGTTGCGCTGGATCACCGGTGGCGTGATCGTGCCGTAATAGCCCTGACCGATCAGCGAGGTCAGCGCCTGGTTCTTGTTGGCGGTCTCGCGCAGCTTGTCGAGCGCCTCGCGCTCGGTCATTGCCTTGCCCCAGGTGAGCGGCACCTGCTGGCGGATCGACGACGGGACGGTGGCATCAATCAAGGCATCAAGCGTCGGATAGCCGACGATCTTCAGCATTTCCTGCATTTCAGCCGGTGAGGGGCCGATATGGCGGCGATTGGCGAAATCGTAAGGATCGTAGTCGGTGAACTGGAATTCAGTCGAGGTCGTCATCAGGCGATCAGCTCCTTGTAGGCTGCTTCGTCAAGCAGGGCATCGGCATCAGCCGGGTTGGCGAGCTTGAGCTTGAAGAACCAGGCCGCACCTTCGGCATCGGAATTGACCAGCGACGGGTCATCGACGATGGCCTGGTTGAAGGCTGTGATTTCGCCGGCAAGCGGGCAATAGACGTCCGAGGCGGCCTTGACGCTTTCGACGGTCGCCGCAACGGCGTCCTTGTCGAAGGTGGCGCCTTCTTCCGGCAGTTCGACAAAGACCAGATCGCCGAGCTGGCCGGCGGCATGGGTCGTGATGCCGACGGTTGCGATGCCGTCTTCGATCTTCAGCCATTCGTGTTCAGCGGTAAATTTCAGCATGGTTCGTTCCTCTCGTGTGTTTTGTTCAAAATCTATGCGCTGAGCGTGCCCCTCATCCCCCTGCTGGGACCTTCTCCCCGCAAGCAGGGCGAAGGGAGCAGAACGGCGGCCGCATTGGCCTTCTCCCTGTTCACGGGGAGAAAGTGGCGGCAGCCGGATGAGGGGCTGTCCAGCAATTCGTCGTCTCACCGCTTGTAGGTCGGCGTAACAAAAGGCAGGTCCGCCACCGTCAGTGGCAGATACTTGCCACGCACCTCGGCAAAGATCCGCGTGCCGGCTGCGGTATGGGGAATCGGCAGCATGGCCATGGCGACGGGGCCTTCGACGGTCGGGCCAAAGGTACCGGAGGCGACTTCGCCGATCTCGGTCCTGCCTTCGGCATCGGCAAAGAGCTTCACATGGGTGCGCACCGGTGCCTTGCCTTCGGGTTTCAGGCCGACACGGCGGCGGGATACGCCATTTTCCAGTTCGCCGATGATGCGGTCTGCCCCCGGGAAACCGCCCTGACGGGCGCCGCCCTTGCGGCGCACCTTCTGGATGCCCCATTCGATGGCGCCTTCCATCGGGGTCGTGGTGGTGTCGATGTCGTTGCCATAAAGGCAGAGGCCCGCTTCGAGACGCAAACTATCGCGGGCGCCAAGGCCGATCGGGGCGCAATGCGGATGCGACAGGAGTGCCTTGGCGAGAGCGACCGCCTTGTGGTTGGGAACGGAGATCTCGAAACCGTCTTCGCCGGAATAGCCCGAGCGTGACACGATACAGTCGACGTCCAGCAACGGGATTTCGCGGACATCCATGAACTTCATGCCGGAGACGCCGGCCCAGAGTTCACCGAGGACCGATTCGGCGCGCGGTCCCTGCAGGGCCAGCAGCGCGCGGTCATCGAGCAGTTCGACCGTGCAGGTGTCGGACAGATGCGCCTTCATATGGGCGACATCCGCGTCCTTGCAGGCGGCGTTGACGACGACGAGCAGATGGTCGCCGCGATTGGTGATCATCAGGTCGTCGAGTATGCCGCCACTGTCGTTGGTGAAAAAGCCATAGCGCTGGCGGCCGGGCTTGAGGCCGAGAATATCGACCGGCACCAGGGTTTCGAGTGCAAGGGCTGCATCCTCGACCTTGCCGGACTTCGGCGTCAGGAGGACCTGTCCCATATGCGAGACATCGAACAATCCGGCATCGGAGCGGGTGAAAAGATGTTCCTTCAGCACGCCGGCCGGATATTGCACCGGCATGTCATAACCGGCAAACGGGACCATCTTGCCGCCAAGCGACAGGTGGAGATCGTAGAGGGGGGTGCGTTTCAGGGCGGTGTGATCGTCCACAGGGCGTCTCCGGTGTCGCGCGCTCGCGCTTGCTCAAGTCTAGGCACGGTTGTGCCGGTGTCATGAGCCCCCTCTGTCCTTGTGCCTGAGATTGTTATCCCTTCGGCGCGATCTGCTTTGGAAACAGACCTCTCTCCAGAGTCCAGTCGACGCCTTGTGGTCCTTTTGCCTGAGAGTTTCCGGGGCGGTTGCTCCTTCGGCACCGGATCGAACCGGCTTCTCCCAACAAGGTCGTGGTGGTGGCATTATCCGGCTGGAGGGTGACTTGGCAAGAGGATGTGTCGCGTTCGAGAAAATATTTGTCGTGGAACGTCATGATTGCGCTGGCGCAAGCAGTACAGCGTTTCCGTAGGCGCGCGGCATCTCGTCGCTTGGCTTCGGGGAAACGGCGCGGTAAAGCAGTCGTCGACACGAGGACGACGATGAAGACGAAGTCACAGCCTATGGCAAGGATCCTGCGCATTTTCTGCGCCATGGTCTTCCTGTCGCTGGGCTTTGCTCACAAGCCGCCCCAGGCAATGGCGTCGCCCTTTCTGTCTGCGTCCTATCAACTGCCGGATGGCAGTTTTGCCGATCTCTGTGTCAGCGATACGGCGGTCAAGCATGCTATTGGCGGCACCGGCTGCGACGTCTGCCGGCTGGCCTCCACGGCTCTGTTGCCCACGCCCGGTCCCTATCATTGGCTAGTTACTGCCTTTCCGAGCCTGGTGGCGAGGCTGGAGAATACGGCGTCCTGTTTTGTCTTCGAGCCCATCGAAAGGCCACGGTCGCGTGGGCCACCTGTCTCCGCCTGATCCTATTTTCGGCCGACTTTTGATCAGATGACATGCCGCGTGCGCCGCAAAAGACGGGCCGTGGCCAGGAGACGCACCATGAACACCAAGCTTATCGCCACAACAGCGCTCGTTGCGCTCGTTTCGACCGGCGCAGCCTTCGCGCACGCCAGTTTCGCCAATGCTCCGGTTGCAGTCGGCTCCTATGTCGCAGCCACCCTGCAGGTGCCGCATGGCTGTGATGGCAAGGCGACGAATGAAGTGCAGATCAAGCTGCCGGAAGGCTTCATTTCGGCCAAGCCACAGCCCAAGGCCGGCTGGGAAATCGAAGTCATCTCTGGCGACTATCAGAATTCCTATGACAATCACGGCAAGGCGGTGACATCCGGTCCGGTCGAGATCCGCTTCAAGAACGGCAATCTGCCGGATGAATTCTACGACACGTTCACGATCTACGGAAAGGTGGCTGCCGCTGATCCGGAGACCGGTCTGGCTTTCCCGACCATTCAAGTGTGCGGGGCGGATGCCACGGTTGCCTGGACCGATATCGCCGCAGCCGGTCAGGATCCGCATGATCTGAAGAGCCCGGCGCCTGTTTTGAAGATTGCCGCCGCCGCGGGTGCGGATGAGCATGCCGGCCATGGCGCGCCGGCAACGGGTGCCCATGCCGGGCACGATGCGCATGCGGGGCATGGCGATCATGCCGCTGCCGTCAATCCGGGTGGTTTCGATGTGGTGACCCTCGGTGACCTGGAATTGTCGGGCGGTTTCACCAAGGCGATGTTGCCGGGCCAGCCGGTTGGTGGCGGCTTTATCACCATCACCAACAAGGGTGCCGAAGACGACGTGCTGATTGCCGCGACGTCGCCCAATGCCGGTGAGGTTCAGTTGCACGAAATGGCAATGGTCAATGACGTGATGAAGATGCGACAGTTGCCGGACGGGATCACCATCCCCGCCGGTCAGTCGGTGGAGTTGAAGCCCGGCGGTCTGCATCTGATGTTCTTCAAGATCAGCGAGCCTTTCCGCGACGGTGCGACGGTTCCGGTGACGCTGACATTTCAGAAGGCGGGCAATGTCGATGTTGTTCTGCCAATCGGCCCGGCCAGATCCAACTGAGCTGAAAGGCCAGCCTCACCTAGGCAGATCCCTCAAAAAGCAAACCGCGGCCAGTCATTGGCCGCGGTTTTGCAATTGGGCAGAACAGAGTTCCGGTCAGGCGACCGAACTCCGATAAGCCGAGATTGTTTCCTTCAGCGTTGCCTGTTCCAGTTTCTGTTGGTTAGCCGTCAGAAAATAGAGCGCAAGCGCTGGTGGTTGGACAATGCTGACCATTGCCCTCAGCTTGAAGTCTTCGCCTTTAGCCGCTTTTTCGGCGAGAAGGCGGGTAGTTTCCTCCGCATGGCTTGAACCGCTCACCCGCTGCTGCGGCTTGATCGGCTCCATCGCATAGGCGGCGGTGGTAGCAGAAACTGTCACGACCTGTGTCATGGGTTACATCCAGATATTACTTCACTACTTGATCATAAAGCATGGATATCTCTGCATCTTTAAATCGAATGATGTGTTTTTAATAAAATGCCGCGGGTTGAGTTCCCCGCGCTTTATGCACCGAAATGACCGTATTTGTGTTAGATCAACAGGTGCGGCGCGCCGGTCTGGTAGAAGGGCAATCATCAATATGGCGCCCCATCTGGCGCAGGCGGGAGGGTGGAATGATTGTTCTGGTCGGTTATGTCAGCATAGAGGGACAGACGCGCAAGATCGCGGAGGCGGTCGCCGCGGAGATTGAAAAGCATGGTGACCGCGCCTTGTTGTTCAATGTCGGGGAGATGGTCGAATATGGGGTTGATCATCCCCAGGCTGCGATCCTTTGCGCGCCGGTGCATTCCGGCCGTTACCCGGACCCCTTTGTCGCGTTCGTCAGTCGCGAGGCCGATTGGCTGAAATCGGTCCCGACGGCCTTTGTCTCTGTTTCGCTGTTGATCCGAAGCGAGCTGGAGGACGAGCGGCAGGAGGCGCAGGATTTCGCAGACAGCCTGTTTGTGCAAACGCAGTGGCGGCCCGGCATGGTGCATCATGCGGCCGGAGCGCTGCGCTACAGCGAGTATGATTTCTTCAAGCGCTGGATGATGCGACGTATGGCTGCGCGCGAGGGGGCATCGACAGATGTCAGTCAGGACCCTGAATTTACCGACTGGACTGCGCTTGCTACGTTCACTACAGAATTTCTGAAAGCGGCCGTCCAGTGACCTTGTGGGTCCGATAATCCGGGCGGCTCTCTAAGACGCCTGGAGTTGTCGATGTATCATATGGTGTTGGTTGCGCTTGGCGGCGCCATCGGGTCTGTTTTGCGCTATCTGACCGGTATGGCAGCGCTCCGGCTGATGGGGCCAAACTTCCCCTGGGGGACGTTGACGGTCAATATCGTCGGTTCTTTTGCGATCGGCCTTCTGTCGCATGTGATCATGGCGCGCTTCGGCGCTTCGGAGGCCTTGCGACTGCTGCTGATTACCGGCGTTCTGGGCGGGTTCACCACGTTCTCGGCGTTTACGCTGGACGCCATTGTGCTGGCAGAGCGGGGTGCCATGGTGATGCCGTTTGTCTATATTGCTGCCAGTGTCGCACTGTCGATCGGAGCAGCACTGCTGGGCCTTGGCCTGGCGCGCAGCTTCGGCTAATCGGTTTTCCTGTTTCCATATTGCGGCGAAATGCTCTAAAGCGCACATAAAAAGGCGCAGGCAGGGCCTGTGGTGACAAAGAAAGTTCTGAATATCATGGCAGGCATCGAACATATCACCGTGGCAGCCGACGAGGCCGGCATGCGCCTGGACCGTTGGTTCAAGGTGCATTTCCCGGGGCTTGGCTTCGGCCCGTTGCAGAAACTTCTGCGCTCCGGCCAGGTGCGTGTCGATGGCGGCCGGGTGAAGACCGATGCACGCGTTCAGCCGGGGCAGGTGGTTCGCATTCCGCCGCTCGACGTCGACCTGAAGGTCAAGTCCGGCCCGATCGGCTCGCACGATCTCAAGCATTCCGAAGACGGCGAGCTCCTGTCGCGCATGCTGCTGCATGAAGACGAAAAGGTCATCGTCCTGAACAAGCCGGCAGGCCTTGCCGTGCAGGGCGGTTCCGGCCTGGTGCGCCATATCGACAAGATGCTCGAAGCCTGGACCAGCAAGAAGGGTGAGAAGCCACGCCTTGTCCATCGTCTCGACCGCGACACGTCCGGTGTTCTGGTGGTGGCCAAGACCCGTGGCGCGGCGCAGAAGCTGACTGCCGCATTCCGCGAACGCGACACCAAGAAGACCTATTGGGCTTTGGTCAAGGGTGTGCCGCGCAAGCAGAGCGACAAGATCTCGACTTGGCTGGTCAAGGACCAGACGGACGAGGGTGACCGCATGCGCGTCTGCAAACATGGCGAGGACGGTGCCGATCACGCGATCTCCTACTACCGCGTGCTGGAGACGGCCGCCCATACCTTCGCCTGGCTGGAAATGGAGCCCTATACCGGCCGTACTCACCAGCTGCGTGTGCACGCCCTGTATATGGGGCATCCGATCATCGGCGACCCGAAATATTTCGACGAAGATCACAATTGGGACTTCCCCGGCGGTGTGCAGAAGCGCCTGCATCTGCATGCCCGGCACATCGACATCCCGCATCCGGATGGCGGACGCCTGAAGGTGACGGCGCCTCTGCCGCCGCATATGGTGCAGACCTGGAACCTGTTCGGTTTTGACATGGCGTCGGGTGAGCGGGAAGACCAGGAATGAAGCTGGTTCTGTTCGATTGCGACGGCACGCTGGTCGACAGCGTCGGGTTGATCCACGAGGTGATGCGCCGGACGTTCCTGCATTTCGGCAAGCGCGAACCGGACGTTGCCGAGACCAAGGCGATCATCGGTCTGACGCTCGATATTGCCATTGCCCGCATGGATGGCAAGCCGCATGCAGATGACGAGGCTGTGGCAATGGCGACTTACTACAAGTCGATCTTCGGCGAAGTCCGTCGCGATAGCGGCTTTGAAGAGCCCTTGTTCGACGGTATCCGTGGCGTGATCGACACGCTGGCGGCGCGCGAGGATGTGGTGTTGGGTTCGGTGACGGGAAAGTCGCGGCGTGGGCTGGCAATGGTTCTGGAAGGCCACGGCTTTGCCCCGCATTTCCAGTTCTGCCGCACGGCCGACGACTGCCCGTCGAAGCCGCATCCGGCCATGGTGACGGAATGCTGTGACGAATCGGGAATTGCGCCGTCTGAGACGATCGTCATCGGCGATGCCGTCTTCGACATGCAGATGGCCAAGGCTGCCGGCGCGACTGCGATCGGCGTCTCCTGGGGTTATGCATCTGTCGAAGACCTCTGGAAGGCTGGCGCCGACGCCGTTGTCGACCAACCGGCCGATCTTCTCGCCTATATCCACTGAAGGGCCTTTTGATGCGTGACGAGCTCAGTAATATTTCCGGCACGTTCATCCCCGAACACAGCGATGCCGATCCGGTGCGCCGCGCCCAGATCCAAATGAAGCGACCGCTGCCGAAGCGCTTCTATACGATCGTATCGATTGCTGCCGACGGGGACGGATTTGCGATCCATCTCGATGGCAAACCGGTGAAGACACCGGCCAAGAACACGCTGTGTTTGCCAACGCGCGAGGCCGCCGAACTGGTGGCGGCCGAATGGGCATTCCAGGATCAGGTTATCGATCCAGGTACGATGCCGGTCACCAAACTTGCCAATACCGCGATCGACGCCGTCAGCCTGAACCTATCCGAGGTCTTCGACGAGATCGTTCGTTTTGCCGGCAACGACCTGCTGTGCTACCGCGCCGATAGTCCGCAGGAGCTTGTCGACCGTCAGGCCTGCCGCTGGGATCCGGTTCTGGCTTGGGTGGCAGAAGCACACCAGGCCCGGTTCATCCTGGCCGAGGGTGTGATCCATCAGGAGCAGCCGGCCCAGGCGCTTCAAGCCTATGCGGCGTCTCTCGAGCGCTACCGCGAAGCCTTCCGGCTGTCGTGCCTGCATGTGGTGACCACGCTTGCCGGTTCCTCGATCCTGGCGCTTGCCTTCGCCGATGGTGCCTTCGATCTGGATGCCGTATGGAGCCTTGCCCATCTCGATGAAGACTGGACGATCGAGCATTGGGGGAGCGATGAAGAGGCAGAGGCGCGTCGCGAAGCGCGCTACGGTGAAATCGCCGCTGCTGCGTCGTTGTTTGCTGCCCTCCATAGTCAGGATTAACCAACGGCTAACCATAATCGACGAATGCTCGGAGCGTGTTAGAATCACCGCGTCGGGGTTGTCCAGATGGTTGCTCGCAGTTTTCGCATCGCTTTTGCGCTCGGGCTCCTCCTCGTGTTGTCCGCCTGTTCCCAGTCCGGGGGAAACCGTATTCATCGACCTCTAGTCTATTATGTCCGCGACGTGACCGTTATGGCCGACGCCAGTGTTCCGCTGGAACTGATCAAGGGCATCGACCGGCGCGTTGCGGCGGCGATTTCCTCGACACGGCCGCCGCCGGGTGCCGAGCGCGTCGTACTGCTCGTCAAGATCGACAAGTTCGGAACCGGGCTGAATGCACGGCGCTATTTCGAGCAAGTGCGCTTTACCGTCACGGCAGCATCAATCGAGACGGGCGAGCCCGTTGCCGCCGGGACCTTCACCGTCAGCAGCCCGACCAATGATCCGCGCTTCGGTCGCGAGCCGCTGGCCGAAGAGGTAGCCGCCCGGATCCGCTTTGCTTTTTCGCTGACCGTGCCGAGGATCAGGACCGTGCGGCCGCCGAAGACGATGTCGACACGGTTCGCAAGCGATCCCGCACCTGCCGTGGCGGCTACGGTCACACCGCCGCCGATGCGTGCCGCAGCCCCGATTGCGGTGGTCAAGCCCCTGCCTGTTGTGCAAGCAACCCCGGCTCCCGTTCCGGCCGAAATCGTCGCGCCCGTGATTGTGGCTCCGGTGGTGCAGCCGGCAAAGGCGAGGACCAAGGGTGCGCCGGCGCAAGGGGGACCGGTAGAGCAGGGTGCCAGCGGTTCCGTGCGGCTTGACGGAGCCTGCGATCCGGCAACGGATGCCGAGTGCCTGACACCGAAGCCCTGATGGTAAATCCCCGGCAGCAAATCCTGATTTCCAGATCATGATTTCCGGCAATTGCCGTTGATGCGTCACCGGTCTCGATTGACTTGCCGCGAGGCACCGCCTAATCCTTTGAACCGGATGGTTTTCGGGCTGCGGAAGTGTGGCCTGGAAAGCAAAAGGGAATGCGGAGGCAGGGACCCAGGCAGGGACTGCCAAACGCAGCCGACCCCGCGACTGTAGAGCAGTGAGGGTCTTCCATCCGGTTTTAGTGCCGAAGGCATGACGGATCGCAGGGTGTGATCGATGCCGGACGTCTTGAGCCGGAAAAACCACTGGGGTGGCAGCGCGATCAGCCGGGGTGGGACGCCTCTTTATCTACGAATCGTCCGCCTTTTCGCGACTGCCATAAAGCCCTGGGAAGGTGAGGGAGATCCGTTGGCGTTTTCGCCGGCAGCTGTGAGCCAGGAGACCTGCCGTCCGTGACGGGCCTTTGATGCCCAATTTATGGGGAGAGATCCCCGACGCCAGCACGGAGGTTGTCGTGGCGACGTTTGATTTTGGCGCGACCTCATGGTCGCGCAGGGCGGTGCATCCGGTTCGGGATTCGGTCCGGTCCGGCCTGCTTGGCGACGGCATTTTGCCGGTCATGCCTTTCTCCAGCTCCCATCTTGCGGAGCAGGGCTGAATGATGCAGTCCGTTCATTCCTCAGTTTTTGTTCTCGGCGGCGCCCGTTCCGGCAAGTCGCGCTTTGCCGAACAGATCTGCCGCGACAGCGGCCTTGCGCTTAATTACCTCGCGACCGGCCGTGCCTGGGACGACGAGATGAGCACGCGGATCGAATGTCACAAGCAGGATCGCGCCAGCCATGGCTGGACAACGCATGAGGAGCCGCTTGACCTCGTCGGAGCACTGGTCCAGATCGACGATCCCGGTCGCGTGGTGCTGGTCGATTGCCTGACGCTCTGGGTCACCAATCTGATGATGGAGGACGGGAGAGATGTGGCCGCTGAGAGCGCCGCACTCGCGGATCTTTTGCCGTCACTGAAAGCCCGGATCGTGCTTGTTTCCAATGAAGTCGGTCTCGGCATCGTGCCGGAGAACGGGATGGCGCGCGCGTTTCGCGACCATGCCGGCCGACTGCACCAGCTCATCGCAGCAAAGGCTGCGGAAGTGTATTTCGTCGCGGCAGGTTTGCCGCTGAAAATGAAGGGTTGAACAATGTTGCAGCAGAAAATTCCCGCCACCGTGATTACCGGCTTCCTCGGCGCCGGCAAGACCACGATCATCCGCAACATGCTGATGAATGCGGGTGGCAAGAAGATCGCGCTGATCATCAATGAATTTGGCGATCTTGGTGTCGACGGCGATGTTTTGAAGGGCTGCGGTGCCGACAATTGTACCGAAGACGATATCATCGAGCTGACAAATGGCTGCATCTGCTGCACGGTCGCCGACGATTTCATTCCGACGATGCAAAAGCTCCTGGAACGCGACGTGAAACCCGATCACATCGTCATCGAGACATCCGGCCTTGCGTTGCCTCAGCCGCTGGTCGCGGCCTTCAACTGGCCGGATATCCGCACCCGCGTCACGGTTGATGGCGTTATCACCGTCGTCGACAGCGCAGCCGTTGCAGCCGGTCGTTTCGCCGATGACCATGACAAGGTCGATGCCGCACGCGCCGAAGACGCGAGCCTCGATCACGAAAGCCCGATTGAGGAGCTGTTCGAGGACCAGCTCACCTGTGCCGACCTGATCGTGCTCAACAAGACCGATCTGCTCGATGCCGCCGGTATCGCTGCCGTGCGTGCCGAAGTCACAGGTCGCACCCATCGCAAGCCGGCCATGGTCGAAGCGCGCAATGGCGAAGTCTCGTCGCTGGTGCTGCTGGGCATCGGTGCCGGCACCGAAGACGATATCGACAATCGCAAGTCGCATCACGAGCTGGAGCATGAGGCGCTGCATGAAAGCGGTGCTGCGCATGACCATCATCATGACCATGACGAGTTTGAAAGCTTCGTCCTGAAGCTCGGCGCGATTGCCGATCCTGCCGCCTTCATCGATCGGCTGAAGCCGGTGATCGAGAGCCATGACATCCTGCGCCTCAAGGGCTTCATCGACGTGCCCGGCAAGCCGATGCGTCTGGTCATCCAGGCTGTGGGTACGCGCATCGACACCTATTTCGATCGGCCCTGGACGTCGAGCGAGAAGCGCGAGACCCGGCTTGTCGTCATCGGCCTGCATGAATGGGATTTTGGCGCAGTTGTCGAAGCCGTTCAGGGGGCGGCTGGCTGATCCATGCATCTTCTTCTCGCCCAGAAAGGCTCGATTACCGACGGAGACGAGGCGATCGACCTTGGGCAGTCGCCTGGCGAAATCCTTTTTCTGTCGGCTGCCGACACCGAACTGTCGGCGGTGGCTGCGGCCGTCGCGGCGGCAGGGTCCGGGCTACGCTGGCGTCTTGCCAGCCTGATGGCGCTCAAGCATCCGATGTCGGTCGATACCTATGTCGAACGCACGGCGCGTCATGCAAAACTGATCATCGTCCGGGCACTGGGTGGTGCAAGCTATTTCCACTATGCGCTGGAAGCGCTGACGGCGGCTGCGCGGGCAAAGGGTGCGCTGATCGTCACGCTGCCCGGTGATGACAAGCGGGATACCGGGCTCGATCCTTTCAGCCTGTGTACCGATGCCGATCGTTCGGCGCTCTGGACCTACCTGACCGAGGGTGGCGACCGCAACACGGCGCATTTCGTCGCCTATGCCGAGGCGTTGCTGTCGAATGCCGACAAGCCGGAGCCGGCACGGCCCTTGCTGAAAGCCGGGATCTGGTGGCCGGGCAGGGGCGCGATCGGTGTGGAGGAATGGCGGCAGCTGGCTGCCGCCAATGGCGATATCGCCGCCATCTGCTTCTACCGCGCGCTCGTCCAGAGCGGCGAAACCGCGCCGGTGGAGGCCATGATCGGCACGCTCCAGGCACAGGGGCTCACGCCGCTGCCGGTTTTCGTTTCGAGTCTCAAGGATCCGGTCTCGGTCGAAACGCTGCGGGCAGTCTTTGGCGTGGCCCCGCCTGACGTCGTGGTCAACACCACCGGCTTTGCCGTCTCGGCGCCGGGATCGGACAATCCCTCGACCATTCTTGACGAACAGGGCGCGGTGGTGCTGCAGGCGATCTTTTCGTCATCTCCGAGGACGGCTTGGGACACGTCGAGCCAGGGGCTATCGGCGCGCGATCTTGCCATGAGCGTTTCGCTGCCGGAGGTCGATGGAAGGGTGCTGACACGAGCCGTATCGTTCAAGTCGGCGGCGCGCTTCGATGACCGGGTCGAGACCAATCTGGTCAGCCACGAACCAGATCCAGGACGGATGGCGTTCGTCGCCAGGCTCGCCGCGAACTGGGCACTTTTGCGCGCGACGCCGGCGAAGGATCGCAATATCGCACTGATCTTGGCGAACTATCCGAACCGCGACGGCAGGCTCGGCAATGGCGTCGGGCTCGACACACCGGCCGGGACGATCGAGGTGCTGCGGGCCTTGTCTGATGCCGGCTACGGGGTAGGCGAATTGCCGGCCGATGGCGACGCGCTGATCACGGCGCTGATGGCCGGGCCGACCAATGCCGCACATGATGGGCGCGTCATCCGTGAGGTCATTTCACTGAGTGATTACAAAGCCTTTTTTGAATCGCTTCCGAAACAGATTCAAGAAGATGTGACCGCTCGCTGGGGCGATGCGGCGAACGATCCGTTTTACCTCGACGGCGTTTTCGCGCTGCCGCTGATGCGTTTTAGTCGGGTCATGGTCGGCATCCAGCCGGCGCGCGGCTACAATATCGATCCCAAGGAAAGCTACCATTCGCCCGACCTTGTGCCGCCGCATGGCTATTTCGCTTTCTATGCCTTCCTGCGCAAACAATTTTGCGCTCACGCGCTGATCCACATGGGTAAACACGGCAATCTCGAATGGCTGCCGGGCAAGGCCCTTGCGCTCAGCGAGAGCTGCTATCCGGAAGCCGTGTTCGGTCCCTTGCCGCATCTCTATCCGTTCATCGTCAATGATCCGGGCGAGGGAACGCAAGCCAAGCGCCGCACGTCCGCGGTGATCATCGACCATCTGACGCCGCCTTTGACGCGGGCCGAAAGCTATGGCCCGCTAAAGGATCTGGAAGCACTGGTCGACGAATATTACGAAGCGTCGGGCGGCGATCCCCGCCGGCTGAAGTTGCTGAAGAAACAGATCCTCGATCTGGTCGCGGATATCGGGCTCGACCAGGATGCCGGGATCGGAAAGGGGGAAGCTGAAGAGACGGCGCTGGAAAAGCTCGATGCCTATCTCTGCGACTTGAAGGAGATGCAGATCCGCGACGGGCTGCACATCTTCGGCCTTGCGCCGGAAGGACGGTTGCTGACCGACCTGACGGTGGCGCTCGCCCGTGTTCCGCGCGGACTGGGCGAGGGCGGAGATCAGAGCCTGCAGCGGGTGATTGCGGCGGATGCTCTGGCGGGTATTTCGTTTCCCGGTTCACCCCCCTCTGCCCTGCCGGGCATCTCCCCCACATGGGGGGAGATCACCACACCCGAAACGCCTCGTTCGTCGACTGGGTCTGTCGCAGCAGCAGCGCCACTTGAATTGGTTCCGTTTAAATCGAGCGGTGGCGACACGCCGATCTCCCCCCTTGAGGGGGAGATGTCCGGCAGGACAGAGGGGGTTAACGCAAGCAGCGATGCCAAATTCGATCCCCTCGATTGCATCATGTCCGATCCCTGGACCGGACCACGCCCGGAGATCCTCGCCCGCCTTACCGATCAACCCTGGCGGACCAGAGGCGACACGGTGGAGCGCATCGAACTGCTCGCTGCTGCCCTCGTCTCCGGCGAGCTCCCATGCCCGGCGGACTGGACCCAAACAAAAGCGGTCCTCGCCGAAATCGAAACCCGCCTGAAGCCCTCGATCGTCAGGTCCGGCCCGGCCGAAATCGCCGGCCTGCTCAAAGGCCTCGATGGCCGTTTCGTCGCCCCGGGCCCGTCCGGCGCTCCGACGCGCGGGCGGCCCGACGTGCTGCCGACGGGCCGAAATTTCTACTCCGTCGACAGTCGCGCCGTGCCGACGCCAGCTGCCTACCAGCTCGGCAAGGCCTCGGCGGAACTGCTGATCCAGCGCTATGTGCAGGACCATGGCGAATGGCCGGTGTCGTTCGGGCTGACCGCCTGGGGCACGTCGAACATGCGCACTGGCGGCGATGACATCGCCCAGGCGCTGGCGTTGATCGGGGTCAAGCCGGTCTGGGACATGGCCTCGCGGCGGGTGACCGGCTACGAGATCCTGCCGCAGGCGCTGCTCGGTCGACCGCGCGTCGATGTCACCTTGCGCATTTCCGGTTTCTTCCGCGATGCCTTCCCGGAACAGATCGCGCTCTATGACAAGGCGATCCGCGCGGTCGGTGCGCTTGACGAGGACGCGGGAGACAATCCGATTGCCGCGCGCATGCGGGCCGATACCGCGCAGTTTGTCGCCGAGGGTCTCGATGCCGCGACCGCATCCAGGCGCGCCGGCTACCGCGTGTTCGGCTCCAAGCCGGGTGCCTATGGCGCCGGCCTGCAGGCCTTGATCGACGAAAAGGGCTGGGAAAAGCGCGGCGATCTGGCAGAGGCCTATCTGGTCTGGGGCGGTTATGCCTATGGCGCGGGCGCCGAGGGCAAGGCCGAGCGCGGGCTGTTCGAGGAACGGCTGCGCACGGTCCAGGCAGTGGTGCAGAACCAGGACAATCGCGAGCATGACCTGCTCGACAGCGACGACTACTACCAGTTCGAAGGCGGCATGACGGCGGCGATCGAAGCGGTATCGGGTGCGCGACCGGTGGTCTACCACAATGACCATTCGCGGCCGGAAAGGCCGGTGATCCGCACGCTGGAGGAGGAGATCGGCCGGGTTGTGCGCGCCCGCGTGGTCAATCCGAAATGGATCGAGGGCGTAATGCGCCACGGTTACAAGGGCGCCTTCGAGATTGCTGCGACTGTGGACTATATGTTCGCCTTCGCGGCAACGACGGGTGCCGTGCGCGATCATCATTTCGAGGCGGTCTATCAGGCCTTTGTGCTCGACGAGCGGGTGCGCGACTTTATGGCCGAGAAGAATGCACCGGCGCTGCGGGAAATGTCGGAGCGGCTGATCGAGGCCATTGATCGCGGCTTGTGGACGCCGAAGAGCAATTCCGCCAAATTCTCTCTGCTGGAAATCGCTTGAAGAGAGGTGAGCCATGACTGAACTGTCCGGACATTGCCTGTGTGGCGCGGTGCGCTTCAAGGTCCAGGGCACTGTGCGTACTGCCGGGCACTGCCACTGCGAAAGCTGCCGACGTGCGGCTTCGTCGCCGGTCACGAGTTTTTTCACCGTCGAGCGTGCCGATGCGGTGCTTGCCGGCGACAGCCTGCGTTTCTATGCGTCGTCGCCCGGCGTGCGGCGCGGGTTCTGCAGTCACTGCGGATCGCCGATGTCGTTCGAGACCGAGCGGCGACCGTCCGAAATCGATTTTTACTTCGCGAGCCTCGATGACGGCCTTTCCGTTGCCATCGGCGAGCACTGGCATTGGAACGAACGTGTCGACTGGCTCAACATTGTCGACGATCTTCCCAAAGGTGAGAGTGGAGCATGACCGATACGATCCAGATCAGCGTCATCGCGGGTGAGGACAAGGAATTTTACGACGCAACCGTTGCCATTCTCGACGAGGCAGCGCGCGCGCTCGAAAAGCCGTTCGACGGCGAAACCGTGCAGGTGCGCGCCGAAGACGGCGAGGGACGTTTGCTGGGTGGCCTGGTCGGGTCCGCGGTGCAGGGCTGGTTCCATGTGAAGCTGCTTGCGGTCAGTGCGCATGCCCGCAACCTCGGGGTTGGCGCCAAGCTCCTGTCTCGAGCCGAGGACATGGCACGGGCCAAGGGCTTCGTTGGCCTTTATCTCGATACCTTCGATTTTCAGGCGCCGCGCTTCTACCTGCGCGAAGGTTTTACCGAAATCGGAAGGCTGCCTTCTATCGACGGCCAGCCGCAGCGCATATGGTTCGTCAAAACATTTGATAATTCTGGGAGTGCACCATGACCGATGAGACGATGTCGAACGACGCAGATCTCGCCCGCCACGCCGAGAAGATGGCCAAGAAGAAGGCTGCCCGCGACAAGATCATGGCGACTAAGACCGGCGAAAAGGGCCTGGTGATCGTCCATACCGGCAAGGGCAAGGGCAAGTCGTCTGCAGCCTTCGGGATGATCTTCCGCCATATCGCCCACGGCAAGAAATGCGCGGTCGTGCAGTTTATCAAGGGTGCCATGTCGACCGGCGAACGGGACATGATCCTCAAGCATTTTTCCGATCTCTGCCAGTTCCACACGATGGGTGAAGGTTTCACCTGGGAGACGCAGGACAAGGCGCGTGACATCGCCATGGCGAAGGCTGCCTGGGAGAAGGCGAAGGAGTTGATCCGCGATCCGTCCCATTCGATGATCCTGCTCGACGAGATCAACATCGCCATCCGCTACGACTATATCGACATTGCGGAGGTGGTCGAGTTCCTGACGAACGAGAAGCCGGAGATGACGCATGTCGTGCTCACTGGCCGCAACGCCAAGGACGAACTGATCGAGATCGCTGATCTGGTCACCGAGATGGAACTGATCAAGCACCCGTTCCGCTCCGGCATCAAGGCGCAGATCGGCGTGGAGTTCTGATGACACAAAGCTGGCAGTTTTGGGCGTTTCTTTCGGCCATTTTTGCCGCGCTGACCGCCATCTTCGGCAAGATCGGGGTGGCGGGCGTCAATTCCGATCTGGCGACTCTGATCCGCACTGTTGTGATCATCGTCGTCTTGACCGGCATCGTGGCGGCGACCGGTCAGTGGCAGGCACCATCGACGATCTCGGCCAGGACCTGGATCTTTCTTGGCCTGTCAGGATTGGCAACGGGCGCCTCCTGGCTTTTCTACTACCGTGCACTCAAGCTCGGCGATGCATCGCGCGTGGCGCCGATCGACAAGCTGTCGATCGTCTTCGTCGCGGTCTTTGCCGTGCTCTTCCTCGGTGAAAAGCTCAGCCTCGGCGCCTGGACCGGCATCGCGATGATCGGTGCCGGCACGATCATGGTGGCCGTGCTCTAGAACCCCATCCACACCCGGATCGGATTGGTCGGGTCAAGCAGCAGTTTTACCGCCAATGCCACGCATGTGACGATCAACAGCGGCTTGATCAGCTTTGCGCCGCTTTTCATGGCAAAGCGCGAGCCAACCTGGGCGCCGAGGAACTGGCCGAGGCCCATCATCAGGCCGATTTTCCACAACACGACGCCGCCGATCATGAAGACGATGAACGCGCCGACATTGGAACCGAGATTGAGCAGCTTGGTATGCGCAGTCGCCTTCAGCACGCCAAAACCGGCAAGCGAGACGAAGGCGAGCATGAAGAAGGAGCCTGTGCCGGGGCCGAAGACGCCATCATAGAGGCCAATCAGCGGCACGAAGGTCAGGCCGAAGACGAACGGCGTAATGCGCTGATGGCGATCTTCGTCGGACAGGTTTGGCTTCAGGGCGAAGTAGAGGGCGATCGCCACCAGAAGGAAAGGCATCAGCGCCCGCAACACGCTTCCCGGCACCACGGTTGCGATCAGGGCGCCGATCGCACCGCCTGCCACTGCCATGATCGCCATCGGCAGTTGCCTCTTCAGGTCGACATGGCCCTTGCGAGCATAGGCGATCGTCGCGGAACCGGCGCCGAACATCGATTGCAGCTTGTTGGTGCCGAGCGTTTCCAGCGGCGGGATGCCGACGATCAACATGGCGGGGATGGTGATCAGCCCGCCGCCACCGGCGATGGAATCGACAAATCCGGCGATGAAGGCTGCGACGAAGAGCAGGAGAAGGAGGTTGAAGGCGAGATCGGCCACAGGTCACTCTATGTCGTAGGTTAGGGGGAGCATCTGGAAGGGCGGGGTCATCTGGACAGGCGGAGACGTCCTCAACGCGGATGGAAAGCGATGCGTAGATAAGGGCACAGGACTTGTGCACCGAGTCTTGAATGCGAGCAACCGCATGTGCTGACTTTGCGCGCAGAGCGGCCTGCGCAACAGTGGACTGGCGCATCTTCCACACGAAGCGGCGCAAACCGGTTTGACCCCGAAAGCCACCTTCGATAAAGCTCTATTCCATGTGCGACGGCGCCTGTTCGACAGGCTGGAAATAGTCCGGTGCGGCTGACCCAATCAGGGGGCCAATTCCGGAGCTGTCCCAAAGGCCATAGAGTAGTTTCACCGCTGCTCTGGCGCTTCGTACATAGAGAAAAATACGAAGCAGGGAGGCCGGAATTCATGGCTGAAAAACTTGGAATCATGGTCTGCGGCCATGGCAGCCGCAACCAGAACGCGGCGCGCGAGTTCGCGATCATTGCCGAAGCACTCAGGGCGCGCAATCCCGACATGCCGGTCGAATACGGCTATCTGGAGTTCTGCAATCCGGTGATCGCGGAGGGCCTCGACCGGCTGCGCGCCGCCGGCGTCACGCGGGTGCTTGCCGTGCCCGGCATGCTGTTTGCCGCCGGTCACGCGAAGAACGACATCCCCTCGGTGCTGAATACCTATCAGGCGCAGAACCCGGGCATGGTGATCAACTATGGCCGCGAACTCGGCATCGACCTGAAGATGATCCGCGCTGCCGGCGGCCGGATCCAGGAAGCGGTCGATCAGGCCAATGCCGAACTCGGGTTCGTCGACAAACATGAGACACTGCTGATGGTGGTCGGGCGCGGTTCGTCCGATCCCGACGCCAATTCCAATGCGACCAAGGTCATGCGCATGCTCTGGGAAGGCATGGGCTTCGGCTGGGGCGAGACCTGCTATTCTGGCGTGACCTTCCCGCTGGTCGAGCCGGGCCTGAGCCATGCGGCCAAGCTTGGCTACAAGCGCATCATCGTCTTCCCCTACTTCCTGTTTACCGGTGTGCTGGTCAAGCGCATCTACAGCTATACCGACGCGGTTGCCGCCCGCCATCCGGAGATCCAGTTCGTCAAGGCGAGCTATCTCAACGACCACCCGCTGGTGCTTGATACTTTCCAGGATCGGGTCAAGGAGATCCTTGAGGGTGCCGCGGTGATGAACTGCCAGATGTGCAAATACCGCGAACAGGTGCTGGGCTTCGAAGCCGATATCGGGCAGCCGCAGGAAAGCCATCACCACCATGTCGAAGGCATCGGCGGCGGCATGGAAGACTGTCCCTGCCACGGTGACTGCGATGCGTCGTGCCGCGAAGAGGATTTCTGTCGCGAGCATGGCCTGCCGTGGACGCCGGTGCACAGCCATGCTGCGCCTGCTCCCCTTGAGCCGGCCTTCGACTACGGAGCCTCGACCTTGCTGGGTGGAAAATACGGTCATCTGCTGAATGCGGCGCCGGATGCGGAACTCGAGGCGGTGATGAATGCGTCATCGAGCGGCAAAAAGGCCGTGCATGAGCACGGACCGGATTGCGGCTGCGGCCATGATCATGGCCACACGCATCATCATGATCACAACCATCACGATGCCCATGCCGCGCATGACCACGGCCATCACGATCATGGCCACAGCCATTCACATGCTCACGGGCACGCGCATGATCATGGCCATGACCATCATCACGCGCCTTATCCGCATGCCGACCATCCGCTTGGTCCGAAGTCGATGCAGAAGAAGAAATAATGGCCCTGTTCGATCGCATCCTGATTGTCGACTGGTCCGGCGCCGGCGCGCCGGTGAAGGGGGCCAATTCGATCTGGGCCTGCCTTGTCAGGCGCAGCGGCGATCAGGTGCGTCTCGACTGGCTGGAGAATTTCTCCACCCGGCATGCCTTCATGCAGCGGCTTTCGGTGATCGTGGACGAGGCGCTGGCGGCCGGCGAGCGGCTGCTCTGCGGCTTCGACTTTGCCTTCGGCTATCCGGAAGGAACGGCCGAGCGGCTGACGGGCAGGGCGGACTGGCGGGTGCTCTGGCGCAAGATCGCCGATGAAGTCGAGGATGGGCCGGACAATGCAAACAACCGGTTCCAGCTGGCTTCGGACTGGAACCGCGATTATTTTGCCGACACGCCGCGCTTCTGGGGCCGGCCGCAGGGACATAGTTACACGCATCTGAGCGACAAGAAGCCGGTTGCGCCTGTCGATGCGCCACCGGTGTTCCGTGTGGCAGAGGCGCATGCCAAGGGCGCCAAATCGGTCTGGCAGATCGCCTACGCCGGTTCGGTCGGCAGCCAGTCGCTGCTGGGCATTGCCCGCCTCTCGCGCTTCATCGACGACAGCGGCTTTGCCGATCGCATAGCTGTCTGGCCGTTCGAAACCGGCTTTTCTGCTGAGTCTGGCAAGCCTGTCGTCTTTGCCGAAATCTATCCCTCGCTGTTTTCTCTGGCCGACGGCGCAGAGGGTGTCCGGGATGCGCTGCAGGTTTCGACTGTGGCCGAGGCGTTTTCGCGCTTTGATACCGCCGGTGTTCTCGGGCAACTGTTTGCGGCGCCCGATATGCTGTCGGCTGGCGAGACTGATCAGGTGCTGCGGGAAGAGGGCTGGGTGCTCGGGATCGGGCATCAGGCTTTGGCCGTGCAGGGAGTGTCCGCCCTCTGGCCCGCCGGCCATCTCCCCCACACGGGTGGAGATCAGAACGCTGTTGACCTCGGTGCCGCCAAATCCACAATTGGGCATGAGAAGACAATAGCGGCTGTGTACCCCAGCGTGTCGCTTCCTGCGATCTCCCCCCGTGTGGGGGAGATGTCACGCAGTGACAGAGGGGGGTATGTTCCGAATGCATCCCTCGACTACATCCGCAACCCCGCCGAAATCTACCGCCAGTCCTTTTCAACGATCCGGAACGAAGTGAATTTATCACGCTTTTCCAATGGCCTGGATGCGTTGGTTATCAGATTGATTCATGCCTGCGGGATGGTCGATCTGGTCGATGATATCGCCTTTTCGGACTGTGCATTCGATGCCGGTGCCGCTGCACTTGCGGTTGGTGCGCCGGTGCTGGTCGACGTCGAAATGGTCCGCCATGGCATCATTCGCCGGCTGTTGCCGGCCGAGAATGATGTGATCTGCCTGCTGAATGATGCGCGCGTGCGCCCGAAGGCCGACGAGATCGGCAATACGCGATCTGCCGCCCAGGTCGATCTCTGGGACGAGCATCTCGCGGGTGCCGTTGTTGCGATAGGCAATGCCCCGACGGCGCTGTTCCGGCTGCTGGAGCGGATCGACGCCGGTGCGCCGAAACCGGCTTTGATTCTCGGCATGCCGGTCGGATTTGTCGGGGCGGCGGAAAGCAAGGATGCGCTGATCGAAGATAGTCGCGGCATTCCCTATATTGCCGTGCGCGGTCGACGCGGCGGTTCGGCGATGGCCTCTGCTGCGGTGAACGCGCTTGCCGGAGGGCTTGGCACCAATGTCTGATCTGCAGCAACCGTGGCTGACCATCATCGGCATCGGCGACAACGGGCTGGAGAGCCTGACGCCGGAAGCGCAGTCGCATGTCTGGCAGGCCGAAACGCTTGTGCTCGGCGAACGGCTCGATGCGGTGATCGACGGCAGTTCACTGCCGGAACTGAAGCGCATCCTGACCTGGGGCGCCGGGTTCCGTGAAACGCTGGCCGAAATTCTCAAGTTGCGCGGCTCGCCCGTCACTGTGCTGGCAACTGGCGATCCGATGCATTTCGGTATCGGCGCGACGCTGCGCCGGCATGTGGCGGCCGAAGAAATGTACATCCTGCCGAGCCCGTCCGCCTTTTCTCTGGCGGCGGCCCGGCTTGGATGGCCGCTGCAGTCGGTGACCCAGATCTCGCTGCATGGTCGGCCGCTCGCCTTTCTCAATCGCCATGTGCTGCCGCGGGCGCGGATCCTGGCGCTGACCTCGGATGCTTCGACCATCGAACAGGCGTCGGGGCTCCTGGTGCATCGCGGCTTCGGCAACTCGATCCTGCATGTGCTCGAACACATGGGCGGCGGCGCTGAGCGTGTGGTGACGCTGACGGCGTGCCAGATCCTTGAACACCAGCCGGAATTTTCGGATTTCAACACGCTGGCCATCGATTGCGCCTCCGATGGACCGCTGCTGTCGCCGGTCTCCGGCCTTCCGGACGAAGCCTTCCGCCATGATGGACAGCTGACCAAGCGTGAGATCCGCGCCGTAACGCTGTCGCAACTCTCGCCCTTTCCCAATGCAATGCTTTGGGATGTTGGCGCCGGTTGCGGTTCGATCGCGATCGAGTGGATGCGCTCCGGCATGGGGACGCGGGCGATCGCGATCGAAGCCAAGCCGGAACGGGTGGCGATGATGCGTGAAAACGCCGAAAACCTAGGCGTGCCCGATCTCGACATTGTCGAGGGCGAAGCCCCGACAGCCCTTGCGGGCCTACGCCGACCGGATGCCGTGTTCATCGGTGGTGGGATTACCGGCGAGGGCGTGTTCGAGGCCTGCTGGCAGGCGCTCGGTCCTGGCGGCTGGCTGGCCGCCAATGCCGTGACCATCGAGGGCGAGGCGCGGCTTGCCGAGCTGCGTGGTATTTACGGCGGAGACTTGATCCGCATCCAGGTGTCGCGGGCAGCACCGGTTGGACGCTATTGCGGCTGGAAGTCGCTGATGCCGGTGACGATCTGGACCGCGACCAAGGAGGAGGCGTGATGGTGGGGCGAGTTTTATTGAGCGCTGGTTTTGGTAGCCACGCATGCGGCGGCAGTCATCCCGCGCCAGTACCAAGGACCTTCGCATGACCGGAACACTCTACGGCCTTGGCCTTGGCCCCGGCGATCCCGAACTGCTGACGCTCAAGGCGCATCGTATCCTGACATCGTGCCCGGTCGTCGCCTATCCGGCGCCCGACACCGGTCCAAGTTTTGCCCGGCAGATCGTCGCGCCTTATGTGACTGCAGCCCAGCTCGAAGTGCCGATCATCGTGCCGATGCGGGTCGAGCGGTTCCCGGCGCAGGAGATCTATAGCCAGGCCGCCGAGGTGCTGGCGCGGCACCTCGATGCCGGCGCCGATGTTGCGGTGCTGTGCGAGGGCGATCCGTTTTTCTACGGTTCCTTCATGTATCTGTTCGGGCGGTTGGCTGATCGCTATCCGACCGAGGTCGTGCCGGGGGTATCGTCGATGATGGCGGCTGCCGCCGGGCTTGGCCGACCGCTTGCCGCCCGCAACGACGTGCTGACCGTGCTGCCCGGCCCGCTGGATGATGAAATTCTGGCCGACCGGATAGCTGCATGCGGTGCTGTGGCGATCATCAAGATCGGCCGGCATTTTTCCCGCATCCGTTCGCTGATCGCCGAGCTCGGGCTGACGGCGCAGGCAGGATATGTCGAGCGCGTCAGCCTTGCCGAACAGCGGCTGATGCCGCTTGCCGAGGTTGCCGAGGATGTCGCGCCGTATTTTTCGATGATCCTGATCTACAAGGGCGCCGAGAGCTGGCATCCGGCGCTGGCGAGCCGGCTTGGCGCGGAGCGCAGCACATGACCATGTTCCCCCGGCCCGCAGTCCTCGTTCTGAGCGACAGTGCTGCCGACCTTGGTCGCCGCATTGCCGTCCTGGTCGATGGCGAACTGCATGGCGCGCGCGCGCGCGTCGCCGATGCCGATCGGCATTTCGATGCGGCGAAGGCTCATGTGCAGGCGCTGTTTGCCGAGGGCCGGCCAATCGTCGCGGTGATGGCATCCGGTGCGCTGATCCGCCTTCTGGCGCCGTTGCTTTCGAACAAGCAGTCCGAGCCACCCGTGCTGGTCGTGTCCGACGATGGCGCTTCGGTCGTGCCTCTGCTTGGCGGCCATCACGGCGCCAACGATCTGGCGCGCTTTATCGCGACCGGCATTTCCGCCCATGCGGTAATCACCACTGCCGGTGACCTGAAATTCGGCGTCGCACTTGACCAGCCGCCAGCAGGCTACCGGCTTGCCAATCCCGAAAACGCCAAGGTCGTGATGGCCGAGCTTGTGGCCGGATCTTCCGCAAGGCTTGCCGGTTCTGCTTCATGGCTCATTCAATCCCGCATTCCATTCGATAACGAGGCTTCTGTGACGCTGACTGTGACTGACAAAACCAAGGCTGCCGATGCGCTGGAGCTGATCTATCACCCCGGGACGCTGGTTCTCGGCATGGGCTCAGAACGCCACGCATCGAGCGAGGAGGCGATTGCGCTGGCCGAGCAGGCACTGGCCAAGGGTGGCTTTTCTCCTGCCAGTCTGGCCGCTGTGTGCTCGATCGATGTGAAGGCCGACGAGGCGGCGATCCATGCTGTCGCCCGGCATTTCAACGTGCCGGCACGGTTCTTTACCGCAGCGGTGCTGGAGGCCGAAACGCCCCGGTTGGCAAACCCGTCCGACGTGGTCTTCGCAGAAGTCGGCTGCCATGGCGTGGCCGAAGGTGCTGCCCTTGCAGCTGTCGGGGCAACGGGTGAACTGGTGGGTGAGAAGATCAAGTCGAAGGGGGCAACGGCCGCAATCGCCAGGGCGAGCGACGTGATCGACCCGTCTAAAATCGGCCGGGCGCGCGGCCGGCTTTTTGTCGTCGGCATCGGCCCCGGTTCGGATGGCTGGCGCTCGCCGGAAGTATCAAGCATGGTCACAGCATCGACCGACCTCATCGGCTATTCGCTCTATCTCGATCTGCTCGGACCGCTTGCCGAGGGCAAGATCCGCCATGATTTCGATCTCGGCAAGGAAGAAGCCCGGGTCGTGCATGCGATGGAGTTGGCCGGCGAGGGCCGGGATGTATCGCTGGTCTGCTCCGGCGATGCCGGCATTTATGCTATGGCGACACTGGTGTTCGAACTGTTCGACAAGGGCGGTATCACCGATGCGGCCAGTCGCATCGAGGTGCAGGTCTCGCCGGGAATCTCGGCCCTGCAGGCCGCCGCCGCCCGGATCGGCGCACCACTCGGTCACGATTTTTGCACCATTTCGCTTTCCGACCTTTTGACGCCATGGGAGCATATCCAGCGGCGGGTAAAGGCGGCGGGCGAGGGCGACTTTGTCATTGCCTTCTACAATCCCGTCTCGATGAAGCGCCGCACGCAACTCGCTTACGCGCGCGACCAACTTTTGAAATACCGCCCCTTCGATACGCCGGTAATTCTTGCCACCAATCTCGGCCGGCCGGGAGAGCTGGTGCGCACGGTGCCGCTTGGCGCGCTCAATGTCGATGATGTTGATATGCTTACCGTCGTGGTCGTCGGCTCGTCGGAAAGCCGCACCGTGACCACCGGCGACGGCAAGACCTGGGTCTATACGCCACGCGGCTATTCGGGGAAGGCGGAGAGTGGAATGAAGAAGGAAGAACAGGCATGACCGTCTATTTCATCGGTGCCGGACCCGGCGCACCCGACCTGATCACCGTACGCGGCCTGCGCCTGATCGAGCGCTGCCCGGTCTGCCTGTTTGCCGGATCGCTGGTGCCGGAGGAAACGGTCAAATGCGCGCCGGAAGGTGCGATCATCAAGGATACGGCGCCGATGCATCTCGACGAGATCATCGCCGATATCGAGGCGGCGCATGCGCGCGGTGAGGATGTTGCACGCGTGCATTCCGGCGATCCGTCGATCTACGGCGCGATTGCCGAGCAGATGCGCAGGCTTGACGCGCTCGGCATTCCCTATGACGTGGTACCCGGTGTGCCGGCCTTTGCCGCGACCGCCGCGCGGTTGAAGACCGAGCTGACCCTGCCGGAAATCGCCCAGACCATCATCATCACGCGCACCGAGATGAAGGCGTCATCGATGCCGGAATTCGAGACGCTGGACATTCTCGGCAAGTCGCGGGCAACGCTCGCCATCCACCTGTCGATCAGAAACCTTCCGCATATCCGCGATACGCTGACACCATACTACGGCGAGGATTGCCCGGTGGTTGTCGCCTATCGCGCGACCTGGCCCGACGAGCTGTTCATCCGCACGACGCTGAAGGATATGGCCGAGGACGTGCGCAAGGCGAAGCTGACCCGTACGGCCCTCATTATGGTCGGGCAGGTCTTCGGGCATGTCGAGTTCCGCGACAGTGATCTCTACAATTCCGATTTCACCCATGTGTTGCGCAATGCGGGCAAGAAAAAAAAGAAGGTCGCGGGCTAGGACTGCCGTGCCGAGATTGACCTTGGGAGGTCAGGCTGTAGGCTTCCCGCATGTATATACTGAAGCGCGGCATCAAGAAGGATCCGGTCAGGCGGTGGGCACTGCCGGACCGGATATTCTTTGGCTACGGCGCCTGTCATATCCTGGCGGGTGTCTATCTGGAACATGAACCGCTTTCAGGCTTTCGTGCCGAACGTATAATTCCCGACGAAGGCTTTGCCGGGGGGCACATGTTCGTGACGGATGGCGTGATTGCCTTCGACTATCATGGATATAGCCTGCGCGACCGCCTGCTCGCCCATCATCGAAAAGGTTGGTCCACCCATAGTCCCGGCTGGGGCAGCACGATCGAGCCGGTGGATTTCGATGCGCTGGACACGATTGAGCTGAATGCCCGAAAAATGCTGGGGCCTGACCAATATCTGCACGATGCGCGTTCGCGCGCGCTGGCGTTCATTGTCAGGCGCAATCACGCGGCCGAGGCGGCGAGGGCGCGCCAGGCAGTCAATCAATCGTGCCGAACGGAGGAGAGTTCTTGATGTCCGATGATACCAGCATTCACGCCGGCAGTTGCCGCTGTGGCCAGGTGCAGCTAAAGGTCCGCGGCAAGCCGCTAATGACCATGGCCTGTCATTGCACCGGTTGCCAGAAGATGACGGCCAGTGCCTTTTCGCTGAGCGCGCTTTATCCGCTCGATGCGGTCGAGGTGCATGGTCTTCAACCGGTCATCGGCGGCATGCACGGTGATCTGCATCACAATTTCTGCCCGTATTGCCTCAGCTGGATCGTCACCCGCGGCAAGATGTTCGGGCCGATGATCAATGTGCGCGCGACCATGTTCGACGATGCAGCCGAGTTTGCCCCTTTTATCGAGACCTGCACGGACGAAAAGCTGCCCTGGGCTACGACGCCGGCCGTCCATAGCTACGGCAAGTTTCCGCCGATGGATGCCTTTCCGCGACTGATGCAGCAGTTTGCCGAGACTGGCGCCTGAAGGTTTCGATACATTCTGTGTGCCCGACAATCCGCGCATCGTTCGCGCCTTGAACCAATTCCGGTCCTCGGCTAAGCCGGATGGATTGCGGCGGGTGATCTGCCGTTTCCTTTCTCAGATACGATGGCGGCACTCTTCATGCATAAGGTCATTTTCGATACGGATCCGGGCGTCGATGACGCGATGGCGCTGCTCTTTCTCCATCATCATCCCGAAATCGACCTGATCGGCATCACCAGCGTTTTCGGCAATGCGACGATCGAGACCACAACGCGCAATGCACTGTTCCTCAAGCGCGAATGGCAGATTGATGCGCCGGTGGCCAAGGGTGCCGGCGAAACCTTCATTCCGCATCGCGTGACGCATGCGCCGCCGACTTTCATCCATGGCGATGACGGGCTCGGCAATATCGGTGTGCCGGAAGTGACCGATGTCGAGCCCGATCCACGTCCGGCTCATCGTTTCATTGTCGACATGGTGCGCGCCCATCCGGGCGAGGTGACGCTGGTTGCCGTCGGCCGGATGACCAATCTTGCCAATGCGCTGAAGGAAGATCCCGAGATAGTCTCGCTGGTCAGGGAAGTCGTCATCATGGGCGGCGCCTTCGACACCAATGGCAATGTCACGCCGGCGGCCGAAGCCAATATCCACGGCGACCCGGAAGCGGCCGACATCGTCATGACCGCAACATGGCCGGTCGTCGTTGTAGGCCTCGACGTGACGCTCAAGACCGTGATGACCCGACAGGCGCTCGCCGATATCCGCGATGCCGCCGGCAAGCGGGCGCAATTGCTGTTCGACCTGTCGCAGTTCTATATCAAGTTCTACGAAGGCCGCGTTCAGGACGGCATGGTCGTGCATGACAGCTGCGCCTGCGTCTATGTCGTGGCACCGGAACTCTTCACCACCCGCTCCGGCCCGGTCCGTGTCGTCTGCGGTGGCATTGCCGATGGCCAGACGATCCAGAAGCCCGACGGCAAGGGTTTTGGCCCGTCCGACTGGGATGGCGATCTGCCGAGCCAGAAGGTCTGCGTCGATGTCGACGCTGATGCCGTGTTGAAGCTGATTCACGACACGATCGTGGCGATCAAGGAAGACTGAGCCGCAGTTTCTGCTTTCTCGGATGCGCCCCGGCCCTGTCCGGGGCGTTTCTGCTTCTGGCCTCAGCGTTGGGCCTGATCCAATCGTGGTGTGCCGACCTTGAACCAGGCCTTGGCGATTTTGCCATCGGCGATTTCGTAGATGCAAATCACATCCACTTCGCCGGTGCCCTCGGGAAAGGTGCGCCTTACGGTTTCGTGGTCGACCACGACATTGCCGATAACGGACCGGTACAGCAGCTTGCCAAACAGGTTGGGCTCCTTGAAGCGCTCGACATGGCGCGCGCGGATCTCGTCTGCGCCATGCGCCAGTTGTGTGTCGGGAAAAGCGTAGTAGGCGCAGTCCGCTGCCCACCACTGCATGAAGCTCTCTATGTCACGGGCATTGTAAGCCTCGAGCTGCATCTGCACCGGATAGGCAGTCTCCGCCAAGTCAATGTCTGTCATGAAAACTCCTGAAGAATACGACGGTTTTTACCTGTGACCTTTGCGTCTAATCGCGCTCCAGCATGATCACCGGCAGGCCAAGGCTGCGGGCGGCAATGATCTTGGCATAACCGGCCGGACCGCCGGAATTGCGGGCGACCAGATGCGTGATGCCGTGGGCGGTCATGAGGTCAGATTCCTGCGAGGGATCGCTGGCCGGTTTGCCGAGGATGACCGCATAGTCAAAAAAGCCGAGCGGTTTGTCCGGCGCATCCACCATGCGAACAATGAAGCGGCAATCGGTGCGCGGCTTGAAGGCGTCGAGATATTGCCGGCCGAGCGCGAGGAAGACAGTGGCGCCAGAGGGCAGGAGGTCTGCCGCCTGCTCCAGTGTCGAGACCGGACGCCAGCGATCGCCCGGCTGTTTCTGCCAGCGCGGCCGGACGATTTGCTCCAGTGTCACGCCGGTTTCTGCCGATGCCTTGATGGCGTTTTCGGAGATGCGTCTGGCGAAGGGGTGGGTCGCATCGATGATACGGGTGAAGGTGTTTTCGCGCAGATAGGTCGCCAGTCCCTCAGCACCGCCAAAGCCACCGATGCGGATCTCTCCAGCCGGTAGGATAGGATCGAGGGTCCGGCCAGCGAGCGATGTCGTCACGGCATGTCCGTCTTCCACCAGTTTTTGCGCGAGTTCGCGGGCCTCCGCGGTACCGCCCAGGATCAGGATCTTCTGATGGACTGCAGTCGGTCCGTCGCGGCGTGTTTCATTGGGCATGGGCGATAATATTTCCCTTGCGATCAATGACGATGACATCCACTTCGATCGGTGCGCCACGCAGGACCTCGAGCGCATTGACGCGCGCCGCCTGGGCAATCGGAAGCGCGATGTCGACTTGGTTTTCTGTCATGATTTCATGTACTTCAAGTGCCGTGTTGGCGATTTGAATCTGATCTTTAATTTTTTGCGATAAAATATTGCTGCAAGGCAATGATAAGAAATAGCTATTGTCGATCTGGCTTCGTGAAGAATGCAGATCCAGCGCGCCTTGGGCGAGCTTGGCCATCTTGGCGAAACCGCCGGCGATGGTCAGGCGCGGAACCGGGTGCACGCGCAGATATTTGAGCAGTCCACCGGCGAAATCACCCATGTCGAGCAGTGCGCCTTCGGGCAGTTGGTGAAAGGCTTGTGCTGCCTTTTCCGAGGTCGAGCCGGTCGCGCCCAGCACATGGGTCAGGCCTTCGGCGCGGGCGACATCGATGCCGCGATGGATGGAGTGGATCCAGGCCGCACAGGAGAACGGATGCACGATGCCGGTGGTGCCGAGAATGGAAATGCCGCCGATTATGCCGAGGCGCGGGTTCCACGTCTTCTCGGCCAGCACGTCGCCGCCGGGAACGGAAATTGTGATCTCAAGATCTGGCGAAATGCCGTGCGCTGCACAGAGTGCTTCGACCTCTGCGGTCATCATCTGGCGTGGCACGGGGTTGATGGCGGCCTGACCGGGCGAAATCGGCAGTCCCGCCTTGGTCACGGTGCCGACACCGTCGCCCGCCACAAAGACGATGCCGCTTCCGGGATTTGTCCGGCGGAGTTTAGCCACTACGGTGGCGCCATGGGTCACATCCGGATCATCGCCCGCATCCTTGACGATGCCCGCATAGGCAGCGTCACCATCCATGCCCTCGGTTGCCAGCGCGAAGGCCGGCGTCTCTCCGCGCGGCAGGGTGATCGAAACAGGGTCGGGGAATTCTCCGGTCAGAAGTGCGGTCAGGGCGGCCTTGGTCGCCGCCGTGGCGCAAGCGCCCGTGGTCCATCCCTTGCGAAGGGCCATGTCCGGCTTTTCCAGGCGCAGGTCGTCCGCCTCGGTCGGTGTGCTGGACGTGGTTTTGCTCGGCTCGTTCATAGCCCCCTTATAGGCGAGGCACGGGGCGACCGGAAGCGCCGAGTCCTTTGCCGCACATTGCATTTTTCGCCTCTCGGACATAGACCATGAGCATGAGTGACACGACGCATATCTCCCTGCCTTCGAACCTGCCGGCAATTCAGCCGGGTCATGTCTGGCTGGCCGGTGCGGGGCCGGGCGATCCCGGTCTTTTGACCCTGCTGGCCGCCAAGGCATTGAGCGAAGCAGACGTCATCGTGCATGACGCGCTGGTCAATGACGAATGCCTGAAGCTGGCCCGCAGCGGCGCCACGCTCGAATATGCCGGAAAGCGCGGCGGCAAGCCGTCGGCCAAGCAGCGCGACATTTCTCTGCGCCTTGTCGAACTGGCAAAATCGGGTTTACGCGTGTTGCGGCTGAAGGGCGGAGATCCGTTCGTTTTCGGTCGTGGCGGTGAAGAAGCCCTGACACTGATCGAGCATGGCGTGCCGTTCCGCATCGTGCCGGGCATTACCGCCGGCATCGGTGGTCTGGCTTATGCGGGTATCCCGGTGACCCATCGCGAGATCAATCACGCCGTGACATTCCTGACCGGTCATGATTCGTCCGGCATCGTGCCGGACCGGATCGACTGGCAGGCCATTGGCCGCGGATCTCCCGTGATCGTCATGTATATGGCGATGAAACATATGGGGCAGATTGCCGCCAATCTGATTTCTGCCGGCCGTTCGGCTGATGAACCGGTGGCTTTTGTCTGCGATGCGGCCACGTCGGCGCAGACCGTGCTGGAAACGACCCTTGGCCGTGCCGAGGCGGATATGTTGGCGGCGGGTATTGCACCGCCTGCGATCGTCGTTGTCGGCGAGGTCGTGCGTTTGCGTTCGTCGCTGGACTGGCTTGGCGCCCTGGACGGGCGGGTGCTGCAGCCTGATCCTTTCTCCGCGCAGGAGAGGAAAGACCGGGCATGAGCGGTCTGATGATCGCAGCCCCTGCGTCCGGTTCCGGCAAGACGGTGGTGACGCTCGGCCTGATGCGGGCCCTGAAGCGGCGTGGTCAGACGCTCGCGCCGGGCAAGGCGGGGCCTGATTACATCGATCCGGCATTTCATTCGGCAGCCAGCGGCGAGACGTGTTTCAATTTCGATCCCTGGGCCATGCGCCCCGACTTTCTGCTCGCACAGGCTGAAAGGCACGGATCCGGCCGCCTGCTGTTGATCGAGGCGATGATGGGCCTGTTCGACGGCGCGGCCGATGGTTCCGGATCGGCGGGAGATCTGGCGGCACTGCTCGGCCTGCCGGTGGTGCTGGTGGTCGACTGCGCCAAGACCTCGCAATCTGTCGCGGCACTGGTCTCGGGTTTTGCCGCTTACCGCGCCGATGTCCGGGTGGCGGGCGTCATTCTCAACCGGGTCGGCAGCGATCGTCACGAGGCGATGCTGCGCACGGCGCTCGACGCGATCCGCATGCCAGTGCTGGGCGCAATTCGCAGCGATGTAGGCCTTGCGCTTCCTGAACGCCATCTCGGCCTGGTGCAGGCGGGAGAGCATGGCGCACTTGAAAGCTTCGTCGGCCATGCGGCTGACGTGATGGAGCGCTGCTGCGATCTTGATCAACTGGTCGTTCTCGCTGGCCGGGCTCCCGGTCCAGCTGTATTGCCTGTCGTCTCGTCGATTGCCCCGATCGGCCAGCACATCGCGATTGCGCGGGACATGGCCTTTGCCTTTTCCTATGCGCATCTGATCGAAGGCTGGCGCGGGCAGGGTGCCGAGGTGTCCTTCTTTTCGCCGCTGGCCGACGAGGCACCGTCGGCTGACGCCGATGCGGTCTATCTGCCCGGCGGCTATCCGGAACTGCATGCCGGAGCGCTGGCCTCTGCCGCCAGCTTCAGAACCGGCACGCAGAGTGCCGCCCAACGTGGTGCACTAATTTACGGCGAATGCGGCGGCTACATGGTTCTCGGCGATGCGCTCGTTGATGGCGAGGGGGTCTCCCATTCGATGCTCGGCTTGTTGCCTCTGGTGACCAGCTATGCCGTTCGCAAGCGTCATCTCGGATATCGACGCCTGACGTCGCTTCAACCGGATCTGTTTTCCGTGCCGTTGACCGCGCATGAGTTCCACTACTCGACCGTGGTGTCGGAGGGCGCGGCCGATCGCCTGTTCGCGGCCGAGGATGCGCTGGGAGAAGGACTCGGCGTCGCCGGTCTCCGGCGCGGCAATGTGTTCGGATCCTACATGCATCTGGTCGATATCGCGGAGACCGGCGCATGAGCGGCCCGATCCAGCATGGCGGTGGTCTGGCGGCGGCGGCTGCCGTTTACGGCGGGGAGCCGAAGGACTGGCTCGATCTGTCGACCGGCATCAATCCATGCCCGCCGCCTCTGCCCGCGATCGCCGATCGGGCCTGGCACCGGCTGCCGGACCGTGAACTGGAATTTTCTGCGCGCACAGCGGCGCGGGGATTCTACAGGTCAGGCGATCGGCTGCCTTTGGCTGTACCCGGCACCCAGTCTGCCATCCAGCTTCTGCCGCGCCTTGTCGAGCCATCGAGACGGGTGGCAATCTTTTCGCCGACCTACGGCGAATATCGTCGTGCCTTCGAACTCGCCGGCTTTGCCGTCGATCCTGTCACGTCGCTGGAAGAGATCGATGCGCGCCATGGCATGGTTGTCGTCGTCAATCCCAATAATCCCGACGGTCGGGTGTTTCGGCCTCTAGAGCTTGCACCGCTGGTCGAGCGTCTGCGTGAAACCAACGGGATGCTGGTCGTGGATGAGGCCTTTGGCGAAAGCTGCCCGGAAATGAGCATGGCGGGAACTGCCGCGCCGCATGTGATCGTCTTCCGCTCCTTCGGCAAGTTTTTCGGCATGGCGGGTATCCGTCTCGGATTTGTCATTGCGGATGAAAGCATCACGGATCGGCTGGCAGACTGGCTCGGTCCCTGGGCCGTTTCGGGACCTGCGCTCAGCATTGCAACCGAACTCTTTTCGACGGACCGACGGGTGATCATGGATCGCATCGACGAACGCTGCGCCGGCCTCGACCGGGTCTTGTCCGCGCATGGTCTGAAAAGTCGCGGCGCCGTTGGGCTGTTTGCGCTGGTGGAAGATGACCGGGTGCCAGATCTGCACGCGCATCTCTGCCGGCACCATATCCTGACCCGCAAATTCGACTATGCACAGAACTGGCTGCGTTTCGGTCTTGCCCCGGATCGGGGTTCCGATCTTCGCCTGAGCAAGGCGCTGGATCTTTGGCGGGCGGGTTCGACATGATGCACCTGCTGACGCTCTGCGTGGCGATCGGGCTTGACCGGGTGATTGGCGATCCGCCGGCCCTGTGGTCGCGTCTGCCGCATCCGGTGGTCCTGTTCGGCGCCGCGATCAGTGCTCTGGAAAAACATCTGAATACTGCACGCTTCACGCCGGACGGTCGGCGGCTGAACGGCGTGTTGTCGATCCTGCTGCTGCTGTTTGTCTCGGTCATGGGGGGGGCTGTCCTGTCTTGGCTCTTTCACTTTTTCGGGCTTGCCGGTTTCCTGTTCGAGGCGGTCGTTGCCGCCGTGTTCATCGCCCAGAAAAGCCTTGGCGATCATGTTCAAGCTGTCGCGCGCGGGTTGAAACGGGACGGCGTTGAAGGCGGACGGCTCGCGGTGTCGATGATTGTCGGTCGCGATCCGAAGACACTCGATGGTCCGGGTGTCTGTCGGGCTGCGATCGAGAGCCTGTCGGAAAACTTCGCCGATGGCGTGGTGGCGCCGGCCTTCTGGTATGCGATTGCCGGCCTTCCGGGGCTTCTGGCCTACAAGATGCTGAACACCGCCGATTCGATGATCGGCCACAAGAACGAGCGCTATATCGATTTCGGCTGGGCTTCGGCGCGACTGGACGATCTGGCCAACTGGCCGGCTGCGCGGATCTCGGCGCTGCTGATTGCGCTTGCGGCTTGGTTGCGTCTTGGCTGGGATGCTGGCCGGATGTCGCTCTCGGCGGCGCTGCGCGATCATGGGCTGCATCGTTCGCCCAATTCAGGCTGGCCGGAGGCGGCGATGGCTGGTGCGCTCGATCTGCAACTGGCCGGCCCGCGCATCTATGGCGGTGTCCCTGTCAGCGAGCCGATGATGCATGCTGCCGGTCGCGGCGACGCCGATCATCGGGATATCACGCGCGGCGTGGAGGTTTTCTATGCGGCCTGCGATCTTCTTCTGGCCCTTGTACTCTTCACCGTGCTGTTGGCTTCATTTTAAAAGATCTGCCTGAAGTTAAAGCGATCCAGACCTTTTATGGTGTCTGTGTGTCCGGCAATCGGATCTTCATTTCTTCCTCCTAGGCTGTTTCGAGTTCAAACCAGATCATCGAAGGGGAAATTATGCGTGGGTTTTTGCTTGCCGCAATGCTTGGTGGATTGTTGGCCGCACCGCTGACGGCCGAGGCCAGTTCGGTTGTCGCGCGCGTCAGCATCTCGAAGCAGACAATGACGGTGACGGAAAACGGCGTGGTGAAATATCGCTGGAAGGTTTCGACCGCCCGCTCGGGCTATGTCACTCCAACCGGCAGCTACAGCGCCAAATGGGCGTCGAAAAATCATCGCTCGCGCAAATATGACAATGCGCCGATGCCCTATGCGATTTTCTACAATGGCGGCTACGCCGTGCATGCGACCTTCGATCTGAAGCGTCTCGGCCGCCCGGCTTCGCATGGCTGCGTGCGCCTGCATCCCGACAATGCCGCCGTGTTTTTCTCGATGGCCCAGGCCAAGGGGCTGCGCAATACCCGGATCGTGATCGCGCGGTAAGTCAGGGCGTTGACTCAATCAATGCCGGCGGCGTCGCGAAGACGTTCGGTATTCGGCACGACGACGTGGCGATTGTTCTCGATGACGATGATGGAATCCTTGCGCAGCTTGGTCATCTGGCGGCTCACTGTCTCGATGGTGAGGCCAAGGAAATCGGCAATGTCGGCGCGCGACAGCGGCAGGTCGAAAGTCGAGGCGTCCGCATTTTCCGGGTCGATATGGGTGGCGATCAGGTAGAGGAAGCTCGCGACCTTTTCCTGAGCCGTCTTGCGGCCAAGCGTCAGCATCCAGTCGCGAGCCTCGTCGAGTTCCTTCAGCGCCTG
Source organism: Rhizobium sp. PDO1-076 (assembly GCF_000247475.1). Lineage (GTDB taxonomy): Bacteria > Pseudomonadota > Alphaproteobacteria > Rhizobiales > Rhizobiaceae > Allorhizobium. Next base: position 5,218 of record NZ_AHZC01000166.1, on the reverse strand, counting down.
GGCATGAAGCATGCGCTCCATGTGCGGGACGTCTCCGACCATACGGTCGATGACGTGGCGCGGAAAGGTGCAGATTTCCGTGTCGGTTGCGGCTTCCGCAGTGATCGAACTTTCACCCTGGAACGGCCTGCCGAGAAAATCCGGGGCAAATTGCAGGCCGACAATCTGCTGGCGTCCATCCGCCATCATCTTCGACAGCTTGATGACGCCTTTCAGGATATTGCCATAACTGCCGACCGGCTCGCCCTGGCCGATGATCTCGTTGCCGGCCTCGATGCGCCTGCGGATGGAGTGCCGGTTGAGTTCGATCATCTGGGCCGCGGTCAGGACGGAGCATAGGCCGCCATGGCGAGCCTCGCAGGCGCGGCAGACAGAAGGGGTTTCGCATTCGGGCCTTGGTTTCTGGTAGGTGTCCATCATCATGCCGCCCTGTCTTGCCCTTGGTCTCATGCCGTTCGCCGTTTGCGAAAAACGCGCGCTGTCCGACCGAAAAATTCGACCGGACACTAGGTGGAATATTCGGTCGGAGACTTGATCGAAGTCAAAGGAAGCTCAGTTTCAGGAGGTTATCCTTGGCTAAAATCAAGTCGATGCGGAGCCTCACCTCGCCATGAACAACAGTCTTCTTTCGCGCTATTCCGGTGCCGTTCCACGCTACACGAGCTATCCGACCGCGCCACATTTTCATGAAGGGATCGACTGTGGCATTTATGCGCAGTGGCTGGGCTCCCTGTCCGGCCGCGAGGATCTGTCGCTCTATATCCACATTCCCTATTGCGATCGGCTGTGCTGGTTCTGTGCCTGTCATACCAAGCACACGCTGAAATATGAGCCGATCGCCGCCTATCTGGGTTCGCTGAAGAAAGAGATCGCCAAGGTGGGGTCGCTGGTGTCCGGCGAGGCCAAAGTGTCGGCCGTGCATTTTGGCGGAGGCTCGCCGACCATGGTCAGGCCCGAAGACCTGATTTCACTGATGGATTGTCTGAAAGCTGCCTTCAGCTTCGGCGAGAACGTCGAGATCAGCGTCGAGATGGATCCGAACGACCTAGACGACAGCCGTTATGATGCGCTGGCTCAGATCGGCATGACGCGGGCAAGCCTTGGTGTGCAGGATTTCGACCCGCTTGTGCAGACGACGATCAACCGGCTGCAGTCCTTCGAGCAGACGAAGTCGGTCGTCGATGCGGTCCGCGCGCGCGGCGTGCATTCGGTCAATTGCGACATTCTTTATGGCCTGCCGCACCAGAGCCTGGAAACGCTTGGCCGGACCGTTGACGATGTCCTGTCGCTGGCGCCGGATCGCATCGCGCTGTTCGGCTATGCCCATGTGCCATGGATGAAGAAACACCAGACGATGATTCCCGAGGCCGCGCTGCCGGGGCTTGAGGAACGCTTCGCCCAGATGACCATGGCTTCGGACATGCTGCTGGCTGCCGGCTACGAGGCGATCGGCATCGATCACTTCGCGCTTCCCGGTGACAGCCTGGCGATCGCGGCGCGGGAAGGGCGGCTGCGTCGTAATTTCCAGGGTTATACTGATGACGGCGCCAAGGCGCTGATCGGGCTCGGTGCCTCGTCGATCGGGCAATTGCCGCAGGGTTATGTGCAGAACATGCCAGCAACCGGCGAATATCAGCGGATGGCGGACAGCGATGGACTTGCTGTCGTGCGCGGCATCGCGCTGTCGGACGAGGACCGGATGCGCGCCCGGGTGATCGAAGAAATCATGTGCAGTTTTTCAGTGTCATTCTCCGCGCTGAGGACAGATTTCGGCCGTCTGGCAGAGATGATGATCGCCGAAGCACGGCAGTTTGCGGGAAGCAATCGTGACGGGATCTGCGAGATCGTCGAGGGCGAATTCCGGCTTACCGAGGCCGGCCGGCCCTTTGCCCGCACGGTTGCCGCTGTGTTCGACAGCTATCTTTCCACCGGCAAGGGACGTCATTCGATTGCTGTTTAGGCAACACTTCGACGCCAATTTTCATCCAGTCTTAAAACGGCCATTGGCTTTTAAGACTGTTTTCCCTATGTGGAACACAGAATTTGAGACATATGAGGTACTGGCGTGACCGCTACATTCGACAAAGTTGCCGACATCATTGCTGAAACCAGCGAAATCGATCGCGAGACGATCACGCAGGAAAGCCACACCATCGACGATCTCGGCATCGACAGCCTGGACTTCCTCGACATCGTCTTTGCGATCGACAAGGAATTCGGCATCAAGATCCCGCTCGAGCAGTGGACCCAGGAAGTCAACGAGGGCAAGGTCTCGACCGAGGAATACTTCGTTCTGAAGAACCTCTGCGCCAAGATCGACGAACTCAAGGCTGCCAAGGGCTGATCCGCCTTAACCGGCGGAGATCGTCATGCTGCTTGAATATTTTCAGATGATTGACAAGGTCGAGAGCGTGGATCTCGGCCTTGGCCGTTTGAAGGCCCGCTCGGTCGTGCCGATGGAAAGTCCCGTGTTTGAGGGGCACTTCCCCGGCATGCCCTTGGTGCCCGGCGTTCTTCTGATCGAAACTATGGCCCAGGCGTCCGGCCTGCTGCTTCTGGCGGTCAAGGATTTCGAGGCGATGCCGTTTCTGATGGCCGTCGACGGCGCCAAGATGCGCACATTCGTCGAACCCGGTGCTGTGCTCGATATCGAAGCCGATCTCGAACATGACGGTTCCGGCTTTGCCGTGACCAAGGCGCGCATCACATCCGAGGGCAAAAAGGTCTGTGATACACAGCTGAAGCTCAGGACCATGCCGTTCAGCGAAATTCCGCTTGCGCCGATCGTGCGCAAGAGGGCCGAAGACATCGGTCTCATAGATGCGATTGCCGCAGCCCGTTGAGGGCTGCTTCCCGTTCCTGGGCGCAATCGCCTATTGACCTTGAGGCGTGGATCGGGAAAACCCGCTTTGGACGCTGGCCGTGGGGCCGGCGAAAGGATTGCATATGGTCAAGAATCCAAATGATGTGGTGATCACCGGCATTGGCATTGTCACATGCCATGGAACCGGCAAGGAGCCGCATATCGCCCTGTTGTCGTCGCCGAAGGCACCGGATCCGGTGCTGGAGACGGAAAAGTTCAAGCCTTATGTCGTGCATCCGCTGCCGGAGATCGACTGGTCGGCCCAGATCGGCCGCAAGGACCAGCGGCAGATGGAAAACTGGCAGCGTCTCGGCGTGTTTGCCGCAGGTCTGGCACTTGACGATGCCGGCATGAAGGACGATGCCGACGCCTGCGGGTCGATGGACCTGATCGTGGCGGCAGGCGGTGGTGAGCGCGACATCGCGGTCGACAGCCTGATCGTCGACGAAGCCTTGAAGCGCAATGATCGCGAAAGGCTCCTGATCGAGAAGCTGACGACCGAACTGCGCCCGACGCTGTTTCTGGCGCAGCTGTCGAACCTGCTCGCTGGCAATATCTCGATCGTGCACAAGGTCACCGGTTCGTCGCGCACCTTCATGGGCGAGGAATCGGCCGGGATCTCGGCGATCGAGACGGCCTATGCGCGGATCAAGGCAGGGCAGTCGACGCATACGCTGGTCGGCGGCGCCTTCATTTCGGAGCGCCCGGACATCCTGCTTCTGGTCGAGGGCATCCGTGCCCACCAGACCGGCCCATGGCAGCCGCTCTGGTCGCGTGACGGAACCGAAGGCGGCGGCATGATCCTCGGCACGGTCGGGGCATTCCTGGTGCTCGAATCGCGCGAACATGCCGAAGCCCGCGGAGCCCATATCTATAGCGTGCTCGATGCCGTCGAAGGAGATCGCGGCAATCGTGACGACGGTCGGTTCGAGGCACGAATGGCTCGTATCGCGCCCGAGGCCGATGCGCTAGATCCGACGCAGACGATCGTGTTTTCCGGGGCCTCCGGCATGGCTGAACTGTCGAAGCGCGAGAAAACTGCGCTGGAAACGCGCTTCGGCGCGGCGCCGGTGCGGGGTTATGCCGGTTCGATCGGTCATTCGCTGGAAGCACAGTTTCCGGTCGGACTGGCTCTTGCAGCCCTGTCGATCGACAGTGGCGCAATTGTACCGGTGTTCGACGCCGAGCATGAGGCCAAGCAGGCGCAGCCTGCGACGCATGCTGTCGTGACGACGGTCGGTTATGTACGCGGCGAAGGCCTTGCCGTTCTTTCGGCGAATGCTTGAGGAGACTGGAACCATGTCTGACAACCGCTTCACCGACCATCTCGGACGCCCAATCATCGCCGTTACCGGCATGGGCGTCATCACTTCGCTTGGCCAAGGTCTTGCCGACAACTGGTCGGCGCTGACGTCCGGCACCTCGGGCATCCACAAGATCAAGCGTTTCGATACCGAGGGCATGTCGACCCGTATCGCCGGGACCGTCGATTTCCTTGAGGTTCCGGCACCCAACTCCGTCGAACGCTCCTATGCGATGGCGCGCGAAACCACGATCGAAGCGCTGGCCCAGGCCGGAATCGACGGTGATTTCAACGGTCCGCTGTTTCTCGCCGCGCCGCCGGTCGAGCCGGAATGGCATGACCGCTTTGCACTCGCCGACCGTGCGCCGCCGGCCTCCGAGCCGGGCGATGCCTATGTGCGCTTTTTGGCTGCCATGCGCACCAAGCCGGACCCGGTCTTTCTGGAAGCCGTGCAATTCGGCTCCATCTCCGAGCGTCTGGCCGATCGTTTCGGTACGCGTGGCCTGCCGGTGACGCTGTCGACAGCCTGTGCTTCCGGTGCCACTGCTATCCAGCTTGGTGTCGAAGCCATTCGCCAAGGCCGTACCACGCGGGCGCTGACGGTTGCCACCGACGGCTCGATCAGCCCGGAATCAGTGGTGCGCTTTGCGCTTCTGTCGGCCCTGTCGACCCACAACGATCCGCCGAAAAAGGCCTCCAAGCCGTTCAGCAAGGAACGCGACGGTTTCGTCATTGCCGAAGGTGCAGCCACGCTGGTGCTGGAATCGCTGGAATCGGCGATTGCCCGTGGCGCCAAGGTGCTTGGCATCATGAAGGGCTGCGGCGAAAAGGCCGACCATTTCCACCGCACCCGGTCTTCGCCGGATGGTGGCCCGGCAATCGCCACGATGAAGGCTGCGCTTGCCGATGCGGGCCTGTCGGAAGAACAGGTCGGCTATATCAATGCGCATGGCACGTCGACACCGGAAAACGACAAGATGGAATACGGCGCGATGCTCTCCGTCTTTGGCGACCGTCTCAAGGACGGCATTCCGTGCTCGTCGAACAAGTCG
>NZ_AHZC01000167.1 GCF_000247475.1 Rhizobium sp. PDO1-076 | reverse complement strand
TTCCGGCCAGCGATGCTTTGGAANACGTTTCGCGAACGGTCTTGTTTTGTTTGCGGCGATTCCCGTGACAGAAGCGATAGAAGCTGCGCATAGGGCGGGGATGCTGAACGCGATCTTCCGACTTTATTAGAGGCGGGTTTGGGTCTCGCAACAATGGCGGCAGAAAGCCAGTTCTTGTTCAGGTCAACTATGGTTTTCGCGTTTCCATCGACATCAATCTAATGCATGATCGTATCGACGTGACGATGACCGATCTGTCGAAGAAACTGATCAGGTTGACCTCAATCAAAATCCAGATCACGGCTATCGATTGGCTCGGACAAGCGGATGGTCGCCTCTTCGGACGGCGACCACTGAATTTAACGACACCAGAAGACCGCGACAGTCTTGTCTCCGGCTGAATGCTGGTGCGTTTGACACATAGTGAGTAGAGCCATGCATATCGCCGACGCCCAGATTCACCTCTGGACCAACAACCTCGCTCCACAGCGCCACAGGAAGGCGCCTTTATCGATCGAGGGCGCCCTCAGAGAAATGGGCGCCGCGGGCGTCCAGACTGCTGTAGTGCACCCGCCGAACTGGGACCCGAACTCGAACGCATATGCCGTCCAGGCGGCGCTGGCGCATCCCTCCCGGTTCGCCACCCTCGGCTGGTTTCCCTTGGACGAGACTAGGTCCGAGGACAGCGTCGAACGTCTGATGGCGATGCCCGGCATGAAGGGGATGCGCGTGCCCTTCCAATGGGGCTGTTTATTCTACCGCAGCATATCGACATCGTCCGCGCATTGCCACCCGTTACCCGCGCATGCGCCTTTTGATTGATCATATGGGTGTGCCGCCCTTCGTAAAGTTGCCGGAGGCCGCGGTTTGCGTCGCGGCACTTCTGCGTCTCGCATCGCTGCCGAACGTCGCGGTCAAGGCCACCGCTGTGCCAGGCTTCGCCTCGGACACCTATCCGTTCGCGAGTACGCACCATTTACTGCGGCAGGTGTTCGATGCTTTCGGTACCGAACGGATGTTCTGGGGCACGGATATCGCCCGGCTGAATGTGTCTTGGCTCGAATGCGTTGACCTTTTCGTCACGGAACTGGATTGGCTTCAAGGAGCAAACCTGGATGCGATGATGGGTGGAGCGCTGCGTGACTGGATAGGCTGGACCTGAAGTTAGCCATCAGTGGAAATCAACACCGAAGCGTTCGCTAGAAACAAAATTGCTGGCGTCAGAATTTCGCCCGTATCACAGCGCGCGAATGGCTTCAAGACGGTCCATAACGCCGTTATCCCACCGGCTTGGCATAGCTTGGTCGAAGGTTCGAATTGGTTCAAGGCGCAGAGCGCATTCGGCGACAGGCCATCGCTCATTGCGATTGGTGCCACATCAGCCAGAAAAAGTAGGGTGTACCGACGAGTGCAGCCAGTGTGCCAGCGGGTATCTCATACGGAAACAGGAGATTTCGGCCGAGCCAGTCAGCTGAAACCATGACGAATGCTCCGAGAACCGCCGACATAGCGAGTTGAGAAAGTACGGTTCTGCCGCCGGTCATCCTGGCGAGATGGGGAGCAATCAAACCGACGAAGCTCAAAGGCCCGATCGTCAGAACCGCTGTTCCGGTAAGCAGCGACGCGATAAACAGTAGTGTCAGGCGGCTTGTACCGACATTCACCCCGATCTGGCGCGCCGTCACATTTCCCAACGGCAATATCACAAGCCAGCGCAGGGTAAGAGGGAGGATCGCTGCCACGCCAAGGGCGACGCTTGCCAAGGCGAGGACATCGAAAGTCGTGACCGAATAGGTTGAGCCGGCAAGCCATGACAGCAGGCCGGTGAGTCTCGGATCAAATCGCACGGTGATGGCTGACAACAGCGCGCCAAATACAGTCCCAAGGGCTACACCAGTCAGCAACATCCGCTCCGGAGACGCCGATGCGTTTCTCGCGAGCGCGAAGCTCAGGGCCAGGGTCAGGAAGGCCCCACTGCTTGCGGCAGAAATTTTCAGCGCATGGCCCGACGCTGGATCAAACAGAAATAGCAAGGCTACTCCCAAGCCAGCGCCAGAACTTATCCCGAGAATTTCCGGACTGGCCATCGCATTGCCGGTGATCCTCTGGATGATAGCGCCCGCCACAGCGAGCATCGCTCCTGCAATTGCGGAGGCAGTGACACGAGGCCAACGCCACTCAAAGCCGGCATTTCCATCGGAAACGCCCTGCCAGACCCAGCCATCAAGGCCCCGCGCAAATAAAAGCGACGCCCATATTAGAATGACCAGCAGCACGACCCATAAGGCGAATGTAATGTACGGAATCTTGCTGACATTGCGCCTTGCAAGGGAGGCTCCGGCGTCGCCAAGGTTCGCGCCGCGAAGTCGCGGCAGCATCCAGAGCAGGAGGGCGCCACCGAATATGGCCGTCAAGACACCGGTCGGCAGCTCGTTGCCTAGCAGTGGATTGATCTGCGTGGTCTGATCAGCGAGCCAGAGAAGAATGCTTCCCAGGAGGGGCGTCGCGACCACCCGTTGCCTGAATGTCCTGAAGCCCGCGAGCCGCGCAATCGTCGGTGCCGCTATGCCAACAAACCCGATCACGCCCACCGCAGCGATGGTGACGGAAGCCAGCACGACCGCAAGCAGCAATCCGGTTAACCGAACCGCGACCACCGGCACGCCCAGACTGCGGCCGCCATGCTCTTCCAGTGCAAGCAATTCCAGGGGACGGATCAACAGAATGGCCAGTAAAGCGCATATCAACAGCACAGGTGCCAAGTAGCCTGATGCGTCCCAACCGAGATTGAGCAGCGAGCCGGTATTCCAGAGAAAGACGCTCCGCAGTTCTTCGTGGAAGAACAGCGCCAGCACGGAATTGATCCCACCACAAAACAAGCCGACGACAAGGCCGGCCAGGATCAGCCGCAGCGGTGAGGCGAGGCTACGCGATGCCAGCGCAAGCGTCAGACACATAGCCGCAGCCGCGCCTGCGCACGCAACCGGCACAGGCGGCAAGGCCAGCGAAGGAACGAGCAAGGCCGAGGCTTTCAGGGCGAGTGCCGCACCCGCCGATACGCCGGTTGTTGACGGCTCGGCCAGTGGATTGCGCAGGACCTGCTGGAAAATCAGGCCGGAAAGCGACAAGGATGCGCCGGCCAGTAGGCTTGCGGCTATGCGCGGAAGGGTGATGAAATGCACGATCATCTGGCCAGGAATTTCGAAATCCGGCACTAGTAACGCTTGCGACCACGCCGATAGAGGGATGTCCAGCCAAATGTGATAGAGGCTTAGAAGGGCGGCCAAGGCTCCGGGAATGCAAAAGAATGCAAAGGAAAAGATAGAACGCCTTTTGCGTCGCGTTTCAGGTTGCGGATAGATGATGTCGTTCCTCCAATGCCTGTGTGAGGAGCCGGGCAATTCTATCCGCTTCGGGAAGTCCGCCGAACAGCCAGCTGCGGGGTAGGACCACGAGTTGCCGGCGTCGAACGAAGCCGAAACTGTTCCAGAGCGGATTGTTGCTCAACGGCGCAGGCACCGGGCCGAAATGGATGACGATCGTGTCGGCTAGCGCACCCAGATCTCGCATTGTCACCGGCAGCCAGCCCCAGGTGTCGCCGCTCTCCCGCACGGCATTTCTCAGCCCCAGATGTTCTTGGACATTGTGGACGAGGCTGGCAGTACCAAGCGTCCAGAAGTCGCGCGGCGTCGCCGCCCATAGGACCATCACTCTTTTGCCTTCGAATGGTTTCAGACGGGAGCGATGGGCATGCATGTGGTCTTCGAAACCGGCCATGTAA
>NZ_AHZC01000168.1 GCF_000247475.1 Rhizobium sp. PDO1-076 | reverse complement strand
TGAATTATGTGATCATGCTAGTTGTTGCGACCGCAATATGCTCAACACCAATGTATTTTTCCGTTGCGCAACCAGAAGTGCGAGCGGCATCCATCAGCGATCCACACTGATGGATGTAGAGAAGGAAAACCGGTCTTATCGACTGAGAGGTCCCACCTAGGCTTGACGCCTTTGAGCAACATGACCTCAAGCCTACGTCCACAGCCGCAAGGGCATACCATACCCGCGCTCCACAACTCTCCATTCTCGCGCGCGACATAAAGGTTTCGGGAGACAAGTTGCGCGGGGAGCTCATCTGATTCGATAAACTCGACGCGTCGCCGCCTTTCAGAGAAGAGGTCACGCACCCAAGAGATAAGGTTACGAAAGAACGTCATTTCTAAACTCCAAGATCCGGCAGTCCGAGTAAGGGTTCTTGAGCTCCTGTAGCTACGCCCAGAATGTGACTCCTGACAAAATCGCCCTCGCTAAAATGGTCTTCGTCACCATCCGCCAAAGCAAATATGCTTCGCGCCATAGTCGCATTGCCGTCATGGCGGAATGGAAAAACACGGGCGACGAATTCGAGAACTGCTGCGCTGGCCGCGCGCATATTGAGGGCGATAACTGAGGGCGCTTCCTCGACAGCGCCTTTGATGTAGCCGGCGTCCAGCTCACATGCATAAGCCTCAGGCGCCACTCGGGCGAGATATTCGGCGCGCAACGATGCCGCCGTGTACACGCCTCGATCGCCTAATGTCGAGCCACCAGGTTGGATATAGTCGATCCGGCCAATCACCTCCGCAATCGCCGGTGCTCCATTTGAGCGCGTGCGGGTCGGTATCGAGACGCCCATGTCGATCAGCGGGATCATGAACGCCTGCGCGATCCGGTCGACAATGTGCCGGCCCTCCGATGAATCGACACAACTGAAGATGATATCAGCGGTGGCGGCGGCCAGCACTGCTTCTCTCGACGCTACTGTCTCGGCGATAGTCACGACATTCAGATTAACGCGGTACCGGGCCATGGCTGCCGCGAACATCTCGACCTTGCTGACCCCTGCGTCAGCTTCCAACCAGGTTGAGTTCAAAATCCGGTTTAAGTTTTTGGCTTCTATATGATCATGATCAATGAGGGTAATCATGCCAAACCCCATCCTGGCCAGTTGCTCGGCAACGATTGACCCCGTGCCGGAGACGCCGACAATGCAGGCATGCATTTTGCCGAGTTCGTGTGTCATGCCAGCGCCGAATGCCATGATTGGCTCGCTATTTTCACAACCGTCACGCCAGAACCTAATATCGTCGCCGATGATAGCGACCGTGTCGATAGGGCGGCAATTCCGCTGTTCGTCATAAACTCGGGCGATCACTTCTCCATCAGGCATCATGATCGCCGAGCCATGCTCTCCCGGTGCAGCGGCACCACTCCAGCCCGCAAAAATCGAGCCGATAACCTCTGCATCACTTTCGTTGTCGAGGTTGGAAAACTGCCTGAATCCGCCTGGATGTGAGTGCAAGAGGATGATCGAGAGACGGCCGTCTTCGGCGACGTCGATAGCATCGGCAATGAACTGGCCAGGCCAGACAAGCAGATATGGCGATCTATGGCACTGATCATGGGGCACGAGTGTCAGACCGATCACCATCAGCTTGCGATCGCTGAGACCTGCATCACGACATAGGAGGACGGCTGCCGCCTCCAGGCCATCTCCTGGAAAGAGGTGGGAATGGAGCTGGCGATGTTGCTCCCCGCTCATCGTGAGTTTCACGTGCGGATAGACTGTCATGCTTCGACCTCACGCAACAGCGCAGCCTCGACCAAGGCAAGATGGGTGATGACATTGTCAAAACCCGGCCGCCAAGGCGCAATGCCACCGCGATGGCGCGACCAGCGCTGAAAGCCCTGCCCCTCGATCGTCTCCGTCACTTGGGTCTGCGGAATGGGCATGCCATCGCGCCGAGCAAGCTGCGGATAACAGTAAAACATATCGAGTTCGGCGGTGGGATAGCCATTAGGCACCTCAATCGCGACGCAGGTTGTATCGACGAGATAGCCTTCCGGCAGCCCCAGATCCTGCAAAAACAACCAGCGCCGGCCTGAAGATATGATCGTTTCCCAACGCAACCCGCGTACCGTCAGTCCCTCCTCGTCCTGAGGAAGCAAGCGGAACTGCCGGCGCGATGCCGGCAATTCGCCATTGTTGATCTCCCGTGGCGTGAGACGCAGCTTTTCGATCCCCGGAGAACGCAGATCTATTGTGTCATCGATGGTGACCTGACGCTTGCTGTCGCGACTCTTCAAAACGATAATCCAGCCCTGATCCGGATTGAAACCGGCTTTGACCAGTGCCTCCCGAACGAGAACATCCGCCTTGTCGAACTTCACGGCCACACCTTGGACGTTCAATTCCCATTGCGCCAGCCGAGAATAAACGTTCTCGACACCCATATCCGCGAGAGACAGGTGGCCCCCGACAGCGATCGGGTGGTCTTCGACGTTCTCGCGACGAACATAGAGCAGCTCAGCAGGCGGGATTTTTCCAAGGGTCCGTAGCGCCGCTTCTGAGATGGTGCGCTCCGGCCAGCTCAACGAACGATCGCTAAGATACAGGCGAAACAAGCGATCAGCCTTTGCAACGATGAACTTTGCCGCCGTCTGGCGATCAAGGTTGACGGTCTCGTCCGAGCGCAACTCCTCAATGTCGCCTTCCGGCAGCCATTGCAGAACCACATAGTCCTCGCGGGGAGAGACATCGCAATATCCGAGGATCTGCCGGCCGGTGGGCGAGCGATCGGCTACGCTGACCGGACGGAACTGAAGATCCGTTCCCGCAACCTCTATGAAGAGGCCTTTTGATTTTTCGGATGTAATATCGGCGCTCATGAAGGCCTCCTGTTTCATAAGTAGATTTCAATTGCATTCTTGCAATCGTAGTGCAATATGAGGGCAGCGAAACATAATTGCAAGAGTGAAATTGAATGTCGAAGTCGGAATTTCGAGGGAGTGCGTTTTACCAGGCTCTTGACAGTGCCCGTGCATCGAGAAAATTGAACTGGAAGCAAGTGGCCGAAGAGTCCGGCGTCAGCGCCTCGACGCTGACAAGGATGGCACAAGGCAAGCGTCCGGACGTTGATAGCCTGACGGCACTGGTTCGATGGGCTGGCCTCAGTGCTGACGCTTTCGTCAGGGATCCGTCCGAGATGAATTACACGGCTGAGCCATTGACCCAGATCACCGCCGTTCTTCAGGCCGATCCAAGCCTGCCGGATGACGGGCGGGACGCGATGATTGATATGATCACCGCCGCCTATACACGGTTGCGAAAAAATGCCGATCGAAAATAGTTAGGAGCGCTCAGATGAATGAAGCGGAAAGAAAAGCAATACGCGCCATGCTACAGCGGCGGGCAGAAGAGAAGACGCAAACACCGGACATGGCGCGGCAGTGGCTGATAGAGGAAGGCCTTTATGATGGCGATGGTGATCTGAAGCCGCAATATGGCGGACAGCCGGACAAGCGTGGATCGAAGTGACATCGTTCCATACCAGCTTTGTATTGGGTTTTCATGGGTGCGACGAGGAGACGGCAGTCGAACTCCTTGATGGGAAGTCGTTTCGTCAAAGTAGCGAAGATTTCGATTGGCTGGGATCTGGTGCCTATTTTTGGGAATGCGACCCTGGCCGAGCGCTGGAATGGGCAATCGAAAAGCAGAAACGTGGATCATATAAGAATGCTGCCGTCGTCGGCGCGGTCATCGACTTGGGGAACTGTTTGGACCTTACGGTTCGAGAGAA
>NZ_AHZC01000169.1 GCF_000247475.1 Rhizobium sp. PDO1-076 | reverse complement strand
GGCCTATCTGATCGACAGTGGCGTCGAGAAGGGTGACGTGGTGTGCCTGCTGGTGCCGCGGGCGCTGACGACCGTGGTTGCCAAGCTCGCCATCCTGAAGGCCGGCGCCGGTTACCTGCCTGTCGATCCGGCCTATCCGACTGACCATCTGCAATATGTGCTGGAAGAGTGCCGCCCCAAGGTCATTTTCACCGATGCGGGCCAAGGTCCAGATGTCGATGCGCTGTCGGCCACCGGTGGTCGCGTCGTCGATCTGCCGAGGTTGCTGCCGACGCTCGGCATGGGTAACGTCGAAAATCTGCCGGTCGTTCAGGGCGGAGACCTTGCCTATGTGATGTACACGTCCGGCTCAACCGGACGGCCGAAAGGGGTGGCTGTCTCGCACCGGGGCATCACAAGACTGGTGTTGGAGCAGAATTTCGTCGACTTCCGCCCAGGCGACATGGTGCTCCATGCCACCACGATTTCATTCGATGCTTCGACGGTCGATGTCTGGGGCACTCTGCTGAATGGCAGCACGCTCGTGATCGTGCCGAAGACGAGCTTCTCGCTCACGGATATCCGCGATCTCGTGCGCAAGCATGACATAACCTTCATCAATTTCACCACCGGCCTGTTCAATCTGTTTGCCGATCATGCCGACGGCGGCCTGCCGAGTTTGCGCCAGGCGATCTTCGGCGGCGAAGTTGCATCCGCCGCGCATGTGCGACGCTTCCTTGCCGCCTATCCCAACTGCATTTTGACCAATGTCTATGGCCCGACGGAAGCAGCCTGCATCGCAACGACCTACACCGTGCCGCGGGACTTCGAGGCGACTGAACTGCCGATCGGTAGGGCCATCGCCCATACCGAGGTCTTCCTGCTAGATGAGGAGATGCAGGTCGTGCCGGCGGGCACCGAAGGCCAGATCGCGATTGCCGGCGACGGCCTTGCCATCGGCTACTTCAAGCGCCCTGATCTGACCAACGAACGGTTCGTCACTATCGAGACCGGCAATGGTCCGCTGCGGTGCTATCTCACCGGCGACCTAGGTATTGCCGACGAGCACGGCCTGTTTCACTTCAGGGGCCGGCGCGATCGACAGGTCAAGATCAACGGCAAACGCATCGAGCTGGAAGAGATAGAAGCGGCACTGCGTCGGCATCCCAGGTTGCTAGAGGCCGTGGTTGAATGCCGTGAACCGGGGGGCATCAAGAGGATCATCGCCTATCTGCGGCCACGCGACCCGCAGGACCTCGGCAACTCCAATCTGGTGCCTGCGGTGATGGAACGGCTGCGCAACACATTGCCGGCCTACATGATCCCGAGCGCTGCCATGGTGCTTGCCGAGTTCCCGCTGACGCGCGCCGGCAAGATTGACCGGTCCCGGTTGCCGATGCCACCGACCGAAGGGGTGAAACCCATCGTTCCGGAAAGCCGCAGCGAGGAGGTTCTGACCCGTCTGTGGCGGGAGGCCCTGGGCCTTGAGGCCATTCCGGTCGACAGGAATTTTTTCGACCTCGGCGGCACATCGCTGCAGTTGATGCGGGTCCATGCCGGGCTTGAGGTCGAATTGGGACTGCGCTGCGAGGTTCTCGCACTTTTCAAACATCCGACGGTGCGGGAAATGGCCAGCTTCCTTGATGGCAGAACCATGAGCGCACCCCGCTCGATGACAGCCGATCAGCGTGCAGCCCTTCAACGAAAAACCATGTCGCAATTTCGGCGGAGCACTCCATGAGAGAGGACGATCGGTCCGAGCGTTACCAGTCGGGGGACGCGGACGAGGACAACGGTAGCCGACCCGATGGAATTGCAATCGTCGGCATGTCTGGCCGCTTCCCGGGGGCTTCGAATGTCGATGCGCTATGGCAGCTTGTCGAACGCGGCGGCAATGCCTTCAGGATTTTTTCCACCGACGAGATCGAGGATAGTTTTACCGACGAGGAGCGGGCCTCGCCGGATTATGTCGCGTGTCGCCCTCATCTCGAGGATGTTGACCAGTTCGACGCCGAATTCTTCGGCATGTTTGCCCGTGAGGCGGCACTGACGGATCCCCAGCACAGGTTATTCCTGGAGCTTTGCTGGGAAGCACTGGAGATTGCCGGCTACGATCCCTATCGCAACCCCGGTGTGGTCGGCGTGTTTGCCGGCTGCTCGATGCCGACCTATCTGCTCAACAATGTTATGGCGGACCGGGCTGCGGTCGAGGAAGTGACCTCCAACTACCAGATCGGTTGCTACAACCAGCTGATCGGCTCGCTCGGAGACGCACTGTCCACCCGGATCGCCTACAAGTTCAATTTGCGCGGTCCTGCTTTCACGCTGCAATCGGCATGCTCGACGTCTTTGCTTGCCGTTTCCCAGGCGTGCCAGAACCTTCTGACCTATAGCTGCGACATGGCGCTGGCCGGCGGTGTCTCGATCACCATGCCGCAAAAGCGGGGCTACATCTATCAGGAAGGGGGCATGGTATCGCGCGATGGCGTGTGCCGGCCCTTTGATGCGGATGCCTCCGGGACCGTATTCGGCAGTGGTGCCGGGGTCGTCTTGCTCAAGCGCCTCGAGGATGCGATCAATGACGGCGATCTGATCTATTCGGTGATCCGCGGTTACGGCATCAACAATGACGGATCCGACAAGATCGGCTTCACCGCTCCGAGTGCCGAAGGCCAGGCAGAGGCAATAGCGACCGCCATTGCCCGCGCCGGTATCGATCCTGCCACAATCGGTTATGTCGAATGCCACGGAACGGCGACCCCTCTCGGGGATCCGATCGAATTCTCCGGCTTGAAGGGAGCATTTGCTGAAGTCACCGGCAAAAGCGAAATCTGCGCGCTCGGTTCGCTGAAGGGCAATATCGGCCATCTGGATGCCGCAGCCGGCGTGTCGGGCCTGATCAAGGCAACAATGGCGCTGCACCGTCGCAAGATCCCGGCCATGCCCAATTTCAAGGGGCCTAATCCGCGCATCGATCTGCAGGACACACCATTCTATATTCCGACGGAGACGCGTGACTGGCCCGAGACAGAGACGCCAAGGCGGGCAGGTGTGAGTGCTTTCGGTGTCGGAGGCACGAATATTCACCTCGTCCTGGAAGAGGCGCCTGCCTCTCACCGTCAAGATGCCGTGCAAAGCAAGGGCCCGTTTATCCTGCCACTGTCCGCGAGGTCGGATGCGGCGCTGTCGGATATGCGCAGGAACCTCGCCGGCTATCTCGAAAAGAACAGCACTGTGTCGTTGTCGCAGGTTGCAAGAACGCTGCAGCAGGGGCGCCACGATTTCAAGACACGGACGGCCGTCGCGGTGACATCCGTTGCGGCCGCCGTCGAGCAGCTCCGCGCAGAAACGCTGGTGAGCGGTGTTGCGGAAGACAGGCCGCCACCGGTCGTTTTCATGTTTCCGGGGCAGGGCTCGCAATATGTCGGCATGGGCGCCGCACTTTACAACAGCGAGCCTGAATTCGCCCGCTGGATAGACCGCGGCACCGAACTGCTCAAGATGCGCTTCAACGTCGATGTGCGCGACTACATCTGCCACACCGGACCGGTGAGCGCGGCAATGGCAGCGGAACAGCGTGAAACCCGGATCGCGCAGCCTTGCCTCTATCTGGTTGAATACGCTTTGGCCCAGCTCTGGATGAGCCGCGGCCTGAAACCCGATGCGATGATCGGACACAGTGTCGGCGAATTCGTCGCGGCGACGCTTGCCAATGTCATTTCGTCGAGG
>NZ_AHZC01000170.1 GCF_000247475.1 Rhizobium sp. PDO1-076 | reverse complement strand
ACGGTCTTGAGGGCCTGCGCGTTGTTGACGCCTCGATCTTCCCGCTGATCCCGTCGGGCAACATCAATGCACCGTCGATCATGGTTGGCGAACGGGGATGCGATTTCATCCTGGAGGACGCACGCCGTTAACCGCCAGCCCAGCAACGCTCGACCTATCGTTGCTTGCGCATCTGGTGCAGGAGTTCGGCGAGATCGCGGACAGCGGCGACGGTCGCCCGCGACGGCACGGCGCTGAATCCGAGGATCAGACCTTTCTGCGCAGGCGCCAGCGAGAATCGGCTGATCGGCGAAACGATGATGCCGCGCTCCAGCGCCCTGGCAGAAACCGCGTTCTCATCAAAACCATCCCATAGCCGACCCACAGTCTGGAACCCCGTCGTCGTTGGCTGAACGTCCAGCAATCCGTCGAGATGCTCTGCGGCAGCATCAACGAGCGCGGCCTGCCGTTCGGCATAGATGCGGCGCATCCGTCGAAGATGGGCATTGAAATGGCCCTGCTCCATAAAACTCGCCATAATCGATTGCAGACTGGAGGGCGCACCTTGCATGGTGGCGCCCGCCACCCTTTGAAACATCTTGGCAAGTTCCGGCGGGGCTACGAGGTATCCGAGCCGCAGACCGGCGAACATGACCTTGGAAAACGTACCCACATAGATGACCCGTCCGGCCGTATCGATGCTTTTCAGGGTTGGCGCTGGATGGCCGGAATAATAGAATTCGCCGTCATAGTCGTCCTCGATGATCCAGGCACCGCAACGACCGGCGGCATTGAGTAGTTCAAGCCGCCTTCCGAGCGACATCGTGACGCCGAGCGGATGCTGGCGCGCCGGCGTGACAAAGGCCATGCGGAACTCCGGGCAGAGCTTGAGCCCGGCCGCCACATCCATTCCATGATCATCAACCGGCACCGGCACCAGGCTTGCCCCGCTCGACACCAGGCTGTTTCGGGCACCGATCGGGCCTGGGTTTTCGAACCAGACATGGTCGCCGGGATTGAGCAGCATCTGGCCGATCCGGTTGAAAGCATCCTGCGCTCCATTGAACACGAAGACGTCGTCCGGTTCGCAGATCACGCCACGATTGGCTTTGAGATGGTTTGCTATGGCATGGCGCAGTTCGAACAGCCCGACAGGATCGGGATAGCCAAGCACCAGATGGCGAGACTGGCGCCAGTACTGCGCCGACAGCCGCGACCACAACGGCATCGGGAATTCATCATTGGCCGGCATGCCGGTGACGAAGGGGCGCGGCACCTGCGGATGGGACAGGCGGGGAAAGTAATGTTCGGATGCCTCGATGCTCAACCGCGCCAGACGCGGCGGTGCCGCATCGGCAAGTTCCGGCATTGCCTGCGGCTGGATGGGACGCTCAGACTGCAGCGTCTCGCTGACATAGGCGCCGGCGCCCACCCGCGAAAAGATCAGTTCCTCGGCCATCAACTGTTCATAGACAGTCACCGCCGTGGTGCGCGACACACCCTGATCCTTCGACAGCGTTCGGCTTGACGGCAGCCGTTCACCGGGTGCCAGCCGTCCGGACAGGATCAGTTCGCGCAAACCGCTCGCCAGCTGCGCCGTCAGTGAGCCCGGATCATCCCTGTTGATCCTGATCGGCGGGATCAGCGCCCCGCCGGCATATTTGACCATTCTCGTTCCCCAACGCCGTTGTCGGCTTTATTGGCATGAAAACTAATCCAAAATGGACCTTAGTCAAAGGCCAGTTTCGGCTCAATGTAAGGCCAATGATCGGATGCACCCTGCAAGACACATGCAAGACAACGGAGTTGCCGGCGATGAAACTGAAGTCGATCGAGACGTTTTCGACGCGCTATGTCGCCTTCGTTCGCGTCACCGACGAGACCGGAGCGACGGGCTGGGGCCAGTTGTCGAATTACAATTCCGACATTTCCGCGCTGGTTCTGCATCGACAGGTCGCGCCCTGGACTCTGGGTGTCGAGATCACAGATCTGGACGACCATCTCGACCTGATCACCGAACGCGAGCACAAATTCCCTGGATCCTATCTCCGTCGCGCCATTGGCGGGCTCGATACGGCCATCTGGGACCTGCACGGCAAGCAGGCAGGCAAGCCAGTGGTCGCCCTGCTCGGTGGAACGCCGGGACCGCTGCGCGCCTACGCTTCATCCATGAAGCGTGACATCACCCCACACGACGAGGTCGAACGGTTCAAGCGGCTGCGCCAGCAATTCGGATTTGATGCCTTCAAATTTCGGGTCGGTGCGGAAGTCGGACGCAATCGAGATGAGTGGCAGGGCCGCACCGAGGAGATCATTCCCGCCGTAGCTCGGGCGCTCGGCACGGAGGCCGCCCTGCTCGCCGACGCCAATTCCTGTTATTCGCCGGACAAGGCGATCGAGGTCGGGCGGATGATGGAGGACCACGGCATGGTCCACTACGAGGAGCCCTGCCCTTACTGGGAACTGGAGCAGACAAAACAGGTGGCCGATGCGCTTACCATCGCCGTGACCGGCGGCGAGCAGGACTGCGACCTGACGGTGTGGCGCCGCATGATCGACATGCGGGCGGTCGACATCGTCCAGCCCGATGTCCTCTATCTCGGTGGCATCAACCGGACCCTACGGGTGGCACGTATGGCAGCGGAAGCGGGGCTGCCGGTGACGCCGCATTGCGCCAATCTTTCGCTGGTCACGCTGTTCACCATGCATATCCTGCGCGCCATACCCAATGCGGGTGACTATCTCGAATTCTCGATCGAGGGCGCCGACTATTATCCTTGGCAATATGGCCTCTTCCGCAACGATCCCTATGTGATCGTCGACGGCAAGGCTACGGTCACCGACGCACCCGGCTGGGGCATCGAGATCGACCCGGAATGGCTGGCGAAATCCAGCTACCAGATCAGCGAGATCAATTGACATGACTGAACAAGCCGATCGCCTCGCGGCGGAATATCTTGAGACCGGCACCTTGAGCGGCCTGCCCAGGGACCACTTCATCGACGGCCGCTGGGTCGCGCCGCTTTCGGGTGGGATGATGGAAACCTTCGATCCGGGTCTCGGTCGCGCCTATCACGATTTTGCCGCCGGTGACGCTGACGATATCGACGCTGCCGTCAACGCCGCCCTTCGTGCCGGGCGCGGCTGGGGCAGGACCCGCCCGGCCGCTCGCGGCAGCATGCTGGCCCGCGCGGCGGCACTCATTCGGGAGGACGCCCCTCGCCTCGCCGTGATTGAAAGCCTCGATAGCGGCAAACCCTTGGCCGAGGCCGAAGGCGACATCGCCGGTGCCGCCCGCACCTTTGAATATTACGCCGCCGCCGCCAACACGATGCAAGGCGACAGCTTTCCGCTCGGCCATGACTACCTCGGCTATTCGATCATCGAGCCTGTAGGTGTAACCGCTCACATCATTCCGTGGAACTATCCACTGTCGACGGCCGCGCGCGGCATAGCGCCGGCACTCGCGGCCGGCTGCACCGTCATCGCCAAGCCTGCCGAACAGACGCCAATGACGGCGCTGCTGCTCGCCGAACTGCTGCATCGCGCCGGTCTACCGGCCGGCGTCTGCAATGTCGTGACCGGAACCGGCGGCCAAGCCGGCGCACCGCTGGTGCGCCACCCCGCCGTCCGCCATGTCTCGTTCACCGGCTCGGTCACGACCGGCATCAACGTC
>NZ_AHZC01000171.1 GCF_000247475.1 Rhizobium sp. PDO1-076 | reverse complement strand
GTGGTCATCAAGCCAAAATTCTCCTGCCATGGTCAAATACTCCCGCAATTGCGGCAAGTGAATCACACAGAGACAATCTAATCAATAGATTGATTGGGTTTAGACCCTAGGGGTGTCACCAACAGCGTTCTGTCTATCCTGCTCGACAGGCCCCCGCTCCTTCATTTCGAGCATCTGCCTGCGCAGATCAACGATCTCGCGGGCAAGCGAGGAAACTTCTTCAAAGCCTGATCGGTCTTCTGGACCTGCACTGCATTGAAGGTTGAACAGAGCCGTTTCAACCGTCTTTTCGTACGCTTCGAACTCTGGGCGTGTCTGCTCGCGCATGTCCTTGGCCTCCGACAACATGTCTCTGATTGCTACCATATTGGCGCGGTAATCACCGCCGAAATCTGCATGAATGACCGCACCAGCAGGATGCTGATCCACTTGGGCAAGACCGCTTTCCAGATATGAGCGATGCTGAGCGGCGTAAGCCGCAACCTGCCTGTCGCCGGCGTTGACGGCAATCTTCTGCCAGGTCTCCTGAGCTTTTAGAACGTACTGCCGACTTCTCTGGCTCGTCGCCACCACGCGCCGACCAGCCCGCTTTGCCTCATATCGCGCCTGTGCCGGCTCGCTGGTTCCCACATGCTCGGTTCGACCGCCATGCTTGACGGCGCGAACCTGATTGCGCGTGAAGGCTGGCAGCGTAGCGAACTCGCGGCGATCGGTCATTTCCATGCTGATGCCGTGATCGCGCGCCTTCTCGGCCATGACCTCGCGCCATTGCCGGAAGGTTGCCGGCGTCGTCTCGATCCGATCACCCGATTCCGATCGCATGGTGACAATGGCATGGGCATGGACATGCGGCCGTTTGCCCCCCTCCCCTGCTTCCTTCGGATCGTTTTCCGGATCGTGCATGGCAAACACATACCGATGGCCTGCGAACTGTTCTGCGAGGAAGTCGCGAACAGCTCCCTCGAAGGCGACAGCATCCGTGCCGGCACGCGCCGACATAATCACATGCATCACGTCCCGGCTTTTGCGGCTGTGCAGCTCGTCCCGCCATTCCTTCTGCACCAGATCGCCCGCAGCCTTGTCATCAGCAATCGACCGACCATGATCGTCCCGAACGTCGCTCCGCTGCGCGATCAGATCCCGCAACTTGGCAGCACCGTACTCCACGCCGTTGCCGTAGCCTGTGAACGTGAAGGCCGCCGGAGCCTCGTTCGCAATAACACTCGCGTTGAAACGCTCCTGAACGATGCCCGCCGCCTTCGCGTCTGCAGTCAGGCGCTCGCCCTGCCCGCTGCGCAAGACCACATAGCCGTCGACCCTCAAGGATCCATCGTTGCGGGTCTCAACAGCATAGGCAAAGCGACGATCGCCAAAGCCACTGCTGAGAATGTCCCTGACCTGCTCATGCGGGTCTGAGCCAACGGAAACGCTCACCTCTAAACTGAACGCGCCGATATCCCGGCTCTCGGTTCTGTTCTGGAAAAGGTGATCCCAATCACCACGCAGATGCGCCATTTCCTCACGGCCACGCAACGTTTCGCCGTTCTCGTTCTCAACCTTCAGCTCGCCGCCTCTCGAAACATAGTTGAGCATCGAACCGACACGCGCACCACCACCAAAGGAAGCCAACTTAACCACCGCCGGCTGACTCCCATTGGCGACGCTCGCAAGACGAACATCCATTGATCGCGCTGCACCCGAACCGGCAGCCAGCGAGCGCGATCCGGATGAAACGTTGAAAGTCGAAACCTTCCCACCTCCCCTGGCTCCCGACCCGCCTTTCGACATCCCAACCTGGTGCTGCAGGTTCTTCAGCCTCTTCTCTAGCTCTTCCTCGGCAGCACTCCGGCGGCCGCCAAGTGTCATTTCGTGCAAAAGCGCTGCGCGTCTTTGCTCCCATTCGCTTGTGAAGGTGCCGAAAAACAACTCCACGGCTTACACCTCTCCTCGGCGCTCATGCCCGGCGCGCCGCGAAAACGTGCGCAGCTCACTCATCACAGCCGCCTGAACCCGCTGGACGTTGCCAAGATTGATGTCGAGCTCAGACGGATGAACACCCTTTCCTACATTCAGGGAGCGGGCGACCTGGTTCAGATTGATGCCGATCCTCCGCATGTCTTCGAGAAGTGCTGCCATGATCAGCCTGTCGTCCGCAGTCAGAATAGGTCGAACGCCAGCACCTTCGAGGAGCAGCGAGCGGAAAAACGCGGACACGCTGATACCGGCTGCCTTGGCCGCTTCCTCGATAGCCGAATGCTCTGCATCGCTGACGCGGACGTTCAATAGACGCCCCTTGCGCTGCTTGGCCGGCGCTACCTCAATCGTGTCTTCGCTCATCAATCAATCGACCCTTTTCGGAGCCTTGCGACCTTCATCGTGGGCACGTCCCACGATCGTCCTGCAAAATGTAAAACATTTTTGCGTATTCTGCCAACCTCACCTCTATACCAATTTCCCCTAACTTCAACCCATTTTCCCCTCTTGACTAGCGACGCTCTTTTTCCGTGGGAACGCTCACCAGGGTTCACCGCCAAAAGCGCTTCTGAAGGCCTTTGTCTGCCCCTCGTACTCGAGCGCCAAAGACGGCCTTACGCGGGCTCCGGGGTTCACCACCCGACAGAAGCACTCGAAAAAGCCACACGAGCTAGTCGTGTGGCTTTCCTGCTGGCTCAACGCATGTGATCAGCCATATCGGCTATCAGCATCTTTTTGCCGTGTGGACTGATGGTGCAGACACATCGTGTGTTCATACTGTAGTTATGATCTTAACCTGAGTGTGTTCACATGATATGTTCGCATCGATGTTATGATCTTAACGACGATATTGCTCTCCCGATTGAACGCACGCTGGAGAGCTGGGGACTGGTGAACAGATAGTCTGAAAAAGGATCACGGAATGCCAATCTGCATATCGCTGGTAAGCGGCAAGGGAGGAGCGGGGAAGACAACCGCCGTCATCCTCGTCGCTGGAGAATATGCGCTTCACGGAAAGCGAGTGCTCCTGGTCGACGCGGACGGTCGACAAAATCTGAATGAGTGGTGGAGCCGTTCCGAAGCAAAAGACAATAGGCCAGAAGGCATTGAACTTCGCACGGCGGTAACGAACGCCTCACTTCAGCATATTCTGGAGAGCGAAGCGCATAGTTTCGACGTGGTGATGATCGACTCCCCCGGTCAAGACACCGTGCTACGAGACACAATCATAGCCGGCTCGCACATTGTTATGACCCCGATCCAGCCAAATCAGGACGAAATCCTGGCGGCTGGCCAGGCCGCAATGGACGTGGCTGACACCTGTGATCGGACCGGGCGAAACATTCCTCACCTCAACTTCAGAACCCGGATCACTTTGCCTGGACGCTCACTCGAAGCCTACCGCTTGATCCGCCCCTTCATCGCGAACTTGAAGGAACAGGGCTACGATTCACACCTTCTTGACACCGAACTGTACGAGCGAAATCCATATCGGGACATCAGGCTCGGATATGGGACGTTGCAGATGTTGGAACTGAGCGACCCCGTCAGGAAGGCCAGCAGTGAGGTCATGGCCATGATGCGGGAAATTGAAGGTTTCCTGCCAACACAGCAAACGAGGTCGTAAGATGGCGAAAGGGTCTTCCAGCATATCTGATTTTCCC
>NZ_AHZC01000172.1 GCF_000247475.1 Rhizobium sp. PDO1-076 | reverse complement strand
CGTTCATATCGTTATTGCCCGAGAGCCCCGAGTTTGGGGGAGAGCTCAAACCGTCCTCCGTTGCGGTTTTCATCAAGCAGCGACATGGCGTCGATCTCGATTTTTTTACGCCTCGTATCCGACGATTGGTCAGTACCGCGGTCGAAGGCGTCGATTATGAACATGTCACCGTTGTACTTGTCGAGGGAGAGGCTACACAGGGTAATGTCGACCCACGGAACCGCTCCTTCACTGAAATATTGCCTGGCCTTGGAATCCGGACCACTGACGCAAGCTATTTTTGGGAAATTGCGACAATCTGCGGGATAATCCTAGCTTTGTTGGTTCTGACCAACATCGTCACGTTATTTTCCTTTGCAAAAGCCCGTAACAATTCGAGACGCTACGGCAACGGCTTTCAACCAGACAGCAGCAGCGAATAGGGATATTTGAGTAAATGAGCCGTCCGTCTGCGCCTCTCAATCGCGATACTGCTGCGCAGATCGCGCGAATGGCTGAATGTGTGATACGGCCGCTTGAGTTCGTCCACGATGACTACCTTTCCCATTCTCCCCTGGACGGACAAGCGTTCAAGAAGCTTGCCGCCTTTCCTGCATTTTGCACTCCCCTCAACCAGGCATTCTCTCGTAATCTCGGTCTTAAGCAGTTGTCCTTTTCGAAAGACTTTCTACGTGAGTTGGACGAAAACGTAGCCCTCAAGATCACTTTAAGGCTTCTACAATACGAGACGGCAGAAATCGTGACGCTTGCCCGGCACTGTGCTGCCATCCAGCTCTTTCCACAAATTCGTCTCTGCGTACTCAAGTCAAAACGCAAGAAAGCCGAAACGATACTTGGGTCTGATGCTTTCCTTACGGCCATGCGTGAGGCGCAAGCATTCTATCCATGCTTGGCCGAACGGAGCCGGGCATTCCAGCTGGACGAGGTCTTGAGGCCAAATTCGGATCAAGAAGGATATGAAAATCCCGACCGCGAGACCTCGCATGGCGCCGCTCAGAATGCCCATCCGACAATCTGGGAAGGCCTCAAAACATTTATTGCATTTGCAAGAAGAGCCGATCCGGGATGTGCAACATTATTTTCCCTGCGCTTTCAAAACCCGATGACGACAGCCGGGCTCACTTCGACCGCTCCGACACTGACCGACATGCAGGCTGCGGAACTAACGACGTTTTTTCGTAACAGGGGTGTACCATGGTGAACCTCATTTTCCGACCCGAAGTGATCAATCACACCGTGTCGAGAGGGAACGGCGTCATCAAGGCCGTGGAGTTTTCGGCCTTGGAAGAAGCCCACACAGTCTTGCAGACTGCCCGCGACAATGCGGTACAAATCGCCGCTTCTGCCCAGGCTCACTATAGAGATGAAAAGGAGCGCGGTTATCGGGAAGGCCGTGAGTCAGCCGACAAGGAAGCACTGGCAAGATTATTGGCCGATCACGACCATCTCGATAGGAAATTACAAGCGATGGAACGTGATTTGGCAGACCTCGTGAAATCGTCGATCCGCAAAATTCTCGCAGTCTTCGAAGACTGCGCACTGGTTGAAACAGTACTACACCAGGCCCTGCAAAAACTACGCCGGGACAGTCGTTTGCAAATATACTTGCCGCCATATCTCGGCCCCAGTTTCGCGGCGATTACCGCCAAAATTGAAGCGAAATTTCCGTCGTTTCAATCGATTGAGATCCTAGAAGATTCGTCTTTGAACCAACATTCCTTTGTGCTTGAGTCCACTACCAACAGGATTGAATGCGATCTCGGTCACATGCTCGGCGAGGTCGACCAGCTCATTGATCAGACGGCCGCGAACATCGCCCATTCCGATCTAAAACGCCCGCAATTTGCGGAGACGACACAATGATCTCTTCTCTGCACAAAGACCTCGCAAACGCAGTTGATGTAAGGCGCGCTTTTATTGACCGGCACCTCGATCAATTCATTCCAAACCTCTCAGTAGCGATTGAAGACTTTGATCCTTTTGTCGTCAGCGGGCGAGTGACGAAAGTCTTCGGCACGATCGTGCATGCGACTATTGCCAACGTGAAGATCGGTGAGATTGTCAACTTGCATAACCGCATCAGTGGTCACAGGCTATCTGCTGAGGTCGTCGGTTTCGTCAACAGCGAGGCGCTTCTTTCCCCCTACGGTGACACACAGGGCGTCGGGCCTCACACCGAGGTTTATGCCACCGGGCAAGTGTTGCGCGTTCCGGTCGGTGACGATCTGCGCGGTCGTGTTTTGGATGGACTTGGGAGATTTATCGATGGAAAGAATGAAAAGTTCATTCCGCAAACCTACTATCCGGTTCACCAGGTGCCGCCGGATCCATTGACCCGGCGGATTATCGACAGACCTCTTGCGACGGGAATTCGTGCGATTGATGGCTTGCTGACTGTCGGCGAAGGACAACGTCTGGGAATTTTTGCCGCAGCCGGTGGTGGAAAATCAACGCTACTTTCGATGCTGGTAAAGGGCGCGGAAGTGGATGTAACGGTCATGGCCATGATCGGTGAACGTGGTCGCGAAGTGCGTGAATTCATCGAGCGCGATCTCGGGCCGGAAGGAATGAAAAAGGCCATTTTGGTCGTTGCGACATCGGATAAAAGCCCGATGGAGCGAATCAAGGCCTCTTTCGTTGCAACGGCAATTGCCGAATATTTCCGCGATCAAGGCAAACGTGTTTTGTTTTTGATGGACTCTGTCACACGTTTTGCCCGTGCCCAGCGCGAGATTGGACTTGCCGCGGGTGAACCGCCCACCCGGAGGGGGTTCCCGCCATCTGTATTTGCCACACTTCCAAGGCTCATGGAGCGCGTCGGTATGAATGACAAGGGCTCGATCACTGCCTTGTACACGGTGTTGGTGGAAGGCGACGACATGAACGAACCCGTGGCCGACGAAACACGATCCATTCTCGACGGGCACATCATATTGTCCCGAAAATTAGCAGCCGCTTATCACTACCCAGCAATCGATGTTCTGAACTCCAAGAGCCGCCTCATGGATGCGATTACTTCGGATGAGCATAGGGCTCTGGTAGCGAAGACAAACGGTCTTCTGGCCACTTATGCTGATATCGAATTGCTCGTCAGAATTGGCGAATACAAGATCGGCAGCGACCCGAAGACGGATCTCGCAATCGCCAAAAATGAAGCGATAAATGCTTTTCTTAAGCAAGATCCTAATGAATTTGAATCGTTCAATGACACACTTGAGACATTGCGGAATGTACTTCGATGATTGAAAAATTTCGCGTACTCCAGGACGTCAAATACAGGCGCGAAGATGCCTGTCTTCGCGCACTTCAAACAGCGCGGGCGATGCTTTCGAATGCTATACAACTTCGCCAGGAACAAGCTACGGCTGTAGCGGAAAGCGCTGTAACCCTGACGGACCGTGAAAACGCGATTTATCAGAGAATTATGCAAAAGGTCGTAGCCACTGGTGAGATAGAGCTGTCGAAAGAGAGGGTTTTGCTTGTCTATAAAGGCCATCAGCAACTCGAGGATGACTTGGAACTGGCAAGTCAGCGTTGCGCAGTGCTGGCGAAGGACGTGGAAGATGCCCGTCATGTGTATCAA
>NZ_AHZC01000173.1 GCF_000247475.1 Rhizobium sp. PDO1-076 | reverse complement strand
AAACGATTGCCGGTTTCGAGGCAATGCTGTGGTTGAGGAAAGGCTTCGGCTTTTCCGGCGGCTGGACAGTCAACGATCAGAACGATTTGGTTGCGCGCCTCTTCGGACTTACAAAAGTTAACAAAACATGACAATGGCATCGTTCAAGGGATAGCCGCAGCCTCTGAGGAAGGTTGCGACAAGCCCCCTGAAGGGCTTTCCCGAGGCCATCAATGCCGTCTTCGCAGAAACGATGGTGCAGACCTGCATTGTCCACCTGCTGGGAACTCACTGGATTTTGCCTCATGGAAGGATCGCAAGGACCTGCCTCCCGTTTGTCAGTATAGCGCCATTTACAGCCAACGCTATCCTTGAAACTTGACTTTGAGAGACAGGCCGCTCCGTCGAAAACGATGATTCAGTGGATGCTGCTGCCCGTACGGGTTCTTTCCCGAGAAGGTCCACTTACAGCGTTATCTACCTTCTTCAATCTATGGCTTTGCGAAAGATTTGCATTCGCATCCACACTACTGTTTGCCGGCAAATTGTCTTGCTTGTGCGATG
Source organism: Rhizobium sp. PDO1-076 (assembly GCF_000247475.1). Lineage (GTDB taxonomy): Bacteria > Pseudomonadota > Alphaproteobacteria > Rhizobiales > Rhizobiaceae > Allorhizobium. The sequence continues at coordinate 3,036 of NZ_AHZC01000173.1, read as the reverse complement.
GCGGTTGGACTTGACCGACCGCATTGTCGCTTACTGCGACACTCGGCTGCCCATTCGTTAGATTGTCGCTTGCGGCGAAACGCGGATGCCCTTTCTGCACTCCGACAAGATCCAAGGTGTCATCAATTTCTTTCGCAATAATGCTAGGATTCTTTCCGGCGGTATTCCTCACAGCAAGGGCAATCGCCGTCGCCACCAGCCACCCCGGGCTCCAAAAGGCTCTGCACTTAAGCGCATCAAGTTCAGCATCAGAGATAGATCCCTCGCCCTTTAACTGCGTAGCATAATTCAGCAGTTTTACCGCTGAACCGTGTTTCGCGCTAAAAGCCTCGACCATGCCATGGCTGACCTCGATGCCAAGCTCCGAAAATTGACTTTCCCGGAACCAGGCCTCGTTTGCCGCAGAAATTTCCTTCAATTCTGTGGAGATTTTGCTGTCTTCGTTGTGCATGTAAACAACAACATTCTCAGAAAGCCGATTGGAAGGATTGCTTCTGAGTTTGAAAGTACTCTTAGTATTAACGGTCAGGGCTTTCAACTTTTCGACAACATGATCTAGCGAATCCGGCTCAACATTCAGGTAGATTTTCGTCCCTGGAGCTTTTATTATACGCGGTCGATCCTTCATGAATTGGGCATTGTTTACAAAAGCACTATCAAAATTTACAACATTCTCATTATCTATGGAAAAAACGGGCTTTAATTCCGTATTCACCGGTTCTAAACCAAGATTTAAGTTTATCTTATCAACCAAATAATTCCAATTGCTGGCGTCAGTTTTACCTTTGGAAAGGTGATTTTTGGGAACACAAAAATCCAAGATATTCTGGCCTCGCGTTACCAAAACCGGCTTGTCGCCCGTCGTTCCGACCTGGACAGGGCTCTGCGAGTCAATTGGCGCTTCGGCCGACGTGGAATTCGGCAGACTAACGCTGTCAGCAAGCTCATCCAGACCCGGGAGCTCCGACATTGCATTGCGCCCGTTCCTGTTAACGAGATCGACCGGAGAAAAGTGAAGAACTGGCCCCAAAACCGCCGATTTATTCTCGGAAACGACCGCCGATGGGACCTGCACATTAGAACCAGTCGCCTGCGTTTCGGCCGGGGGCGCGCCCCAGCGTATTAGACTGGATAATAATTGCGCCCGCAGGGCAACATTCATGGACTTCATTTCGCTATCAGGCATTTGTTCAATCTTGTTTGCGAATCTGCCTATTGCTCCCTTGAGGCTCTCACCGAACACACGCTGCCACAGCCTGCCTACCAGCGTTCGAGGGCTCGGCACCCGAGCATTGCTCGGGTGGGCCAGCCAGTTTCGCAACTCCAGGCTGAAGAGACTGCAGCCATTTTCAAATCTTCTATTGCTCTGAAGGCCTCTTTGAACGAGCTGGACCTTGGCGCCCAACTGCTTTTCCAACGCCTTTTTTACCGCAACGCCCAAGCTACTATTAGACGACGACATTGAATCCAGAACCACAACCTCTGCGTTAGGGAATTTGCCACGAAACACGACGGACACATAGTGGTTCGACAGACCCTTTTGATGCTCGGACGCCGTAGCTTCTCCGCCATGCAGGCACGCGACCGCAAGCTTGCCATCGTTCGCGCTTGCTTTCATCGCCTGAACAAGCGCAGCAAACTGCGGCTCGTTTATCAACACGCCAAGCCCGTGATGCACAGCTTTCGCACGCGGCAATCTCTTCGCAAGAAGATTGATTTCTTCGCCAGAAACATACCTATCAAGAGCGAACATACTTGATAGTTGTTCATTGTCCGCGATCAACCTCAACCGTACGAGTTCATTGTTTCCGATAACCTGTTCGGCGCAGCTCAAATCAAGCCCAAGTTCCTCTTCCCTATTTGAGCCGGGCAATGTGTTGCTATCTTGAAGAGACCTTTTTGCGTGCAGGCCACTCAAAACGGCAGCCCAGTATACGCCCTTGTGGGTCAAAATTTCTTTAGCTGCTGGGACTGTGCCAGCCTGCCCCTTAATCCACAAGTTGACGAGCCCAGCCGCAACAGTTGCAACAGGACCGGGAAATCGACGGTACAGCCATGAAATCGCACCCATTGCTTCGTTCCGGAATTCCTCGCTCTCGCTGTCAGCCGAGTCACAACACGCCATCTGCATTAGCAACCTGATGGATTTTTCCGATTCTTGGACGTCTGCGACCGCAGCACGGTGCTTGGCGATTGCTTCATCCGATTTGCCCTTAAGGGCGACTTCGTTTTTCGACCCAACCGCAAGTGCATATGCCTCATATGCCAAATTACGCTCCGCATTGGCACGGTCTTGGGCGCGCAATTTGCTGTAGGTACTACCCGCTGACTTTATCAGACCGTTGATTTGAGCGCGTTTCTCGCCAGCAGTCAGCATCGGCGCAGCCTGGAGTGGTACCTCCCCCGGGCCGACCGACTCCGGCTTGCCTACCCATATGGGCGAGATGGCAGAGGACAACTTTTCAATAAGAAAATCATCTTTCCCGTCGCTGGGAGCAACAGGGAAGGGGTCGCGAGCTAAAGGTACTGAAGAACCGCCTCTCAATGAAAGAACGACGCCCATGGTAACTCCTGTCTGTCAGTTGCTTATCCAGCAAGCTGGGTTGTGCGAAATCCGCGATTATTTGAATACCTTATGAGGTCCTGAAATTTCTAATCTGTCTCATACGACACACCACGATCAAAAAATTGGGATACTGCGCGACCTGGTTTGCCAAGCCCCGCATGGTTAAGCCGAAACAAGGCTTCGACGGTTGATTTTTCGTGGTCAGACGGCATTGGGCAGTGGCCACCGTCTTCTGATTGATCCCATACCGCTTCGAAAGCGCTCTCAGGCTCTCGTCACTATTCTGTATTGCTCGACGGACTGCCTCTGTCGTCGTGACGCTCGCGTGTAGAACCTTGTACTACAGTTGCGTTTTTAATCTCTTTTTTGTAGTGGACCGTCATCGCCATTGCCTGATGTTTTGATCGTGTCCCGCCGAGTGGTGTAGCTGAGTGATAGCGAAGCCGCTCGCGAGCGCACCCTCCATAGGG
>NZ_AHZC01000174.1 GCF_000247475.1 Rhizobium sp. PDO1-076 | reverse complement strand
GCATGCGTCTCTCTGGCAAGGCGGCTCTGGCCGGCGAAACCGAAGTTCCGTCGTCAACCGGGCTTGGGTCCGGAACGTCTCGTCGAGACGTCCTGGCCGGGTGCCCGGGAGGTTTCAGGTTCTCGGCGGATGTGCGCACATCCCGACCTGACCCTCGCCCGGGGAGCGGGTCATTGACGACCACAGCTCCCGCCGTCTTTGTCACCAAACCCGTGACCGGGTCCGGCGCCTTGTTTGTGTGCCGCTGAGGCACGTCCGATGGCTGTAGGGATGTCGACAGGACGGTAACCCATCCGGGGTCTTCGCCGTCTTCCTTCCCTTCCACCAGAGGGAGACCGTTGCATCCAGCCCGGAGGGTCTGGCCTGCGACAGCCGCGCCCTCCGGCGCCGGTTCCGCTTCGCCGGGCTCGCAATCCCCGGTGTATCCGAAAGCGGAACGGGGTGGATTATGGCACGGCGCAAAACAAGGGGGATGAAAGTGGGTGCGTTTTGTTGAAAACGTTGGGGGATTTGGAAAAGTCATCCCCGCGGGTGGGGCGAACGTCTAACTAAGACGTGATGCCCGAACTCGGATTAGTCGTCAGGAAATAATTTATATCTCTTGAAATAACTCATCAGCCTCCAAATAGGCTATCACTTCGACGGGTTTGAAATTGCTTTTTTTTCTGATGATCCGGCCTTTTGATCAGCTTCAGAGGGCTCGTTGAGGCGTTCAAATTTATTGGAGCGCCATTCAGAAAAGTATGAACGATGAGATTCTATAACTTTCTCAAGGCGTTCAACTGCGTGCTGTGTAGCCGCAGAGGTGTTTGATTTTACAACCAATTTATGTCCTCCTAGCGAATAAGTTGAGATTAACACGATTCGAGACGCCCCACTATGACGCTTATTTCGAGAATCGAATTTCCTGAGGTGGTAATCGGACTGGTGGCCCCGATAGGAACCCCTTTGGAAGAGACCATCAAAGAAATATCGGATTTCTTCAAGTCTAGCGGCTATCAAGTCCATGACATTCGCGTGACCGACGTCTTTAAGCGACTTCATCGCATCATTGTTCCAGACCATAGATTGCAAAACAAACCCCTCGAGAAGCGATACGAAAGCCACATCTCATACGGAAATCAGCTAAGGCAATTTGCAAATGACTCAGCAGTACTCGCTGCTTTAACGATTCAAACAATTGTTGAGAGGCGAATGAGAGATTCTTCGCCTGACAATGAAAAATTCTCGAAAAATGTTTATATATTACATCAATTTAAACGCCCTGAGGAAATTGACCTGCTTCGTGCGGTATATGGCGATATATTTTTCCAGGTTTCCGTCTACTCAATGAGGTCTTCACGAGTTGACTATCTGTCACGAAAATTTGCTGAAGATTCAGGAGAGGCAAGCCATACTTCATTCCGTGCAAGCGCAGAGAAGCTCATTGATGTTGATGAAAATCAAGCGAAAGAAAAGTACGGACAACGGGTAGGGAAAATATTCCATGATGCAGATCTCATATTAAATAACGACATTCAGAAGCCGACACTTTCTGCACAATTAAATCGCTTCCTAGAACTGTTATTTTCATCCAACGTTATTACCCCGACGAAGATTGAATATGGCATGTTCGCCGCAAAGTCAGCTGCGCTGCGAACGTCTGATTTGTCCCGACAAGTTGGCGCGGCGGTATTTAGCGCGAGAGGAGAAGTAATCGCTTTAGGGTCAAACGAAGTGCCAAAAGCCGGTGGAGGGACATATTGGCCAGACGACGAATTTGATGACCGTGAATTTCGACGTAAGGTTGACTCGAACGACAAACGTAAAACTGAAATACTTGAGGATCTGGTTAAGAAACTCGGTCAGACTTGGGAGGGGCTGACAGAGGAACAGAAGGAAAGTCTTCTTGATTCAAGCTTTATGGACGCACTTGAATATGGCCGGATAGTCCACGCCGAAATGTCAGCCATTTCAGATGCCGCACGCCTTCGGGGAGCGTTGCTTGATTCGATTTTATTCACTACTACTTTTCCGTGTCACATGTGCGCCAAACATATCGTTTCAAGCGGGATAGGGCGAGTGGTATACTTGGAACCTTATCCCAAGAGTTTGGCCTCCAGATTGCATGCTGACTCCATAAACATTGATAAGCAGGAACGTGGAAAATACCAAGCATATCCTGCTGTAGATTTTTCACATTTCTATGGAATAACACCCCGCCGTTACCGAGAATTCTTTCAAAGAAACAAAAGAAAAGATTCAAATGGAACGCTCGAGAAATATATCAATAATAAAAAAATCCCATTTGTTGATATAAAATCTCCATTTTACGCTCAACTTGAGGATACCGTAATGGAAAGTCTTATGGCGGCACTCGGACGTCTATCAGACGGCGGTGACTTTTAATTTTACCGAACCGTACAGGTAACTCAGGCAGATCCTTGAGGCTTGCCTTGGACGCAAACTCGGCCGACACTCCCCACCGAGCCAAAAACCGCGGGAGGATGCCATGAAATGCATCATCGGTTTCTTTACCACCAAGCCCGGACAGCGCGAGGCCTATCTGCGGGCGGCGCAGGATCATCTGGAAAAGAGCAGGCTTGATCCGGACTGTCTCTATATCGAGCTTGTGCCGATGCCCGAGCATCCGGACCGGATTTTGCTGGCCGAGGCGTTCACCAGCGAAGAAGCGCATCGGCGGCATGAGGATACCGAGCATATGCGGGCGCTCTGGGCCGTCGGGCCGCTTCTGCTGTCGCATGTGATGATCGACAATGTGATCTCCGACCAGGTGCAGCATACCGATGAGCGGTTTGATTGAGGGGGGAGGTGAGGACCTTTTACCAGCCTCTGATCAGCAACACCGCCAGCGCTATCAGTCCGATAAACACCGCACCGACCGCCAACCTGCCGATACGGGACTTCGCCCGCCTCCCAGCCGTGATGTAACTGGCGATGTCGGAGAGGATGGCGGCGAGGTCGTGCATTTTGGGCTTTCGGGCGTTGGTCGGTCTTTCGGCCGGGGTGAAGCCGTCAAGGTGACCGCCCCCTCATCCGCCCTTCGGGCACCTTCTCCCTCACGGGGAGAAGGGGGAGTCAGCGGCCGGGTCTACCCGTTTTGCCTTTGGTGCGTTTCTGCCGCTTGACGTCGCCGGCGTCCTCGTAGGAGCCGGCGCCGGATTTGGCGCGGATGATCGGGCGGGGGTCGGTTGGGGTGGTTGGGCCAACCCGTCCCACAGGGGGGATGGCCCCCTCATCCGCCCTTCGGGCACCTTCTCCCTCACGGGGAGAAGGGGGAGCCGCCGGCTTTTGCGGGATTTTGCCGGGCATCGGTTTTTCGGTGCGGCCGACGGTCATCTCGTCGAGGGTGTTCTTGCGGAACAGGGGTCCTCGGGTCAAGCCCGAGGATGACGGGGTCGAGCCAGACGCCGGGATGGCGGTGTCGGTGCCCGGGCCCATGTCGTCGAGCGTGGGTTTGGCGAAGTAGCTGACACCCTCCCCTTGAGGGGGAGGGTCGGACCGAAGGGCCGGGGTGGGGTGATCGCTGTCAGCAGTGTCGATGGTGTTGTC
>NZ_AHZC01000175.1 GCF_000247475.1 Rhizobium sp. PDO1-076 | reverse complement strand
GTGTTTCCGCTTGCTGTACCCTATATGCTCAATCCCGTTGGTATCACTGTCGTCATCATTGCGTCCGGCGAAGTCGTCTCGGTCGCCAGCGCAGCCATGGTCATCGGGCTGATTTTGCTCGTCGCGGCTTTTGACTATCTGGTGTTTACCAATATCGACGTGCTCGCCAAACGCATGAAACCGGCGACGATGGTGGTCTCGGAGGTGGTTTTCGGCATTCTTCTGACCGCCGTTGCCGTGCAATTGATCGTTAGTGGACTTGGCGGTCTGGGAATTATTGCTCCCAACATTGCGCATTGATCAGAAATTGATCTTAGAACGGAAGATCGGCGGCAGTGCGCAGGGAATACGAACGATGCGGCCAGTTGCATCACCTGCCGAAATTCGCTGATGCTCAGATCTGCTCGATAGGAAAACTGAGTTCCACGGTCGTTCCGTGTCCCTGTCGCGAATGGATCGTGGCGTCGCCGCCGCTCTGGCGGACGAAGCCGTAGACCATCGCCAGTCCGAGACCGGCGCCGCCTTTTTTTCCGCGCGTGGTGAAATAGGGCTCGAACGCCTTGTCCACCTGTTTGGCCGTCATGCCAATCCCCGTGTCGCGGACGGAGACGATGACGGCGCCCCCGGTCAGGACGGCCTTGATGGCGATCACGCCGCCATCTGGCATTGCGGCACAAGCGTTCAGGCAAAGGTTGAGAACCGACTGCTCGAAAAGGGCGGCATCGAGAGGAATTGCCGGCAGGTCGGCATCGAGTTCCAGTTGCAGGTGGCTTTTGCTGCCGATGGCGATTTCCAGGATGTCGGCCATGCCGCGAAGCAGGCTCCGCACATCGACACAGCTGGGATTGATCGGTTGCTGGCTGCCGATGGACAGCATGCTGCTGGCCAGGTCGCGTCCGCGATCGGCGGCTTTGCGGATGCGGGCAATGTGTCGCCGCTGCCGGTCGTTGAACCCGTCTTCCCGCTCCAGCAGCCCGAGGCTGCCCGTGATGATGCCGATCATATTTCCGACTTCATGGCTCACCTGATGCGTCATGCGCATGATGCCATCCAATCGCTGCGCCTTGGCGGCTTCCGCTTCCTGCCGGTCGATCGTCGTGACGTCGCGCGCCAGGAGCACAATCCCGCCATCGGGCTGGCGCGACAGCGATACCTCAATCACTGTGCCATCCTCTGCGTGGTGCCGTATGACTGCCCGTTCCGAGAGGTTTCCCGGCCTATCCTCATCCGGCAGGAGATCGGGATTGATTTCCGGAATGGGCAGGACGAAGCGTCGAAGCGGGAGCTTGCGCGATGAGCCTGAACGGCCGACCAGTTCGATCATCCGCCGATTCATGGTGATCGGCCGGCCCGTCGGGTCAAACAGCGCAATGCCCTCGTTCATGTTGCGAAAGGTTGAACGGATGGTGCGGGCAGCGGCTTCTGCCGTGCGCCGCAGCCGCGAGACACGGTCGACGCTGTCCTTGAACGCCCTGAACGCGTCGAGCAGACGCAAAAGCTCCGTCTCGTTGCCGCGGTAGTCGGGTGGGCCGATATCGGTATCGCCCTTTGCCAGCGCATTCATGCCGTTTGACAGGTTGCTGATGCCGCGTGAGACCCGCATCACCGAGCGGATCGACAGTGTGGCCATGGTGAAGACGAGCAGGGAGGCCAGGGCGACGATCACCAGCAGCCGGCTCAGCGCATCGGAAGTGGAGATCAGATCCTCGTTCAGCGCGCGGGCGACAGCGTCGTTTTGCATCTCCGTGGCAAGCGATAGTTCCCGCGATACCGAATGCAGCCGCGCGACGGAGGCGCGAATGGCAAACATTTCGAGCAGGTAACGGGTCTGGGCATCGAAGACCTGCTCATAGGGGCTAAGCTCGGTCGGCTGACCAGTCGGAGCCGGCGGCCTTGCGTCTTCGCTGGCTGCGGTTTCTGCCACATACCGACGCTGCAGCTCTCCCAGCTGGAAAAGACTGTCCGAGGTTGATGCTGATTGCACGATGGCGTTCAACCGGCGGCGCAGATCGGCATCGGCAACGCCGCGGCCCGTTGCGATTTCGCTGAGAGCTGCTGCGGCTTGCGCCTTGTGGGCCTGCGCGGAGTCGGCATCGCTCGCCAGGGTGAGCGTCTGGGTTCGGATATGGCCGAGCAGTTCGATGATCTGCGCGCTGGCAAAGCCCTGGATCAGCCTGTCAAAATTCTGCGGCTCGATCGTGCGCAGGAGGCTGTCGACCTGGGCGACGACGGCGCGGCTTTCGCTCGATACCCTGTAGGGCGAGGTGGCATTCATCAGGAAGGGTGCACTGGAGACGAGATCCGACACCTGGCGCGAGACCAGCGAGGCCTTGGTCAGGCTGGAAAATGCCTGCAGGCCATAGGCTGCCATTTCGTTGCGCGCCTTCTGCAGTCCGTAGATCGCGATGGTCGACAGGCTGAAGACCAGAAAGCAGATGAAGACAATGGCAAACGGCAGACGAAAGGCAATGGATGACAGAAACGGGCGGTTGATCACGATGACAGCTCGACCTCGTCCATATGCAGGACGTAACCCTTGCCACGCCGCGTCTTGATATGGCGTGGCAGATCCGGATTGCGTTCGATCTTGCGCCGCAGCCTCAGAACCAGGACATCGACGTTCCGGTCGATATAGCGATCGCTTTCTGAGCCGAGGCGATCGAGAATCTGGGCCCGGCTGACAGGCTGGTTGGGCGTCTGGGCGAGAATTTCAAGCAGGGCAAATTCAGCGGCTGTCAGCGTTCGGCTCTGGTCGGACAGGCAGACGGCCCGCCGACCCTTCATATCGATCGCCCAATCACCGAGCCTGAGGGCGGAGCTGGAATGGTCGCGGTCTGTCGCCCGGCCCAACTGCCGGTCCAGCTCCTTTTCCAGGTCCTTGTCCGGCCGCAACGACGGGATGGTCCGACGCAGGACTGCCTTGATGCGGGCCGTCAGCTCGATCGGCTCGAACGGTTTGACGACGTAATCGTCGGCCGCCGTCTCCAGGCCGAGCACGCGTTCTGCGGCGCTGCCGGCGGCTGTCACCATGACGATGCCGATATTGGCCTGGGCCCGCAGTCTTTGGGCGAAAACGCGACCGGAAATGCCAGGGAGATTGTGGTCGACCAGCACCAGATGCATCGGCTCCTTCTCCAGCATTTCGGCGGCTTCTTCTGCCGACCCTGCGCAAGCCGGTATCCAGCCTTCCGCCTCGATGAGATCGGAAATCAGCTCCGCCATGTCCGGGTCGTCCTCGACGATCAGAATGCGAATTGTGTCTGTCAGCAATATGTAGTCCTCCCATGATCACCATAGGCACGGTGGCGCCAATGTTCAAAGGCTTGCTGGTTATGGCGGATGTCACAATTGTAATGAATGTAATGTGCTTCGGCGCTGCAGTGAAAATTCGGTAACCATTCTTGGATTGCGGTCGCCGCCAGATCTGACATGTTCGGAGCCCAGAGATCGGAGCGAGGAGGTTCCGGTCAGGGAGGTTTCACCAGTGCGAGCATTGAACGCTTTCGGCTTGGCCGTGGGCATAAGCTTCGGCGTCG
>NZ_AHZC01000176.1 GCF_000247475.1 Rhizobium sp. PDO1-076 | reverse complement strand
ATATCTCCGGATGGCGTCTTTCGCTGGCATTTCCTCCGTTAAGTTTACGATGCCCTCTGACGATATCCAAACCCTTTTCTATCGTACGTCCGAGAGTCCAGCTTAGCGCCGGGTCGAGGCTCACGACCCTGAAAGCCGACAGACGATGGCTTTATCGAAGCATACAACAGAAAGCTTCGTGGCGAGTGCCTGCACGTCCAGCGGTTCTATCCCTTTGCCGATGCGTCAAGAGATGGAGATGTAGAGCCAACGCTTTACGAGGGTTGTCCCCATTCGGCAATCGAATATAATGTTCTGATTGCCATGCATAATCCTGGGATGTTGCAGTTCGCTGTCCTGATCGTCGCACTGTAGCTGTTTTCGGGTCGGCGTACTCAGCTGCCACCACTAAACTGGCAGCAACGATCAACGGAGATCTCGCTTGCGTATTTCCCATCTTCAACGACTGGAAGCGGAGGCCGTCCATATCTTTAGGGAAGTGGTGGCAAGCTTTTCTCGACCGGTGATGCTTTACTCGGTCGGCAAAGACTCTTCGGTGATGCTCCATTTGGCTAGGAAGGCGTTTTTCCCTGCAAAGCCGCCCTTCCCCTTTCTACATGTCGATACGACATGGAAGTTCCGTGAGATGATCGCATTTCGCAACAAGACCGCTGCGGAACTTGGCTTGGATCTAATCATCCATATCAACCCGGACGGGCTGCTGCAGAACATCAGCCCTTTCGTGCATGGCTCTGACACCCATATTCACATCATGAAGACGCTGGGGCTCCGACAGGCGCTGGACACCTTCAAGTTTGATGCTGCCTTCGCTGGCGCCCGGCGGGATGAAGAGAAATCGCGCGCCAAGGAGCGAATCTTCTCGTTTCGAAACAGCCAGCATGCCTGGAATCCGAAAATCCAGCGTCCCGAAATGTGGAAGACCTACAACACCTGCATCAACCCGGGTGAATCTATCAGGGTATTCCCGCTCTCGAACTGGACTGAACTCGACATCTGGCAGTACATCCTTAAGGAAAACATTCCGATTGTCCCACTTTATTTTGCGATGATGCGCCCCGTGGTCGAGCGCGACGGAACGTTGATTATGGTCGACGATGACCGCATGTCGCTTTGCCCGCACGAGCGGGTCGAGGAGCGGCTGGTCCGCTTCCGCACGCTCGGTTGCTACCCACTCACCGGAGCAATTGAATCTGATGCCGCCACCATTGAGGATGTCGTCGCTGAAACGCTCGTTGCCCGAACCTCCGAGCGTCAGGGACGGGTGATCGATAAGGACGAATCAAACTCAATGGAGAAGAAGAAGAAGGAGGGGTATTTCTGATGTACGACCTCTCTGAGGACCCTCTTTCCCCCTCCGTTTTCGAGTATCTACAACAGCAGGAGACCAAATCGTTGCTGCGTTTCCTGACTTGCGGCTCGGTTGACGACGGCAAGTCAACCTTAATCGGGCGCCTGCTCTATGACACCAAACGAGTCTTCGAAGATCAACTGACAGCGCTGGAGAGCGACAGCAAAAGACATGGTACCACCGGCGACGATATCGATTTCGCCTTGCTCGTGGACGGCCTAGAGGCAGAGCGTGAACAGGGAATTACTATTGACGTCGCCTACCGCTTCTTTGCTACCGAAAAACGCAAGTTCATCGTTGCCGACACGCCTGGGCATGATGAGTACACACGCAACATGGCGACAGGCGCCTCGACTGCAGACCTCGCGATTTTGCTGATTGACGCGCGTCAGGGGATACTTCCCCAGACGCGACGCCATTCGTTGATCGCCTCGATGCTCGGCATCCGCAACGTCGTGCTGGCGGTCAACAAGATCGATTTGGTGGAATATGACGAAACCGTCTTCCACCAGATCGTCTCCGACTATTCCAAACTTTCAGCCAGCCTTGAACTTGCGACTATTCTGTCGATCCCGATGTCGGCCCGTTTCGGTGACAATGTCATCCGACGCTCGCCAAATACGCCGTGGTACATAGGTCCAACGCTGCTTCAGCATCTGGAAACGGTCGCCGTCGACAACGACTATCTCGACAAGGCTTTTCGCTTCCCGGTCCAATATATTTCCCGGCCAGATCTCAATTTTCGGGGTTTCGCTGGTCAGGTCGCCTCAGGTAAAATTGCCGTTGGTGATCCGGTCGTGGTGGCGAAGTCGGGGATGCTATCTTATATCAGGGAGATCGTGACGATGGACGGGACCTTCGTTGAGGCCCGCGAAGGCCAGGCAGTGACGATCGTACTTGCGGACCAGGTGGATGTATCGCGCGGCGACATGCTGGTGGCACCGGACAACCGACCGGAGGTTGCCGACCAGTTTCAGGCCCGTATCATTTGGTTCGATATCAACCCTCTCATTCCCGGGAGCAGCTATACTCTGCGCACCGAATGCGAGAGTGTGACGGCAAATATCACGAGCCTGAAGCACAGCATCGACGTCAACACCTTTGCGCATACGGCCGCAAAATCGCTGGCGATAAACGAGTTTGGCGTGTGCAATTTGTCACTGCATGTGCCTATCGCCTTCGATGCATATAAGGACAACCGGTTCACCGGCAATTTCATTCTGATAGACCGCTTCACGAATGCAACGGTCGGCGCCGGGATGATCGATTTTCCGCTGCGCCGCGCCCAAAACATCCACTTGCAGGCGCTTGATGTCAGCAAGCGCTCGCGTTCTGAACTGATGCACCAGAAGCCCGCGGTGCTGTGGTTCACCGGTCTCTCTGGATCGGGCAAGTCCACGATCGCCAACAATCTAGAGAAAATCCTGCATGCTAATGGCCGCCACACTATCCTCCTCGATGGCGACAATGTCCGTCTCGGACTAAACCGCGACCTTGGCTTCACCGATGCGGATCGGGTGGAGAACATCCGCCGGGTGGCGGAGGTCGCCAAGCTGATGACACACGCCGGACTGATCGTGATCGTGTCATTTATCGCCCCTTTCCGGTCGGAGCGACGACTAGCGCGTGAACTGATGGAGCCAGGAGAATTTGTTGAGATCTTCGTCGATACCCCACTGGAGGAGTGTGTGCGCCGTGATCCCAAAGGTCTATACAGCCGAGCTCTCGCCGGCGGCATCACCAATTTCACCGGCATCGACTCTACCTACGAGCCGCCCGAGAAACCAGATATCCAACTTAAGACGCTTGACGCAGGCCCTGTAGAATTGGCGATGGAGATCCATGATTTCCTCAAGGCTCGTGCATTCATTCAGTAACATTTACGTCGTGTCATCATTCTGGGGCCTGTCGCAAATTTTTTGCGCTTAATGGTATGTTGACCACTCGAAGAGAAATTACGGCTCCGGAAGTTGCGGAGCGAGCCGATGATTCTGAATTCCATTGCCGAAAAGCTGGAGCGCCAGTCAAAGGATGATTTCAAGGGGCGGCACTTCGAGGCATGGTTGGTCGTGCAGGCGGCTGCCTGGTACCTCCGCTATCCGCTCAGCTATCGGGATCTGGAAGAGATGTTTCGCGAGCGCGGGTTTGAGGTCGATCACAGC
>NZ_AHZC01000177.1 GCF_000247475.1 Rhizobium sp. PDO1-076 | reverse complement strand
AGATCGCATCCACATTGCGGATTGTCGCCAGCCGTGCGGTTGCGATAGGCGAAGGCATTGGGAAGGTCGCGGTAGGGTCGTCCGCTGACCGCCGAAATCATCTCAGATGTCTCGCTGACCGCGGGCGCGTGGAAATACAGTTCCGTCTCGGTGTTAGGGCACATCTGCTGACACAGGCCGGCGTCATGTGCGAAATTCATCGCGGATGTGCTGGAGGAGATCGGAAAGAAGCCTCCATCACAGGTGCGTACGCATAGTGTCCGGATATTGCCGGTCGGCAGTGCGGCCGGCTGGTCGGGGAGGGCCTCCAGCGAATTGCGGCTGACTTGATAGGGCTCCGCCAGCGTGTCGAGATACGGGACGCGCTCGGCTTCCTCAACATCGCCGCCGAAGGTCCCATCAGTCTGCGCGCTGCAGCGGTTTGCCTCGAGAGCGGAGGTCAGCCGGGCGCGAGCGTCCCTGCTCTGAGCTCCGCCGGATCTGATTTCCTCCAGCTTGGCCACCAGAATGTCCTTGTTGGCCTCCATCCGGTCGAGTGCCTCTGAAAGATCGCCGCAATCGCTGCCCCCGTCCGGCCGCACGACCACGACCGCAGATGTCAGGCAGCGCAGGCGCTTCTGGTCTTGCCTTGCCTTTCGCAACTCCAGATTCTGTTGTGCGATCGCGCTGGCATAGCTGTTGATTTCGGGATTCTCGCCAATGATTGTCGAGACATCGGCAAGCCGATCACGCAGACGTTCGCAGACAACCGATGCAGCGGCGGCATTCGGCACAATCCAGGCAAAGCACAGCGCTGCAGCGAGAAGTCCTGGTATCCGTGTCTGCAAGATCACTTTCCCGCTGGGTTTTCGTGGATGCCGGTCGTCGGTTCCTGCTCCTATACTACCTGACCGAGAATACGCCAGTTAAAGCTAAAGTAAAATGATGGTGCTGTCATCGACCGCCATCGGGTTTGACACGATGGCGGTCGCTCTGGCTCAGGCGGCGCGCGCCGTTTGAAGCGTCATCGGCTGATCAAGGACGCTGCCAGAGATCGATGCGACATGTTTCATCCGCTCAAGCAACGCCTCCGTCACGTCCCATGCGACGGCAACGGCCTGGACAGAGCCAATCCGCTGGGGATCAGCAATGCGCATACCGGGGCAGCCCATGCGCTTGAACATGCGTTCCAGGAAGACATCGGTGACGGTGACGATCTGGCTCAGTCCCGAGGCAAGCCCAAGCTCACCGACGCCGCACATCAGTTCGGCCGCGGCGATGGTGACCTGATTGCTGGCGCGGTCCTGCGAGATTTGTGGATCGATGCAAAAACGGCTCGATTCCCAGATGGCGGCGCTGCGGATTTCGCTCTGATCGCCAAGCAGCACCGGAAACGTGTCATCGAGCATGTTCGGTCCGAGGGTCGGCAGCAGGCGCAGTGCTCCCCGCAGGCGTCCGCTGTCGCTGTAGGACAGGATATAGAGCGGATTGGCCTGATCGTAGTGGTCAATTTCCCAGTCACCGCGCAGGCTGACATCCCATCCCAGAAGGTCGTGAAAGACGGTCTTGCGCAAGCGATGCATGGCATCGATTTCATGTGGGTGGCGTTTGCGATTCACGCCATTGATGATCCGGATCATTCGGCACTCCTTCAGTTTGAACGAGTGGCAACGATGTCGGTTGCGGATGATCGATGAAACTGTCGGTAGTGACAGCTTTCCCCTGCAATCAAATGGGATGGGATTGCGAGGGACGGCTAGGTCGGCTCGGTCGCATTGTGCGGGTTTGCAACTAGCTTGCGCCAAAGGGCTTCGGCGACCGCTTGCGGATTGGTCACGACATTGAGTTTTCGCCGCGCATTGGACATGAAAAAACGCACTGTGCGTTCCGTGATGCCGAGAATGACGGCGATCTCCCAATAGCTCTTCCCGGCGGCGACCCAGGACAGTGTCTCGATTTCTCGAGGCGTGAGCCGGTCTTGTCCACGTCGAGTGCGCATTTGGGACGATCTGTGCGCTAGGATTTTTGCATGAAAGCTGATGGCCAACGCCGCAATGTCGCGGTCGTGCGTTCGACGCAGATGCCGCCAATCCTGAACCGCCATGTCGGCCTGGACGAGGAGAAAGGCTGTTCTACCCTCCTGCGAAAGCATCGGATAACAGGCACCGACGGGGACGAGATCGAACAGGCTGGCGAATGTCGACAGGTCTTGGCCAGCGATCGTTCGAGGTCCGAGATCCTGCCAGTCGAACGGCTCTATGGCCATTGCTGCGTGCAGGAAAGGGGCATGCAGAAGCGTCTGTCGGAATTTGTCGGGCAGCCTCGCCAATCGCGGCAATGTTGTGTGATGCAGGCTGTGAGCGGCAAAGCGATTGCCGTGGAGGATTCCATCGAAGTACAGCAGATGGTCCAGGCCATAGACCTGCCGCATGCGGTCGAAAAAATGCTGGGGCTCGAGATGGTCGGCTTGCTCGAGCCAGTCATGCAGTTCGAAATAGGCCTGCGAAGACACCATGAAAAAACCCTAGAAACCAAGGGCTTTAAGATGGTTTCGCATGATCGGACTTGTCCAGCGACAATGTGATTTGCCGCTGGCTCTGAGCAAAGAGATTTCGGTGCACCGCGTCCCGCAGTCTGGCGGGCGCTGCCGTCACGCGGGCTGTGATGCCTCCACAACGGCAAGAGCGGCCATGTTGACGACGCCACGCGAGGTAACCGAGGTTGACAGGACGTGGGCCGGCATGGCGGCACCCAGAAGGATCGGGCCGACATGAAGCGCGTCCATCATGGTGCGCATGATACCAAGCGAGATGTTGGCCGCATCAAGGTTCGGGAAGACCAGGATATTGGCTTCACCCGTCAAGGTGCTGTTCGGCATGGCGCGTTTGCGCAGAGCCTCCGACAAGGCCGATCCGCCTTGCATTTCGCCATCGACCTCAAGCTCCGGAGCTTCCTGTCGCAGAATTTCCAGCGCGCTGCGCATCTTCGTGGCACTGGCCGACGGGCGCGATCCGAAATTGGAATGCGACAGCAAGGCTGCTTTCGGTGCAATGCCGAAGCGCCGGATTTCCTCGGCGGCCAGCATGGTCATTTCGGCGATTTCCTCCGCCGAGGGATCGTCTGTGACGAAAGTGTCGGTGAAGAAGATCGCGCCACGCTGGGAAATCAGCAGGCTGAGGCCGGAGAAGTCGCGAACGCCCGGTCGCTTGCCGATAATCTGGCGAACATCACGGACATGGCGATCGAACCGGCCTTCGACGCCGCAGATCAGTGCATCGGCATCCCCACGCTTGACCGCAAGGGCGCCAATGACGGTGGTATTTGTGCGCACGATGGTGCGGGCAGCCTCCGGATTGATGCCGGCGCGTCCGACGATGGCGAAGTAGTCGTCGACATAGTCGCGGTAGCGCGGATCATCTTCCGGATTGACCAACTGGAAGTCGACACCCGGACGGATGCGCAGGCCGTAGCGCTTCAGGCGGGTTTCGATGATTTGCGGGCGACCGATCAGGATCGGTTCGCCGATCCCGTCCTCGAGCAGAACCTGGGCTGCGCGCAAGACGCGTTCGTCTTCACCTTCTGCAAAGATCACGCGCTTCTTGGTGGCGGTCTTGGCGGCCGCGAAGATCGGCTTCATGACGAAGCCGGAGCGGAAGACGAAACGGTTCAACTGGTCGAGATAAGTATCATAGTCGGTGATCGGACGGCGGGCGACACCGCTTTCCGCCGCGGCACGGGCGACAGCCGGCGCAATGCGCAGGATCAGGCGCGGATCGAACGGCGAGGGGATCAGGTAATCGGACCCGAATGTCGGGGTCTCGCCGGTATAGGCTTTTGCGGCAACTTCCGAGACTTCCTCGCGGGCGAGGGCTGCGATGGCACGCACGGCGGCCATCTTCATCTCTTCATTGATCGTGGTCGCACCGCAGTCGAGTGCGCCCCTGAAGATATAGGGAAAGCAGAGAACGTTGTTGACCTGATTCGGAAAGTCCGAGCGGCCGGTGCAGATCATCGCATCGGGACGTGCCGCGCGCGCCTCTTCCGGCATGATCTCGGGCTTGGGATTGGCAAGGGCCATGATCAGCGGATTGGCAGCCATCTGTGCCAGAAGTTCAGGCTTCAGGACGCCCGCGGCCGACAGGCCGAGGAACACGTCCGCACCATGGATGCTGTCGGCGAGGACACGCTTGTCGCTCTCCTGCGCATAGACTTCCTTCCACGGGTCCATGAGCTCATTGCGACCCTTGTAGACCAGGCCTTCAATGTCGTGAACCCAGATGTTCTCACGCTTGGCACCCAGGATGACGAGAAGATTGAGGCAGGCAAGCGCTGCGGCGCCGGCGCCGGAGGCGACGATCTTGACCTCTTCGATCTTCTTGGCGGCGAGTTCCAGGCCGTTCAGGATCGCGGCCGCGACGATGATCGCGGTCCCATGCTGATCGTCATGGAAAACCGGGATGTTCATCTTGGCGCGCAACTGGTCTTCGACCTCGAAACATTCCGGCGCCTTGATGTCTTCCAGGTTGATGCCGCCGAAGGTCGGCTCGAGTGCCGAGATCGTCGAGACCATCTCATTGACGGTCGGTGCCTCGATCTCGATGTCGAAGACATCGATGCCGGCGAACTTCTTGAACAGGACCGCCTTGCCCTCCATGACCGGCTTGGAGGCGAGCGGACCGATGTTGCCGAGACCGAGAACAGCCGTTCCGTTCGAGATCACCGCCACGAGGTTCGAACGGGCGGTGTAGTCGTCTGCCGCTGCCGGATCCTGCTGGATGGCGAGGCAGGGTGCTGCGACGCCGGGCGAATAGGCCAGCGCCAGGTCACGCTGGTTGCCGAGCGGCTTGGTCGCCTGGATTTCCAGTTTCCCCGGTCGCGGATAGCGATGATAGAAAAGCGCCTGTTCATCGAGGTCCGCAGAGGTGTTGGAGGCTTGCGGCTTGTTCTTGTCCTGGGAATTCATCGGCTCACCGGCAGTTTCTTGAAGGGGAAGTGTGGGTTCCTCAATACACGAATTGCCCGCAAGTGGTAGTCGCTAAGTGCGCCGATCGGTACGGTGTCATCTTCCTGAAACACGACTCTGGTTAAGCGCTTGATAAAGAGTGCTAGAGGACCGCGACGTGGAAGAAGCCAGCGAAATCCGCCAATTCAGGACACTTTTCATCTCGGATGTACATCTCGGCTCGAAAGCGGCCAAGACCGATTTCCTGCTTGATTTCCTGCGCCTGCATGAGGCGGAGACGATCATTCTGGTCGGGGACATCGTTGACGGGTGGCGGTTGAAGCGCAGTTGGTACTGGCCGCAGGAATGTAACGACGTCGTGCAGAAGCTGCTGCGCAAGGCGCGCAAGGGCACCCGGATCGTCTACATTCCCGGCAATCACGACGAATTCCTGCGGGGGTTTCCGGGCACCCATTTCGGCGGCATCGAGGTCGCCGAACGGATGATCCACGAGACGGCCGACGGCAAGAAATATCTCGTTTTGCATGGCGACGAGTTTGATGTTGTCGTGCGCAATGCCCGGCTGCTCGCCTATCTCGGCGACTGGGCCTATGACACAGCGATCGCGATCAACATTTTCCTGGCGGCCGTCCGGCGTCGTTTGGGCATGCCGTATTGGTCGTTTTCGGCCTGGGCAAAGCTGCAAGTCAAACATGCCGTGAATTTTATCGGTGAATTCCAGAAGGTTGTTGCTGAAGAGGCGCGTCGCAACGAGGTTGATGGGGTGATCTGTGGTCATATCCATCATGCCGTCATGGAAGACATTGACGGGATCCACTATGTCAACACTGGCGACTGGGTGGAAAGCTGCACCGCCATTGTCGAGCATCACGACGGTCGATTCGAGCTGATTTCCTGGGGGCACAAGATCGGCGAGGCCGCGGCAAGCAAGCGGGAAGCGTCGCCCATGGTGCCGATTTCCTTGCCTGTACTTGCCGATATGGCGGAAGGTGAGGGCGTGCGCGCAGCCTGAGTGCATCGGATACCGGTGCTGGAATGCGACAGCATGCTCTGATTTCGCAAGCGATGTTGCGATTAATTCCCGGTTAAGGATTACATCGCCAACCGCGATCGTTATAGTACACTTCCATTTGTATGATTTGCGTCGACGGGGTTTGACCTGGGCCCGTAATTTGGAAGTTGTCGTAGCCTTGAACTCCGCTCAGCCTGAAATCGCGCGTATCACGGTCGATGACCTGCCTGAGGGGCGTGGGCGTGTCATTCGCCTTGCCGGGAATTGGAAGAATACCAGCCTCAGCGCCATGGTGAAGAGTGCCGGCAGCTTGGTGGACGACAAGTCCGGGATTGCCGAAACCGTGGATCTCGACAGTGTTCTCAGCATGGACACTGCCGGCGCATGGCTTGTTCGCCGTTTCGTCGCGCAGCGTCAGGCTGACGGCCGCAGCATTTCGATTGAGGGCGGTACGCCCGAAATGCGTGAGCTGATCAATGCACTGCCCGATCACGTTCAGCCTCCGGAAAAGAAAAGCAGCCACAGCAGCCTGTTCGAAACCATCTTCGCCCCCGTGGGGAAGTTGACGATCAGTCTCTGGGAGGATTTCGTTGCGATGATGTTCGTGCTCGGCTCTGCCGTGCGCGGTGCGCAGACGAAATTCGGACGCGGGAGCGGGGTGTCTCCTGCATCGGTGGTCAATCAACTCGACCACATGGGCGTTCGCGCCATGCCGATCATCGTGCTGATGTCGTTCCTGATCGGCGCCATCATCGCGCAGCAGGGTGCTTTCCAGCTCCGGTATTTCGGTGCCGAAGTGTTTGTCGTCGATCTTGTCGGTATTCTGCAACTGCGTGAAATCGGTGTTCTGTTGACCGCCATCATGATCGCCGGTCGGTCCGGCAGCGCCATTACAGCCGAAATCGGCTCGATGAAAATGCGCGAGGAGATCGATGCGCTGAAGGTGATCGGCCTCAATCCCATCGGAGTGCTGGTTTTTCCACGGCTCGTGGCATTGACCATTGCATTGCCGCTGCTGACCATTGTCGCCAATTTTTCTGCGCTTTACGGCGCAGCCGTGGTTGCCTGGGCTTATTCGGGCATCACCTTCGACGTCTTCATCACGCGCCTGCATGACGCCGTCGACTACTCTACGCTTGCGTCCGGCATGATCAAGGCGCCGTTCATGGCGCTGATCATCGGCATTGTTGCCGCAGTCGAAGGCATGAAGGTCGGCGGTAGCGCAGAATCGCTCGGCCGCCACGTCACGGCAGCCGTGGTCAAATCCATCTTTGTCGTCATTCTCGTAGACGGGCTGTTTGCCATCTTCTACGCGGCCATCGATTTTTGAGGGCGCGGATGGAAGAGAAGACAAACGCGATGATGAAAGACCGGGAAACGATCCTTTCCGTCAAGGGGCTGACCGTTGCCTTCGGCGACAATGTCGTGCTCGACAAGCTCGACCTTGATATCTACCGGGGCGAGATCCTCGGGTTTGTCGGTGCATCGGGTGCCGGCAAATCCGTGCTGATGCGTACGGTGCTCCGGTTGCTGCCAAGGCGCTCCGGCAAGATCGAAATCCTCGGTGCCGACTACGATGAGGTCGACGAGCGCGAGCGGACGATGCTCGATACGCGGCTGGGCGTGCTTTTTCAGCATGGCGCCCTATTTTCTGCCTTGACCGTCAAGGAGAATATCCAGTTGCCAATGCGTGAGTACCTTGATCTGCCTCAATGGCTGATGGACGAGCTTGCCTATCTGAAGATCGAACTTGTCGGTCTCCATCCGGATGCTGCAGACAAATACCCTTCGGAACTGTCGGGTGGCATGATCAAGCGCGCAGCACTTGCGCGTGCGTTGGCGCTCGACCCCGATCTCGTCTTTCTCGACGAGCCCACCTCCGGTCTCGACCCGATCGGTGCCGCGGAATTCGACGATCTGATTGCTCGGTTGCGCGATACCCTTGGATTGACGGTCTACATGGTCACCCACGATCTCGACAGCTTGTTCTCCGTCTGCGACCGTATCGCGGTGCTGGGACAGAAGAAGGTTCTGGTCGAAGGTACGCTTGAAGACATGCTCGCCTGTGATGATCCATGGGTGCAATCCTATTTCAAGGGCAAGCGGGCCCGCTCCATTCCTCGGCCGGAATCGTCCGGCGTGCATCCGATAGAGTGACTGACACATGGAAACCAAAGCCAACTATGCCCTCGTCGGCTTTTTCACCCTGCTGGTCATCGGCGCTGCCTTCGGCTTCGTTTACTGGATGGCGGAGTATGGCAGAGGCGGCCCGGTTGCGCCACTTGCCATTCGCATCCCAGGCTCGGCCAACGGCCTGAGCATCGGCTCGCCGGTGCGCTTCAACGGCATTGCCGTGGGTTCAGTCCGCAATCTTTATATCGATAATGACGACCCGCAGTTCTCGGTGGCGTTTACGGAAGTGCGCGCCGATGCGCCCGTGACGTCCTCCACCAAAGCGGTTCTGGAAATCCAGGGTCTGACCGGAGCTGCCTATATCGAGCTTTCCGGCGGGACAGCCGACGATAAGGAAAATATCCTTGCCAAGGCGATGGCGACGGGTGAGCCGGCCGTGCTGATGGCTGATCAGTCGAGCGTCACCAACCTGCTTTCCACAGCCGACAAGATCCTGCAGCGGGCCAATGATGCCATTGGCGAATTGCAGGGTTTCATCGGCGATGCGCGCGCGCCTTTGACCAATACGGTGAAGAATGCCGAGGTGTTTTCAAAATCGCTGGCCGACAATGCCAAGGGCATCGATCAGTTCCTGAAAAGCGTCAGCGCATTGTCCGATTCCGTGTCGGGCCTGTCGGGCCGCCTGGATTCGACCCTCGGTGCCGCCGAAGACCTGTTCAAGGCGCTGAATTCGGAGAAGATCGACAAGATCCTGACCAATACCGAGCGTGCGACAGCGAACATTGCCAGCGCAGCAGATCGGGTGGGTCCGGCCATCGACAGCTTCCGGCAAACGGCAGAGACCTTCCAACGCTTCGGCAGCAATGCCGACCTGACCCTGCAAAAGGTGTCCAAGCTGGTTGACGCCATCGATAGCCAGAAGGTCGGCAAGGTCGTGGACGATGTTTCTGTGGCATCAGCGGATGCCCGTGCCGCGATTGCCGGGTTCAAGGACCTTTCTGTCAGCATCACCGGTCGCAAGGATGACATCAACAAGGCGATCGACGACTTTACCCAGCTCGCCAACCGACTGAACAATGCATCGCAACAGGTGGATGGAATCCTGAGGAAGGTCGACGGATTTCTCGGTTCCGACGATACCAATTCGCTGAGTGCCGAAGCGCGCAAGACGCTGGAACAGATCCGCCTGACGGCCGAAAACCTCAATGCCCGGATCGGACCGATTGCCGAGAATTTGCAACGCTTCTCCAGCACCGGCCTGCGTGACATCCAGACACTGGTCAACGATACGCGCCAGACGGTGCGTGGTCTGAACGATGCGATTACCAATTTCGACAACGACCCGCAGCGATTGATCTTCGGCGGTGACACGGTCAAGCAGTTTGATGGGCGGACACGCCGATGACGGATCAAAACCGGAAGGGATATGACAGCATGACTATGTCCGGCTTGGGAGGTGCGGCGCGCGACAGGCGTGTGCGGATGCTCGGCGCGGTGTTCTTGCCGATGTTGCTTGCCGGTCTGCCGGGCTGCGCTTCCAAGGCGCCAAACGATACGTTCGATCTGTCGGCAAGTGCTGTCGTTTCAACGAATGCTTCAGCCAAGAACAGGCAATTGCTCATCGCCGATCCGACGGCGCTCAAGGCGGTCGACAGCGAGCAGATCCTTGTGCGCGTTTCCAACTCCGAGATCCGTTATCTCTCGAAGTCGCAGTGGAGCGACAAGCTGACACGCATGGTCCAGTCAAAGCTGGTGGAAGCGTTCGAGGACACCGGACGTCTGGGCGGCGTCGGAAAGCCGGGCCAGGGCCTTGCCATCGACTATCAGTTGATCACCGATGTCCGCGCCTTCGAAGTGGCGACCGTCGGCGGAGATCGCGGTGTCGTCGAAATTTCGGCCAAGTTGCTCAATGACCGCAACGGAACTGTCGTTGCCCAGAAGGTCTTCAGGGCAGAAGCCCGCGCGGCGGGCACGAGCAACGAGGCCTATGTCAAGGCAATGGACGAGGCCTTCGGTTCGGTCACGGCAGAGATCGTTACCTGGGCGCTCACCGCCATCTGATTTTTCATAGTTTGAGTCAGAAAAGCCCCGGATCCATTTGAGATCCGGGGCTTTTTCGTTTTCAGGTGGGCGAACCGCCTGCCGCCTTTGCCGCTATCTCAGCTGAAGCGACCGGCAGCGTGTGCCAGCATGGTATAGACCTTGCCCGTATCCGAGGTGAGGTAGGACTGGGTCACGCTCTTGTCGCGATCGGTGCGCGCAACATCGGCCAGCAGCTTTTCGAAATCGGCGATGTAGCGATCGACAGCGACGCGGAATTCCGGTTCGCGGTCATACTTGCGCTTGATCTCGTCAAAGGTTTGCTGACCCTTTAGCGTGTAGAGGCGACGGGTGAACACGTCGCGTTCGCCGCGCTGGTAGCGGCGCCAGAGTTCGACCGAGGCGTCGTGGTCGATCGCCCTGGCGATATCGACCGAAAGCGAGTTAAGCGATTCGACCATGTGACGCGGATTGCGACTGTCGGTCTGGCGTTGGGCGACCGGCGCTTCCGGTGCCGGACGGGCAGGGGCCGCACGTGCGGGCGCGGGTGTCGCCGCGGCTGCCGTCTCGTCGCGTGAGGCGCCGCGCAGCAGGTCGCTGATCCAGCCGCCGCCTTCGACACGGCTCGCCGGCTGTGCCGTCTGGCCGTAGCTTTCGCCAAGTTCCAGGCTGCCGCGCAGGCCGAAGTTTTCGGCGGAGCGGGCAACCGGCTGGGCTTGAGGCGCCGGCGCTGGTGTTGGAGCAGGTGCTGCGGCGGGGGCGCGGCGGACTGGTTCCGGCTGGGCTTCTGTCAGGCGACGGGCTACCGGTTCGGAGATTTCCAGCGTCTGGCTGGTGCGGCCAACAAGCTGTGAAATGTCCTGCAGGGCCTTGATCTGTTCGGCCACGGCGCGGCGCATGGCGGCTGCACTTTCCTTGGCTTCTTCCGGCAAATCGAACGCGCCGCGCTTCAACTCGTTGCGGGTCAGGTCAAGTTCCTTGCGGATGTCTGTGGCCGAGCGCCGGATTTCATCCGTGGCGCCGGCAAAGCGGGCGACGGCCTCGGTCACTGCCTGCTGCATGGCTTCGCGAAGGGCGACGGCGGCACCTTCCGACTTGCGACCGGCTTCTCCGAGCAGGTGGTCAATGTCGTTCAGGGAGACAGCGAGGCCGCCGCGCAGACGGTTCGCAAGCTCGCCCGAACGCTTCTCGGCTTCGGTCAGCGTCTTGTCGATGGAGACCTGTGCCTCCTGTTCGGCGGAGAGCAAGGCATTGCGCATGTTGTCCGCGGTGACCTGTGCCTTCTTTTCCGTTTCCCCAAGCACCTGTCCGATGTCGGCGAAGGAGGCCTGAACGCTCTCTCGCATGTTGGCTGCCGTCGATTGGGCGCGCTTTTCCGTCTCCCCAAGGATCTGGCCAATGTCGGTGAAGGACGCCTGGACACTCTGGCGCAGGTTTCCGGCCATCTGGCCCGAACGCTGTTCGGCACGGTCGAAGGCGGTTTCGACCATCTTGCCGAGGCCCTGCATGGTGTTTTCAATTTCTTCGGAGCGCTTGACCAGGCCGATCGAAAGCTCGCGCAGGGCCTGCTGGCGTTCTTCCAGCGTGCCGACCAGATTGGACTGCGCGGCGGAGAGAAGCTCGGATGCTTTGCCCAGCACCTTGGTATGTTCGCCGAAGCGGCC
This sequence comes from Rhizobium sp. PDO1-076, assembly GCF_000247475.1. Lineage (GTDB taxonomy): Bacteria > Pseudomonadota > Alphaproteobacteria > Rhizobiales > Rhizobiaceae > Allorhizobium. The sequence continues at coordinate 34,623 of NZ_AHZC01000177.1, read as the reverse complement.
GACGATCGAAGACACCTGGCCGAGCGTTTCGGTCGAGACTACTGTCAGGCGCTCAAGCTGGCCGTCCAGCAGACGGTTCGACGTGGAGAGGATGTCGGTTGCCTTGCCTGCCGTGTCATTGAAGCGCGCGGCCGTGGCGCCCAGGCGGCTATCCAGCGAGCCGATGCTCTGAACCGCCTGTTCGACGATGGCAGAAATACCGGAATTGCTTTCGCCGAGACGCTCGATGAGCTGCGACGCACTGGTGACGATCGAGTTTTCCGCAGCACCCAGGGTCGCTGCGGCCCGGTCGGCACGCTCGGTGATCGCACCAAGGATGGCTGCATTTTCGCTGCGCAGGCGTTCTGCGCTCTGTTCTGCAGCCGCGGTGATCTGCTCGGCTGCCGTGCGTCCGGTCTGGGCATAGGTCGCGATCATCGGACCGGCCTTTTCGTCGATCAGGCGCGACAGTTCTGCCGAGCGGCTCGACAGCATCGAGTTCAGTTCGCGGGTCCTGTCGTCGAGGACGGAACGAATGGTGTTGCCCCGTGCTTCGAGCGCCTTTTCGACCGCATCCATGGTTACGGCGAGTTCCTGCGTGTTGCCGGCAATCGCTTCGCGGATGGCGGCGGTGCGGCCCTCCAGGGTCGATCCCACATCCGCCAGCGTGCCCGACAGGTTGGCGACCTGCGCACTGACCAGCGCTTCGGCCTGAGATACCTTGCTGGTGATGGCATCGCTTGCCTGCGAGACCTTGTTGCTGATCGCATCGCCGGCCTGGGAGAAGGTCTGGGCAACGGCTGCTGCCTGGCCCGCAAGGCGGCTCTGGGTGTCTTCGATGCGCCGGGTGAGATCCTGCGACTGTTCCTCGACTGTACGGCTCAATTCGGCACTGCGCTCGCCGATCTGTTCGGCAAACTGGGTGCTGGAGGCTGTCAGGCGGTCTACCGAGCGCTGTGCTTCGGTGTCGAGATCGCGGGCGGCATCGGAAACGGCGCCACGCAGCGCGGCCGCGAGACCAGCGGCCTTGCCCTCAATGGTACGGTTGACATTTTCAAGGCCGATGTTGAGCGCGCGGTCCATGGTCGACAGCCGTTCGTCGATCTGGGCGGTGCGGCCTTCGAAGGTTTCGGCCACCTTGGCTGTGCCGTCGTCGAGGATCTGGGCGACGCGGCTGCTCGCTTCGCTGCCAACGCGCTCGATCGCGGTCACCTTTTCATCGAGGCGGGCTGCAAATTTCTCGCCGGCATCGTTGACGCGGGCGTCGACGCCGTCCAGGCCGTTGCGGAGGCGGTCTTCCAGGGTACCAAGGCTCAATTCGATCCGGGTGCTGGTTTCGTCGAGGCGCGAGGTCATGCCGCTGACCGATTGCTCCACCACGCCAGAGAATTCCTGGGCGGAGCGGGTGATATCACCGGCGGCGTCGCGGATCTGCGAGGTCAGTGAGCCGGCTGTTCCACGCAGGCGCTCATCGAGCGCCTTGCTGCTGTCGTCGATAGCGCGACGCAACGTGCCTTCGTGATCCTCCAGGCTCATTTCGAGCATGCCGGCCGATGCGGCCAGCGATGCGCCGAGCGAGGTCGAGTGCTCGACCAGGCTATTTTCCAGATCGCCCTGGGCCTCGCGCAGTGTCGTCGAGATTGCATTGGTGCGGTCATCGAGCGTCGAACGAATGCGTTCGTGGGTGTCGACGAGCCGCGCATCGATCTGGGTGACACCCGATGCGATCGTATCGGCGATGCGATTGGTGTTGAAGCCGAGTGTCTGGGACAGTTCGCTGTTCGCACCTTCCAGCGTATTGCGCAGATGGTCGCTGGTGCCGGCAAGCTTGCCGTCGATATCGGTAATGCCGCTCGAAAGCGCCTCGGTGATATAGCTGGAATGGCGTCCAAGCGTCCGATCCAGCTCTCCACCCGCATCTTCCAGTGCCGACGCAAGGTAGGCTGTGTGGCCGGCGAGCGACAGATCGAGGCGTTGCTGGCTTTCACCATAGGCGCTGCGAACCGATTCAGCCTTTTCGGCAAACGCGGCATCGATGCGTCGATCGGCGTCGGCAACGGCATCGATCAGGCCCGAGGCGCGTTCGGTCAGGGTTTCTTCGAGGCGGCGTTGTCCATCGGACAGTGCCTCGACAATGCGGCCGGAATTCTGGCTGAGCGTCCGTTCCAGCGTGCCGCTGGCATCTTCCAGCGTCGATGCGAGATAAGCGGTGTGACCGGCCAGCGAAAGATCGAGCTTTTCATGGTTTTCACCATAGGCATTGCGGATCGCTTCTGCCTTTTCGGCGAATGCTGCATCGATGCGGCGATCGGCGTCGGCGACGGTGTCGATGATGCCGGAAGCGCGCTCGGACAGGGTCTCGTCCAGACGACGTTGTCCGTCCGACAGGGCCTCGACGATGCGGCCGGAGTTCTGGCCAAGTGTGCGCTCAAGCGTGCCGGTTGCGTCTTCCAGTGTTGACGCCAGATATGCCGTGTGCCCAGCCAGAGAAAGATCAAGCTTCTCCTGGTTCTCGCCATAGGTGCTGCGAATTGCATCCGCCTTTTCGGCGAATGCCGCATCGATGCGGCGATCGGCATCGGCGACCGTATCGACGATGTGTGCCGCGCGCAGCGACAGGGCTTCTTCCAGGCTGCGCTGACCGATGGACAGCGTTTCGGCGATATTCTGGCTGCGGCTGCTCATTGCGATGTCGAGTTCAAGGCTTTTGGTGCCCAGCGTGTCGGCTATTTCGCGGCTGGCCGCGTCGATGGACTGAACGATGTTCAGGCTTTGCGAACCCAAGGTGTCAGCGATGTCGCGCCCCTTGATTTCCAGCGTCTCGGCGAGGTGCTGACTGCCGGTGCTGAGGGCGATGTCGAGTTCGAGGCTCTTGGTGCCCAGCGTATCGGCTATGTCACGGCTGGCCGCTTCGACGGTTTCCACGATGTTCCGGCTTTGCGTCTCAAGCGTGTGGGCAATCTCGCGGCTCTTGCTGTCCAGCGTATCGGCAAGGCGATCCTGATTGCTGTTGAGCGCGTTGACGATGAGTTCGGAACGGGTGGTCAGGGTCTCATCAAAACGGGTCTGATTGTCGGCAAGGGCCGCATACAGTGCACCGCCGCGCTCTTCCATGACCTGGTCGATGCGCTTCTGGGCGTTCTCCAGACTCTCGGTGAGAGCTGCTGCCTTGGCCGACATGGCGTCGGCGATTTCCTGGGCGCGGTCGGCAAGGGCGCTGTCGATCATTTCCTGGCCGGTTCCCAGGGTGGCAGCAAAGGCAAACGACTGATCCGCCAGAGTGGAACCGAGACGGTCGATGCTCGATGTCAGAATGCCATCGATCGAGTCCGAGCCACCTGTGACGGTCTCGTTGATCCGCGCGAGACTTTCCATCAGCTTGTTGTCCAGCGTGCCCGCACGCTGGTCGAAGGCGCTGGAGAACTCGGCAACGCGGGTGTCGAATGTCGTGTTGATCTGGCCGATCGTCGTCTGGAAGCGATCCTCGAAGAGTCCGGAACGCAGGTCCAGATCGACAATCGCGTCATCGGCCGCTGACTTCATACTCTGTCGGAAGGACTGACCGCGCTCGTCCAGAGAGCCGTTGAGCTTGGTGAGAACGTCGTCCAGCGAGGACGTGATGGTGCGTTCGCCACTCTTCAGGGCTTCGGCAATGTCGCGGGTGCGCTCGACAAGGGTTTCGTTGAGCTGGCGGGCACGCTCGTTCAGAGCGGCGTTGAGCTTTTCGGTATTGGCGTCGAGCGTCGAGGCGCGCGTCTCGAACTGGCCAAGCAGTTCCGTGCCACGCTGGTTGAGCGTGGAAGACAGATTGGCGAGCTGCGAGTCGAATTCCGAAGCCAGGGAAATGCCGGAGGCGGCCAGCGTCTGGACCATGTTCTCGGTCTTGTGCGTCAGAAGCGAGCCAAGTGCGGTCACTGCAGCATCCGACCTCTCGGTCAGCGTGGCTGCGCGGGTGTCGATCATCGAGGCGAAGGCTTCGCCCGATGTCTGCAGGCGCACGGAGATTTCCTCTGTCGCCAGCGACAGTTCTTCCTTCAACTGGTCATGCGCACCGATGATGGACGAGCGGATGCGCTCGGCGTGATTGACGATGGCGTCGCGTTCGGCGCCCAGTTCGTGCACGAGACCGCGCACCCGCAGTTCGTTGTCGGTGTAGCTGCGCTCAAGCGCGGTCACTTCCGAATGTACCAGCGTTTCAAGCTCGGTCGCGCGGGCAATCGTGCGTTCGATGCCCTCGTTCATGGCCGAGACTTCGCGGCGTACGGCCTGGCCGACCGTCATGATCCGTTCAGACGCAATGGTTTCCGGCTCGGACAGTCGCAAAGCCACTTCCGCCATGGACCGTGCTGCATTGCGCAGGTCATGGGCGCGGGCCATCATGATGGAGAAGGCAAAAAACAGCATGATCGGCACTAGGGTGCCGACGAAAATTGCAACGACACCCGGCATCGCGACGATGTCGGCAACCGAAGGTGCCTGCCACATCTGGCCGCCGTAAAGCAGCTGTGTCAGTCCGATCGCTCCCAGCACCCAAAGTGCTGAAATGATCGTGGCGTTGCGCAGTGCTGTCGGCAGGGATGCGCCGTCAAGCGACTTCAGAATGGCAGCCGGCGTGCGGCGCGATGTGTCGTTGGCCGGCGCGAAGGCCGGGGCTTTCGGAGCCGGCTCCGGTGCCAGCTCGCTTGAGCGTGCGGTACGGCGTTCCTGAGGCTTCTTCGCCGATGCAGGATTTTGAACGGGTTCAGACACGGGGCTCTCCGATGCGCGTGCCGCCGGTCGGACGGGTTTGGTCGCCGGCGCCTCATTGTCGAAATCAATGCTCAGGGCCGCCTCGAGAGCTTGAAAAGCGCTCTCATCAATAGAGTCGGACTTCTTGTTCGCCATAGGGTTACGCCTCGTTACCGCTACTCTCGGCAGTTCGATCCAAGGGCACTACGCCGCCTGCATTCGAGCCCTGGTCAGACTGCCTTACTTTAGGATCCCCGTCTGCCGCCACGCCAGTCGAAAATCCCCTTGAATTTCATCGTCGGAGCAGCCTGTCATCATGACATTCGCGATGTGTTTTAGCACTATCCGACATTGGGGCAAAGAATTCCGCCTTTAGCCCAATCAACCGTATCGTAGTGACACATTCGGGCTTCCGATACAATTAATGGCCCAGACGGCGGTTAATGCGGTTTTCGGTTGTTAACAATATTTAAACCAGTGAAGGGCGTGAAAAGCCAATGTCCGTCAGGGTTTAATGCACGTTAACCATAGTGTGAAGTTTTCCGCGCCGATGAGTCCCATTTTAACGCAATTGCCATTGGCGCCAGAGAAACTGGCACTCACAAATAACAAGAAAAGAAGGAATATGGCTATGGCAGCCGTAAATGTCGCGTTCGAAGCTCCGGAAAACTTTGGCGGGCTCTGCCCTTCGCAGCAGCGACCTGTGGACCTCGTTCATCTGGCCACCCAGACGAAGGGTGATCGGGCTGTCGAGATCGAAATCCTGCAGATGTTCGCGCGCCAGGCACGTGGCTGTCTTCAGGCTCTGGCCAGCCATAGCGACGCGCTGCAGGTCAAGGCGGCCGCACAGAGGTTGCGAAATGCCGCAATGGCGGTTGGCGCACTTCGGGTTGCCGGGGCAGCCGACCTGATCGAAACAAAGGGTGCGACCATCGATTCGATCGCGTCGGTGAGTGCTGCCGTTCTTGAGGCCGAGCACTTCATCCTCAAGCTCGCCCGCTAGACGGTGCATACGCGGCGGATGATCGGGGCCACTGTCGTCTCTCCTTCGAGTTGACTGGTGTTTCGATTTGTTAGATGACTTCGCGGATTTTTTCGGCGAAGCATGGACACAGAACACATGGCAAATATCAGCATCATCGCCTTTGACGGCACGCGCTTCGACATCGCAGCCGCAGATGGCTCCACAGTCATGGAAAATGCCGTGCGCAATTCCGTTCCTGGCATCGACGCCGAATGTGGCGGCGCCTGCGCTTGTGCCACCTGTCATGTCTATGTCGATGACGCATGGACCGACAAGGTCGGTGCACCATCGGCAATGGAGGAAGACATGCTCGACTTCGCAGTCGACGTAAAGCCAAGCTCGCGACTGAGCTGTCAGATCAAGGTGGTTGCCGCACTTGACGGCCTTGTGGTGCATGTTCCCGAACGCCAGGGGTGATAGAACCGATCCTGTGCGCTCCAAAAAAAGCCCCGCTCTCGCGGAGCGAGGAGCGGGGCAAGGGGGCGCATCGCCAAGCAGGCGAGGGAGGAAACACCTGTGGCACCAGGACGCGCCGGGAGAACTGGCAAATCGGAAAACGCTTAATCAACGTTTGCTGATGACAGGTATATTTCAGATTCTTATCAAGTGCCACGCTGAGAAATAGCCGGTTATTCACAGGTCGGGGCGCAAGTTTCGAGCAAGATGTGTCCTTGCTGCATTAGTGCGCTGTAATTTTTAGTGGGTTATTTCCGCGATAACGCTTAGTCCTGACTTACCCTGCCGCTTTTGTAGCGCAGGATGCGCGCCATCCTGTTCTGGAAGTTCTTTGCCTCTATGCGGTCGAACTTCATCTGCGCCTCGTCATGCGCCAGCGTGATGCGATCGGTGACGTCGGCGACCTTGTCCTGCATCTTGTCGCAGTTGTCTTGGGCGGGAAGTCTCTTCAGCGCCCTTTCCAGATCGCGTGCATATTGTCGGGCAATTTCCGCGTGGCGTTCCTCGTGACGCTTGATGTCTGCCGACAGGGCATCCCAGATGAAGCCAAGTTCTTTCGTTGCGCGCTTACGGTTCTTCCACCGTGGCAGAATGATCTTGGTGTCTAGGGTGACCCGGGCATCCTCGATGGCGCAGCGCTCGCCTTTGCGCACATAGGTAAGGTCGCCGCCGAAGCGGATTTGCGTGGCGCCTGGATGGCGGTTTCCCGTCATCTGGGTCATCGGCCCCTTGCGCGTCAGTTCTTCGTCGATCTCAGCCGCAGTCTTGCCGCCGATCTGAAAATAGCTTGTCGATTTGCGAACGATCGTTTCGGAGCGCGCGACGCCGGCGGAAACCGAAATAAGGGCTGTGGCGACTGCGGTTGCCCAAAAACGGCAAGCATTTGACATTATCATTTTCCGCAATCTACTGACCCGCAATGTTGAATTCGCTGCGCCCTTGGGGCATAGCCAAGCCGCGAGCACTATTGCAGCTTCGCGGATTTCCGTCGAGAGGACAGATGAACGTGACCACCGGCAATCGAAGCATCTGGCGCGTTGCCCATGGTCGCAATCTCGACCTGACGGCGCAGGGCGCGCTGATGGCCATCATCAATGTCACGCCGGATTCGTTTTCCGACGGCGGTTTGCATGCCACGACCGAAAAGGCGGTTGCCCATGCGCTTGCCTGTGTCGAGGCCGGCGCGGACGTTCTTGATATCGGTGGTGAATCGACACGCCCCGGCGCTGCTGACGTGACGCCTGAGGAAGAAATGGAGCGGGTCGTTCCGGTGATCGAGGCACTGGTTGCGCGCACGAACGTTTTGCTGTCGATCGACACCTACCGAGCCGCGACTGCCCGCGTGGCGATCGCTGCCGGCGCCCACATCATCAATGACGTGCACGGGCTGCAGCGGGAGCCGGAAATCGCTTCCGTCGCGGCAGAGAGCAGGGCCGGGCTCTGCATCATGCATACCGGGCGCGGACGGGAGACGCTTTCTGACGTCATTGAGGACCAGATTTTCTTCCTGACGCAGTCGCTAGACATCGCGTGGGCTGCAGGTGTTTTGCCGGACACGATCACGCTTGACCCGGGTTTCGGTTTTGCCAAGGAGACAGTGGAGGAGAATGTCGAATTGATGGTGCGTTTCGAGGAATTGCATCGGTTCGGTCTGCCGCTTCTCGCCGGAACCTCGCGCAAGCGCTTTCTGGGAAGTCTAACCGGGCGCGACGCTGCAGAACGGGATGCGGCGACGGCTGCAACCACGGTTGCCTTGCGTCTCAAAGGGGCGGCCGTATTCAGGGTCCATAATGTCGTGATCAACCGCGACGCGTTGGCCGTCGCCGATGCAATGCTTGCCACACAAAAGCGGCTTGCCGAAGGAATGAAGTCATGAGCGCTATCTTCACCATTACCCTGAAAAATTGCGCCTTCTTCGCACATCATGGCGTCTTTCCCGAGGAGGGGGTGCTTGGGCAGAGGTTTTACGTCGATGCGGAGTTCGATGTGGATGCCGGGGAGGCGGCCGCGCAGGACAGGCTTGAGGGCACCGTGCACTATGGTATCGCCTTTGAGGTCATCGAAGGGATCGTCACCGGCAGTCGCGTCATGTTGGTCGAAGCGCTGTCTCTGGCGATCGCAAAGGCGCTGCTGGAGCGCTTTCCGGAAATCCTGCGAACGCGCATCACGGTGCGCAAGCCCAGCGCCCCGATTGCTGGCATTCTCGACTATGTACAGGTGAGCGTTGAACAATTCAGGTGAGTTTGGGTGGCGTCAGGCAACTCTTGGACTAGGTGGCAATATCGGCGATCCGGTTTCAGCCATGGCAGCGGCTCTGCAGCGTCTCGATAGTCGCTCTGATTGTCGGGTGACGGCCGTGTCGCGGCTGTACCGGACACCGCCTTGGGGGAAGGTCGATCAGGCGGATTTCTACAACAGTTGTGCGTCTATCGAAACCACGCTTGCGCCCGAACCGCTGCTGGACGCTTGCCTCGACATCGAGCGCGAGATGAAGCGTGTGCGTATCGAACGCTGGGGACCGCGCACCATCGATATCGATATCCTGACATATGACGACAGTGTCGTGGACGGCGAGCATCTGAAGATCCCGCATCCGCGGATGACGGAACGCGGCTTCGTGCTGATGCCGCTCGCCGATATTGCTCCGGACCTGAAGGTCAGGGGAAGGGCAGTTGCCGACTGGCTCCGTGACAGCGATCGCGCCGGCATCGATATTGCAAACGAAAACCGCGCCTGGTGGCGCGGTTGATCATTTCGGTCGGGACCGAAGGTTACGTGTTTATTCGCTGGCGGCCGTAACAGCCATTGCATCGGCCTGACGGTTCAGCTTCAGGCCGATGACCGGGATCAGGCGATCCTCGACCTTGACCGAGATGGTGATGTTCATCGCATCGTCTTTTTCGATGCGGGCGACCATCGCGCCATTCAGCTTCTTGCGGTTGATGCCCATGACCGCACGATTGCCGGTGACCGTTCCGGAAACGATGTCCATGCCCTTGCCTTCGGCGCCGTCAAGGAACTGACCTTTGTAGGTGCTGCCTGCCTGGGAGATGAATGCGGACATCGGCTGGCTGAATACACCGACGCGGCAGGTGCCATCGAGCTTCATCCCTGGCTCCTTGCCGTCTGCGGACAGGCCGGTCAGGTTGCAGGTGAATTTGGTGCCCTTGTATTTTCCGGCAACAATTTCGCCTGGGCCCTTCCAGACGCCGGCGACCTGCTCAAAGAAGCGCTTGTCGCGCGAAGCTGCGTCCGCAACGGTTGCGGGCAGAAGTGCTGCAGCGGCCATGATGACGGCACTGCGGCCGAGCGACGAGAAGATGCGAGAAGACATCGATTTACCTTGGTACGAGAAACCAGAAAACCCGCAGTCAACTTAGCGCGGTATTGGTTAATGCATCCTTGCAATTAACCTTAAATGGCGTCGCCGGCAATCGGCAAAACACAGGTTCAGTGGCGGGTGTTGCCCATAAGACTCAGTTGGTTTCGCCGCCTGGCTTGCCGTTCAGCGATGGCGTGAGGTCGCCGATGAAGTCACCGATGCCCGGCCGCTTCAGAGCTTTGAAGGGCAAAGGCCGACACAGATCCATTGCGGCAATGCCGATTCGCGCCGTCATCAGGCCGTTGATCACACCTTCACCGAGGCGCGCCGACAGGCGCGAGGCGATACCGTGGCCCAGAACCTGCTGCACTAGGCTGTCGCCGACGGCGATCGAGCCGGTCACGGCAAGATGTGCGATCACGTCGCGCAGCAGACGCAGCATTCCGAGACTGCCGGGCCGTCCGCCATAAAGTTCGGCCATGCCGCGGACCAGCCGCACGACTTCGAAAAGCACATAGCCCAGATCCACCAGTGCCCGTGGGCTGACAGCGGTGACGACCGACACCCGCTTGGAGGCTCCGAGAATGAGGTTTCTCGCCCGGATGTCGAGCGGGCTCAACAGTTCGCGCTCGGCGAGTTCAATCAGTTGCGGACCGTCGATCACGTCATCCTCGACCTCGGCCATTACCTTCTGGCCACGGGCGGTTTCGGGACGATGGGAGACGAGACGCGTCAGCCGCTTGACCACGGCAAGGGCCGCCGGGCGCTTGCGATCGGCGCTGGCAGCCTCGGCTTCCGATTTCAACGACTGAACCGCTTCCAGCCGATAAAGGCCGGCGATCTCGCGGCCGATGGCGATCGCCAGAGCCAGCAGGCCGACGACGAGGACCCCGATCGCGGCATAGCCAAGCCAGTCGGAACGGGCGAAGAGGTCGCGGATCAGGCCGTCGACCCAAAGGCCGAGCGCGAGGGAGACTAGGATGCCGAAAGCGCCGACCGCTATCCGCGCAAACGAGAAGCTGCGACGTCTCGGAATGGCCAGAGGTATCTCGCCGATTGCCGATCCGGCGCCGATAAAGGGATCTTCCTCGTCCGGAACGATCACCACTTCATGCGAAAAGCTTTGCGGCTGGCGCGCTGCTGCCGGACGGGCGGCTTCGGTTGCCGGTTCTGCCTCGACGGAAAATGCCGCGGGGCGTCGGCGGTTGCCGTTGCCCTGACCGGTGCCGGGCACGGAGGATGACGGGGGCTTGGTCATGCGAGACGGTCTCCGAGCAGGAACTGCATGGCGCGATCGAGGCGAATGTGGGGGACCGACAATGTGATGCCGCCGCCTGTCTCTTCAAGGCGCGGCGGACGGAAGCGGACAATGTCGAGATCAGGCAGTTCGGCGGGCTCGCCGGCGTCGATCGAGCGGAAGAAGGCTTCCGGATCTTCGGGAAGATCGCCGGGGAAGACAGCGGTCTTGCGCTCGCCATCGAAGGTCTCGCTGCCGATCCGTTCCCCCACCATCGGGGTGCCGACAATGACCGGCAGATCATGGCCGTCACGTTTGACATTGGCCTCTCGCGTCGCGCGGACGGAGGCAAGCGCCATCACCTCGATACCCGCGCCGCTCATACCGATCGTCTGGATTGCCCGGTCCACCAGGCGGCGGGTCAAGGTTTCCAGCCGGTCGTGGCTCTCATGATGCAGGTGGTCGGCCTTGGTGGCGGCAACCAGCACGCGATCGATGCGGCGGCGGATCAGTGAGGTCAGAATATTGTTGGAGCCGGCGCGGAAGCAGGCGAGTACATCGCCCAGAGCCCGTTCCAGATCCTGAACCGCTTCCGGACCACGGTTGATGGCCTGCAGCGCATCGACAAGCACGATCTGGCGATCGAGCCGCGCGAAATGTTCGCGGAAGAAGGGTTTCACCACCAGGCTCTTGTAGGCTTCGTAGCGGCGCTCCATCATCGCCTGCAGCGATCCCTTCGGCGCTTTGCCGTCGGCCAGGACTGGCAGGGGGGCAAAGGTCAGCGCAGGCGAGCCTTCCAGGTCGCCGGGCATCAGGAAGCGGCCTGGCGGCAGCGTCGACAACGAGCGTTCATCGGATTTGCACAGGCGCAGATAAGTGGTGAATGTTTCCGCCAGTCGGCGTGCCAGCATTTCGTCCGACGGGGCATGCGGATCAACGGATGCGGAAAGTTCCCGCCACTCGCGTGACAGTTCGGCGCGCACACCTGTTGTCGCAAGACTTGCCGTCGCGTCGGAGAACTGGCGATAGTCCTGCTGCAGCAAGGGCAGATCGAGCAGCCATTCGCCCGGGTAATCGACAATGTCGATCGACAGGCGCCCGGACGAAAGCAGGCGGTTCCATGCGCTGGCGCTCTTGTATTCAATGGTCAATCGCAGCTCGGAAATCGCCCGGGTCGAATCCGGCCAGACGCGGTCCCTGATCAGGGCGCGGATGTGATCTTCATACTGGAACCGTGGTACCGCGTCGTCCGGCTGTTCCTCCAGTTTCGCGCCAGCGATGCGGCCGGAGCGAACGGGTTCGAACAGCGGCAGTCTTCCGCCATGCAGAAGGTTGTGGACGAGCGAGGAGATGAAGACGGTTTTACCCGCGCGCGACAGGCCGGTTACGCCAAGGCGGATCGTCGGGTGGACCAGATTGGCGGCACGGTCGGCAACATTGTCGAGAGCGATTGCTGCTTCGTCGGTAATGCTGGTGAACAGGGAAGGAGGCAATGGCGGGTTCCTGAAATTGTCGTGGCGCAGTCTGCTGCAGGACGTCGACCGAAGACCCGGGCCGGAGACACGCATCTGCCTTGCAGCATATAGGTTGCCATTGCGCTGCAAAAAAGGAGCGGGGACGCTTTGCACCTTGTTGATGGTACTCGCCTGATCAGCCGACGATAAAGTCCTGTAGTTTCCAGCCCTGACCCGGGCCTTCGATCTTCAGGGCGTCGATCACGGCAAGGCCGGATGTCGGATAGCCTTCGGGCACGGTGCGGCCGACAATGTCATGGCCGACCAGTCGCGCGAAGACTTCCTCAACGGCAGGGTTGTGACCCACCATCATCAGCGATTGGACGCCGCGCGTCGACGTCAGGATCTCGAGATAAGTGTCGGCCGGCGAGTTATACAGTTCATCGACAAAACGAAATTCCGATTGGCCGGAAAAGGCCCTGCGTATTGCATCGGCAGTCTGGCGGCACCGCTTTGCGGTTGAGGAAATCACCAGTTCGGGCCGATAGCCCTTTTCCGCGGCAGTCTCCGCGAGCAACTCGGCCTCGGCAAAGCCTGCGTCGGAAAGGCTGCGATCGAAATCGCGGCCGCCAGGTTCGGCCCAACCGGATTTTGCATGCCGCAACAAATAGATGCGTTCAGGAGGCTTAGTGGAGAGCGTCATCCGTTGGGTTATCCGCGTCAGATCATCCTGCTAATGAACTAGCGGTTATCAACCCTCCACGTCAACTGGTCGCAGGTGGCATATCGTGGTCCGCATCCGATGCCTTGCGAAGGCACGGTCCGATGTGGCTGTGGGAAATAGTGCTTAAAAAATATACTCTTAGATGAAAAATGTAACAGATTTAAAAATGCCGTGGAAACAGTCAGGAGGCTTGAACAGGTTTGAATGAAAGGTTATACACCCGCACATTGAGATGTTCTTCAGGAGAATCGCGTTGAGTGAGAAGATCAATCTTAGCAATTATGTGCTCTCTGAGGATGAAGAGTTCATGAATGCGAACCAGAGGGCTTATTTTCGGGCAAAGCTTGTTGCCTGGAAGAATGATATCCTACGCGAAGCGCGCGAAACTCTCGGTCACCTTGCTGAAGAGAGCGCCAACCATCCCGATCTCGCCGACCGGGCTTCCTCCGAAACGGACCGTGCCATCGAGCTTCGTGCTCGCGACAGACAGCGCAAGCTGATCTCCAAGATCGACGCCGCCTTGCAGCGGATCGATGAAGGCACCTATGGTTTTTGCGAGGAGACCGGCGAGCCGATCGGTTTGAAGCGCCTTGACGCCCGTCCGATTGCGACCCTGTCGATCGAAGCGCAGGAGCGCCACGAGCGTCGCGAAAAGGTCTATCGCGACGAGTGAAGTTCTTCGCTCGCGCCTGCGCCCCTAGCAGCGACTGATTTTCCATGTCGGCCTTCGGGCCGGCATTTTTCGTTTTGGTGATGGGTCATGCGGTCGAACGTGACGACGGACGTGCGTGCCGCATACTTGTCCGACCAAAGAGCCAGACGTTGTCTGACTGCCCCATTCTTACGAGTTTCGGCTGGCTGACATCTCGCCGAAGATGCGGGCGATCTCGTTCTGCAGGTTCGGTTCGTCTGGTTTAGCGTCAGCGTCTGTGGCCGGCTTCGCCACCGGGGTCGTCGCATGCCTGCTTTCCGGCAGGACCGCCGATATCGGCAGACCGGGGCGGTCGCTGCGGATCTCGGGTAGAAATGGCTGGCTCATGGGACTGTCGCCCTTGAAGTTGCCGGCCGGGGGCAGTGGCAGCGGATCAGCGGCCAGATGCAGCGCCATTTCCTCTTCAAGAACCCGCTCGAAATCGCTCATGTCGCGCGGCGGCTCCTGCTTCTCGGCGGCCTTGACCGGTTCGTGCTGTGGTGAGAAGCGTTCGGCTGCGAAGGGTTGCGCGGATCCCGGACGCTCCGTTGCGTTGATTGGCAAGACACGCGCGCGCGCCGCTTCCAGTATGTTGGCCGCATCCGGTGCCGTTACATGGGGTGCGCGTGCCGGTGTGGCATCTGACGCAATATCAATTGAAGGGATGTGGATTACAGGCACATCAGGCACCGCGTACGAAGCGATCGATGCAACCTCCGGCGCGCGGCCGGTATTCATCGGCTGTTCGAACTGCGGCTCATGCGAAGCCGCAAGCGAAACTTCAGGGACGATGGCCATCGAGGCGTAGGCGTCTGTTGGCACTGCGGGGGACACAATTTCGACCGGAGCCTGGATCGTTGCCGTTTGAGCCGGTTCAACAATGGGAGCAATTGCCGCGGGCGGAGTCTGAGGAACGGGCGATGCCACCACTTCAAGGCGCGGTTCCGGACGCACCTCGGCCGGGCCGGCAGCACTCGGCGCGCGAACCGGATCGATCGGTTGTGGTTCGTCACGCACCAGTTGCACAGCCGGCAGTGGCGTCGGCGGTAGTGGCGTGGCTTGCACCGTCATCACCGGGGTCGTTGCTGCCGCAACGACAGGTGCTACCGAAGCTGCAGTGAGCGGAACGACGGAGATCGGGGCTGCCGCGCCTGTCTGCGCGCCCGTAGCGATTGGAGCTTTCGGCGCAGTCACCGCGCTGGCCTGCGGTGTGGTGCGCAGCGGTTCTGCGGGTACAACTGGCGCGGACACCGGTTGTGGCTTGGAGCGGATCGGTTCCGGTTCGGCTAGTACTGGTTCCGCGGCAACAACTGCTTCCACGGGACGTATAGGTTTAGGCTTGACGGCAGCTTCCGGCTCGCTGGGAGCGGCGACAATCCTGGCCGTCTCGGAAGCAGGCAGATTCTGTGATACCTCCGAGGCCTCAGCCTTGACGGCCAAAGCGGAAAGATAGGCACGGTCATCGCCAATACCGCTTTCGATGACGATATCGGTCGGGCCGCCGATCATGACGAGGTGTTCAACATTGTCGCGGCGGATCAGGACAATCCGACGGCGTGCGTCGACGGCTGCAGCATCCAGGACCTGCAGACGGGGCTGGCGGTTTCTGCCGCCGCGAACGAAAGGTGAGGATGCGCGATTGCGCATCAGCCAGAGCACGATGAACAAACATAGCAGAGCGAGCGCCACGCCAAGTGCCGCCACCAGTAAACGGTTGCCATAGGCGGTAATCATTTCGTCCAGCATGATACGCTCTCCTTGTCACGCTTTCTCGCAGAAGATGGCGGGTTCTGCAATCACGGGCCGCAATCATGACTTGTCGTCCGTCCCAGGCAGCAATTGCATGGTCACCACCCCTCAATTTCCACTCAGAATGCGGCAATCCTGTGGGGTAGCGACAAAGCATGCGGGTTTCGGGCTTTCTTCGCTTTTTGCACCCCTTGCAAATTGCTAAACAGGACGGTGCGCCGATTCCCGTAGCGGGTCGGGAGCAAGGCGCGGACAGGCAAGAGGCATTCATGACACGACAGCAGAAGCCCGGCGATAACGACAGCCCTCTGGTGGACCGCCGGGGCGGATTCGGGACGGCGCTGCGTATTCTTTTGCTCGCTCTGGTCCTGATCGGAGCATCGGCAGCCTTTGTCTTTTTCCGTGACCAATTGGACAACCAGATCGTTCTCGGTGTCCTCGGTGTTTTGGCCATGATGGGGATCTTCTTCATCGTCTCGGCCGTGATCGGCTTCGTCGAGGTGATGCCGCAATCGCATACCGATACGCTTGCGCGCCGTTTTCTCGCCAGCCAGCCGGAAGGCACGCTGATCACCGATTCGGAAGGGCGCATTGTTTATGCCAATGCGGCCTATGGCGAGATGACCGGCGCGAAGAAGGCGACGGATGTCCAGACGCTCGAGGCCTTGCTGTCGCGCTACCGTGAGTCGAGCGAAGCGCTCTACCGGCTGACCAATGGTCTGCGCGAAGGTCGCGAGAGCTACGAGGAATTCCGGCTGCTAAAGCCGCTCGGCAACCAGACCGGCAATGGCTCGGGTGCCCATTGGTATCGGCTGAAGGCCCGGCTGCTGGCGAGCGAGAGCCGCGGACGTGGCCTGCATGTCTGGCAGATTTCCGACATTACCGTCGAGCGCGACGACCAGGAGCGCTTTTTCAAGGAATTGCAGCACGCAATCGATTATCTCGACCACGCGCCTGCCGGATTCTTTTCCGCCGGCCGCAAGGGCGAAATCTACTATCTCAATGCGACACTGGCCGAATGGCTGGGTGTCGATCTGACGCAGTTCAGCCCGGGCTCGATGTCGATTGCCGATCTGGTTGCCGGCGAAGGCATGGCGCTGATCAATTCTGTGCAGGCCGAACCCGGCAATTCGCGGACAGAGACGCTGGATCTGGATCTGCGCCGGGTCAATGGCCAGATCCTGCCTGTGCGACTGGTGCACCGCGTGCGCGCAGCGCGTGACGGGGCACCGGGCGAAAGCCGGTCGATCGTGCTTGCCCGGCAAAGTGGCGATACCGGCGATCACTCGGCCTCGGTCGCGTCCATGCGTTTCACCCGTTTCTTCAACAATACGCCGATGGCGATTGCATCTGTCGATGGCGAAGGCCGGATCCTGCGCACCAATGCGCCTTTCATGAAGCTGTTTGCCGACATTATCAGCCGCGACCAGATCGAGCAGCATGACAAGTTGGAGATCGTGTTCCACGAGAGCGAGCGCGAGCGGTTTCATGACGCCCTGGCGCTGGCCAAGGATCGTCAGGTCGATATCGCGCCGATCGACAGCCGGCATCCGGTCAGCGATACCCGGCATTTCCGTTTCTACGTCAATGCAGTGATCGACCAGAGCGACGAGGCGCCCGAAGAGGCGGCGATCGTCTATGCCGTCGATGTCACCGACCAGAAGGCGCTGGAAGCGCAGATGGCGCAGACGCAGAAGATGAACGCAGTCGGCACGCTTGCCGGCGGTATCGCGCATGACTTCAACAATGTCCTGACCGCAATCCTGCTGTCGTCCGACCACCTTCTGTTGCAGGCGCGACCGTCGGATGCGAGTTTCGCCGACCTGATGGAAATCAAGCGTAACGCAAATCGTGCGGCGGTATTGGTCCGTCAGCTACTGGCCTTTTCACGCAAGCAGACGATGCGCCCCTCGGTGTTGAACCTCACCGACGTAATCGGCGATCTGCGCATGCTGGTCGATCGGTTGATTTCCGGCAGCAATGTCAAGCTGCGGGTCGAATATGGGCGCGATCTCTGGCCGGTCAAGACCGATCTATCGCAGTTCGAGCAGGTGATGATCAATCTCTGCGTCAACGCGCGGGACGCGATGCCGAACGGTGGGACGATCACCGTGTCGACACGCAATGTCTCGGCGCAGGAATCGGATGATTTCCAGTACCGCGGCCTGCCGGCGGAAGAGATGGTGCTGATCGAGGTTGCCGACACCGGTACCGGCATTGCGCCTGATATCATGGACAAGATCTTCGAGCCGTTCTTCACGACGAAGGAAGTGGGCAAGGGAACCGGTCTCGGCCTTGCGATGGTCTATGGCATCGTCAAGCAGTCCGGCGGCTATATCTATCCGGAATCGGAAGTCGGCAAAGGTACGACGTTCCGCATCTTCCTGCCGCGGCATATCCCGGAGATCCAGCCGGTGATCGAGCAGGCGGCCGGTACGCCGGATCCAGCCGCCAATGCGGCTTCCACTGCGAGCAGTGAAGCATCCGCCGAGAACCGCGATCTGACCGGAAAGTCGGCCATCGTGCTTCTGGTGGAAGATGAAGAGGCCGTGCGCCGCGGTGGCAAGCGCATGCTGGAGACGCGTGGCTATACGGTTCACGAAGCTGGCTCGGGCGTCGAGGCGCTGGACATTCTGGAAGAGCTAGGTGGGGCGGTGGACATCGTCGTGTCCGACGTCGTCATGCCGGAAATGGATGGACCTACGCTGCTCACCGAACTGCGCAAGAAATATCCCGACATGAAGTTCATTTTCGTATCGGGTTATGCCGAGGACGCGTTTGCGCGCAATCTGCCGGCAGATGCCAAATTCGGCTTCCTGCCCAAGCCGTTCTCGCTGAAGCAGTTGGCGGTAGCCGTTCGTGAGATGCTTGACGGTCAAGCCTGAGATCCAGGCATATCGAAGATAAAAAAACCGCGCTGGCGACAGTGCGGTTTTTTGCTTCGAGGGTCCGGCGCCTGTATCAACCGTTCATTGCGACGGCGATTTCCGCGGCCAGGCGTGCATTGTTTTCGACCAGCGCGATGTTGGTCTTCAGGCTGCGGCCTTCGGTCAGGTGGAAGAGATTGTCGAGCAGATAAGGGGTAACCTGCTTTCCGGCGATCTCGTCACGTTCGGCGTTGGCCAGCGCACGGCTGATGTAGATTTCCATTTCCTCGCGCGGGATTTCGTCTGCTTCCGGCACGGGATTGGCGATCAGCATGCCGCCATCGATGCCAAGCTGTTCGCGCAGCTTCTGGAAATTGGCGATCGCGGCCGGGCTCGTCAGGTTGAGCACGCTCTTGAGGCCGGAACTGCGTGACCAGAAAGCCGGGAAGTCTTCGCTGTCATAGGTGACAACAGGCACGCCGCGGGTTTCAAGCACTTCAAGGGTCTTGGGAATGTCGAGAATGGCCTTCGGACCTGCAGACACCACGATGACGGCCGTGCGCGCCAGTTCTTCAAGGTCAGCGGAAATATCGAAGCTTTCTTCCGCTCCACGGTGCACGCCGCCGATGCCACCCGTTGCAAACACATGGATACCGGAACGATAGGCGGCAATCATCGTTGCTGCGACCGTGGTGGCGCCATTGCGGCGTTCGGCGAGCGCAAAGGCCAGATCGGCACGCGACAGCTTCATCACATTGCTCATCTGGGCCAGTGCTTCCAATTGGGAAGGCTCAAGGCCGATATGCAGCACGCCGTTCATCACGGCAATGGTCGCCGGCACAGCGCCCTGCTGGCGGATGATCGTCTCGACACTCTTCGCCATGTCGAGATTGCCAGGATAAGGCATGCCATGGGTAATGATGGTCGATTCCAGCGCCACGATCGGCGCGCCGCGCTGCTTGGCGGCGCTGACTTCGCTGGAATAGGTAATGGGCAGGAGAGGGGAGATGGAACGGTTCATTTGAGCTTCCAGATGGTTTTGCCCGTCATGGCAGGAAACGGGCCCGTGGGACAAGAGCCAACTGTGTTTCCAGCCGCTGGGGCGTGAGGTTTTCTTCGGTTGCATGCGGGGAGGCAAGGGTTATCGCGGCCGCCGCCGTCGCCTGGCGAAGCGCGTCGCACAGATCGTCGCCGGCGAGCCGGGCTCTCAGAAATCCGGCAGCAAAGGCATCGCCGGCGCCGGTGACGTCTGCGATCTGGGTTACGGGTGCTGGCTCGATCGCGGCCGCGGATGTCTCGTCGAAGGCAATCGCAATGCGTCCGCCACTGGTGACACTGCCGCCGCGAAGCCCGGCAAGACGGAGAATCGCTGGCCAGTCTTCCGGACGCGCTGCCGTTTTTCCGGTCAGGCTTTCGGCTTCGGCGACATTGAGGAAAAGATGGTCGATGCGGGGCAGGGCCTCCCTGAGGCGCAGGACCTTTGCCGGGGAGATGGCGATGGCCGACAGGCCTATGCCGCGCTTGGTGGTCTCTTCGGCAAGGGCCGTGATGGTTGGGCCAGCCAGGTTCGCGTCGCACAGAACGTGGCGAGCGATGTCGAGGCTGTCGCGGGTAGAGCGGGCGCGGAGCCGGCGGGCGCTGAACATGTCATATAGCGCCATGTCGGCCAGGGCGATGACCAGATTGCCGTCGCGCTCGAGGATGGCGGTATAGCTCGGTGTGGCGCAATCGAGAAAGACCACCGGGCAATCGTCGAGACCGGCACGCTCTGCTGCATCCGCCACCGTCTGGCCGGCCGGGTCGCCACCTCGGGGCGCAACAAGGCGAACACGGTGTCCGAGCCGGGACAGATTGCAGGCGGCATTGAACACGCCGCCGCCCGCTTCCTCGAACCATTGTCCGGGGTTGCTGGAGCCTGGCTTCGTGTCACCGAACAGACGTCCGCGACGGTCGATATGGGCGCCGCCTATGGCCAGAATATCAAAGCTCATGCACGGCACTTTCTCACGCGGCTGATACGAATCGCAAGGACATCAAAACATCGATTTTGCAATGTAAGACCCTGTTTGCAAAAGCTTTTCCAGTCTTCGGAACAGATAACGAACATAGGGTAAAAATCCGTTTTTTCTCAATGGCTTGAATGGAGCTTGCCAAATGAGAACAAACGAAGTACATACAGTCCATCGGCGGCTTCATTGCCTATGCGGCCTCAATAACCTAAAGGTGGATCAAATGGCACAGAATTCTTTGCGGTTGGTAGAGGACAAATCGGTGGATAAAAGCAAGGCATTGGAAGCGGCGCTCTCGCAGATCGAACGGTCGTTCGGCAAGGGCTCGATCATGAAGCTCGGTGCAAACGAGAGCGTGGTCGAAGTCGAGACTGTCTCGACGGGATCGCTCAGCCTCGATATCGCGCTGGGTATCGGCGGTCTGCCAAAGGGCAGAATCATTGAAATTTACGGTCCGGAAAGTTCGGGCAAGACGACGCTTGCGCTGCAGACGATAGCCGAAGCGCAGAAGAAGGGCGGTATCTGCGCCTTCGTCGACGCCGAACATGCCCTCGATCCGGTCTACGCCCGCAAGCTGGGTGTCGATCTGCAGAACCTGCTCATTTCGCAGCCGGATACCGGCGAGCAGGCGCTCGAAATCACCGACACGCTGGTGCGTTCCGGCGCTGTCGACGTGCTGGTTATCGACTCGGTTGCAGCGCTCACGCCGCGCGCCGAAATCGAAGGCGAAATGGGCGACAGCCTGCCCGGTCTGCAGGCGCGTCTGATGAGCCAGGCGCTGCGCAAGCTGACAGCCTCGATCTCCAAGTCGAAGACCATGGTGATCTTCATCAACCAGATCCGCATGAAGATCGGTGTTATGTTCGGTTCACCGGAAACCACAACTGGCGGCAACGCGCTGAAATTCTACGCTTCGGTGCGCCTCGATATCCGCCGTATCGGCGCGGTCAAGGATCGCGAAGAGGTTGTCGGCAACCAGACGCGCGTCAAGGTCGTCAAGAACAAGATGGCGCCACCGTTCAAGCAGGTCGAGTTCGACATCATGTATGGCGAAGGGGTCTCGAAGACCGGCGAGCTCGTCGATCTCGGCGTCAAGGCTGGCATTGTCGAAAAAGCAGGTGCCTGGTTCTCCTACAACAGCCAGCGTCTCGGCCAGGGGCGTGAAAACGCCAAGCTGTTCCTGCGTGACAATCCGGCGCTTGCGCAGGAGATCGAATTGGCGCTGCGGCAGAATGCGGGGCTGATCGCGGAGAAGTTCCTGCAGAACGGTGGTCCCGACACCAATGATGGTGACAGTGCCGAAGATTAAGTCTCGCGCGCTGCCAAATTCGAATTCCAGCCGGCCATGTTTCGAAAGAGGCATGGCCGGTTTTCTATTGCGCGGCTGGACAGCGACCATGGCGGACGATAAAAGCCATTGATTTTGCGAATTGGCCGGGTTCCGGCCTGAATGAAGGGCGTGACATGAGCGGTGTAAACGACATCCGGTCGACTTTTCTCGACTACTTCAAGACGAACGGTCACGAGGTCGTATCCTCCAGTCCGTTGGTGCCGCGCAACGACCCGACGTTGATGTTCACCAATGCGGGCATGGTGCAGTTCAAGAATGTGTTCACCGGCTTGGAACAGCGTCCGTATTCGCGCGCCGTGACTGCGCAGAAATGCGTGCGTGCCGGTGGCAAGCATAACGATCTGGACAATGTCGGCTACACCGCCCGTCACCATACGTTCTTCGAAATGCTCGGCAATTTCTCCTTTGGCGACTATTTCAAGG
Source organism: Rhizobium sp. PDO1-076 (assembly GCF_000247475.1). Taxonomy (GTDB): domain Bacteria; phylum Pseudomonadota; class Alphaproteobacteria; order Rhizobiales; family Rhizobiaceae; genus Allorhizobium. Next base: position 12,609 of record NZ_AHZC01000177.1, on the reverse strand, counting down.
AGAACGCCATCGAGTTGGCCTGGAACCTGATCACCAAGGAATTCGGCATCGACAAGAACCGGCTGCTGGTGACCGTCTATCACACGGACGATGAAGCACATGGCCTATGGAAGAAGATCGCGGGCCTGACGGATGACCGGATCATCCGAATCCCGACCAGCGACAATTTCTGGGCCATGGGCGATACCGGTCCGTGCGGTCCCTGTTCTGAGATCTTTTATGACCATGGCGACCATATTTGGGGCGGACCGCCCGGCTCGCCGGAAGAGGATGGCGATCGTTTCATCGAGATCTGGAACCTCGTCTTCATGCAGTACGAGCAGGTGACAAAGGAAGAACGTGTCGATCTTCCCCGTCCATCGATCGATACGGGCATGGGCCTCGAGCGCGTTGCCGCCCTTTTGCAGGGCAAGCACGACAATTATGACATCGATCTTTTCCGTTCGCTGATCGAGGCGTCGGTTGAACTGACCGGCGTCAAGGCCGAGGGTGAACGTCGCGCCAGCCACCGGGTGATCGCCGACCACCTGCGTTCGTCGGCCTTTCTGATTGCCGATGGCGTTCTGCCGTCGAATGAGGGGCGCGGCTACGTCCTGCGGCGCATCATGCGGCGCGCCATGCGCCATGCGCAGCTGCTCGGTGCGCGCGATCCGATCATCTACAAGCTGCTGCCGGTTCTCGTTCAGCAGATGGGCCGCGCCTATCCCGAGCTTGCCCGTGCAGAATCGCTGATTGCCGAGACGCTGAAGCTGGAAGAAACCCGGTTCCGCAAGACCCTCGAACGCGGTCTGTCGCTGCTCTCGGATGCGACGACCGATCTCAGCCAGGGCGACAGCCTCGATGGCGAAACCGTTTTCAAGCTCTATGATACCTATGGATTCCCGCTGGACCTGACACAGGATGCCTTGCGTACTCGTGGCATCGGCGTCGATATCACCGGTTTCAACGATGCGATGCAGCGCCAGAAGGCCGAGGCTCGTTCGCACTGGGCTGGTTCCGGTGACAAGGCGACTGAGACGATCTGGTTCGAACTGCGCGAGAAACACGGTGCGACCGAGTTCCTCGGCTATTCGTCCGAGACGGCCGAAGGGCAGATCCAGGCAATAGTGCGTGACGGGGCTGCTGTCGACGCGGCGTCTGCCGGCGAACAGGTTCAGATCGTTGTCAACCAGACCCCGTTCTACGGAGAATCCGGTGGCCAGATGGGTGATACCGGCGAAATCATCGGCGAAGGTTTCTCGCTGGACGTGACCGATACCCAGAAGAAGGGCGAGGGGCTCTTTGTTCATATCGCTACCGTCCGCAACGGCGTCGTTCGTGCCGGCGAAGCGATGACGCTGAATGTCGATCATGCCCGCCGCTCCAGACTTCGGGCTAATCATTCCGCGACCCATCTGCTGCATGAGGCGCTGCGTGACGTGCTGGGAACGCATGTGGCGCAGAAGGGGTCGCTGGTTGCGCCCGAGCGGCTGCGCTTCGATATCTCGCACCCGAAGCCGATCACCGCTGAAGAGCTGAAAATCGTCGAAGAGATGGCCAACGAAATCATCGTGCAGAATGCGCAGGTCACGACGCGCCTGATGGCCGTCGACGATGCGATTGCCGAGGGTGCCATGGCGTTGTTCGGTGAAAAATATGGTGACGAGGTGCGCGTCGTGTCGATGGGTACCGCCGTTCGTGGCGAGAAGGCCGGCAAGGCTTATTCGATCGAACTGTGTGGCGGCACGCATGTCAACGCGACTGGCGATATCGGCTTGGTGCGCCTGGTCGGTGAAAGCGCTGTCGGTGCCGGTGTTCGGCGTCTGGAAGCGCTGACCGGCGAATCGGCACGGGCCTATCTAGCCGAGCAGGACGAACGGGTGAAGGCGCTGGCTACATCGCTGAAGGTTCAGCCGTCCGATGTGCTTTCGCGTGTTGAGACATTGATCGACGAGCGCCGCAAGCTTGAGAAGGAACTGGCGGATGCCAAGCGCAAGCTGGCGATGGGCGGTGGTGCTTCCGGTGGCGGTGACGCCCCGCGGGTCATCAATGGCATCAGCTTTGTCGGCCGCCAGCTTGCCGGTATCGATGCCAAAGACCTGAAAGGCATGGCCGACGAGGCCAAGGCCGGCCTCGAGTCTGCAGTGGTTGTGCTGATCGCCGTGGCCGAGGATGGTAAGGCGAGCGCCGTGGTTTCGGTCACGCCCAGCCTTTCCGAGCGTTTCAGTGCGGTTGATCTGGTGCGGATCGCCTCGACTGCACTGGGTGGCAAGGGTGGCGGCGGTCGAGCCGACATGGCGCAGGCGGGTGGCCCGGACGGTGCGCAGGCGGAAGCCGCGATCGAAGCGGTCGCCGCAGCGCTCGCGGTTTGATCTTGTCAGTCTGGCTTCGGAAAGCTGATGTGTTTCGAAGCCAGACATGACGATTTCGGGTGTTTCAGCCGCGCTTTGCCGCGCCTGGCGGGCCGGATGTATTGTCATTTAACAAGCGGGTTTTCTTTTCCTTCAGTCTTGATTGGTATGTGTTGCCTCGTTTTTGAGGTTTGCCGGCTTGGACCATCTTTTCCACATTCCCACATTGATGCTCTGCCTTTCGGCAGCCTGCGTGATCATCTCAATTTTTCTGACGCTTCTCTGGCTCTGGGATCGATCGAGCCAGGCGTTGCTGCGCTGGACACTGGGGTTCTGGCTTGGCTGCCTCGGCCTGATCCTGTTGGGCTTGCGGGATGTTGGGCCGCCGATCCTTTCGATAGGGCTGGGCAATGCGCTTAGTCTCTGGAGCCTTGGTCTGATCTGGCTTGGCTGTCGGGCGTTCAATGAATGGGATCCCGACGCGCCGTCAGCGCTGGCGATGGCAGGCGGGCTTTTGTGGTTTACGCTGGTTGCTTGCTGGCCGCGCTTTGCCGAAGACCTGAATATCCGCATTATCGCGGCCTCAGCCCTTTATGCAGGATATTCGTTTCTCATCGTCAACACGGTATGGCGGGGATATCGACAGGAACCTCTGCCTGCCAGACGGCTCGCGGTCTTTGCCTTCGGGCTGCATGGTTTGTTCTACCTGTTGCGACTGCCGGTGCCATTGCTTTTCCCCGCTACCTTGAATGGAGGACATCCCAATCTGTGGTTTGGGGTGGTCACTTTTGAATATTTCATTCAGGTGCTGTTCGGTGCGCTTGCCATCTTCGCGATGGTGCATGAGCGCCTGACCCTGCGCTACAAGGTGGCCTCGGAGATCGATTATCTGACAGGTATTTGCAATCGCCGTGCCTTTCTTGCCGCCATCGATGCCAGTCGAGCGCGCCCAGAGGGCGACAGAGCGGGTGCGGTTCTGGCTCTGCTGGATGCAGATCATTTCAAGTCGATCAATGACACGCATGGGCATGGTGCTGGCGATATCGTACTGACCTGCCTGACAGGCCTGGTTGCCAGCCGGCTGCCGCAGGGTGCGGTTTTCGGGCGTGTTGGCGGAGAGGAATTCGCCATCTATCTGCCGGCCTCCGCTGCTCTGATCAATGCCGATCTGCTGGAGCACATCCGTGTCGATATTGGCGCCATGGTCGTTCAGCACGGGACGGCATGCATCCAGATGAGCGTGAGCATCGGCCATTGCGTTCTCCCGGCAGGGCGGCTCGATATGCAGATGGCCCTGGCGGTGGCGGATCGTGCGCTTTATGCGTCGAAAAAGGCAGGTCGCAACTGTGTCACGACAAGCATTTTTGCTCCGAGTGACAAGGACCGGATCGGCGGTTCTCCGGTTCATGCCCCTGCAGCTACGATCGCATGAAGTCCGAAGATCGCCTATACTGCACTGGCTTGCGTGCTCTCGGGTGAAACGCTGGGGAGTGCGATTGCGTCTTTATCGTTCTGCTTGCTGCAGGTCTGCCACGGCTGCACCGCCGAGCGATCTGGCGCGTTGCCATGCCGGTCGTGCGGCAAGGCGGCTGTAATAGGTTTCGTAGGCGGGGCGCTTCTCAATCGAGCCGAATTGCAAACCCCAGCCGATCTGTGAGCCGACATAGACATCTGCTGCGGTAAATCGATCGCCAGCAATGTAAGGATTGACTGAAACCGCCTACTCCAGCGCGTTCATCACGGCTCCGAACGAACCGTAGCCGACCATGCGGCGTCTGTTGGCCGCGATCTCTACGCCCAGACTGCGATTGATGACCGCCGCTTCGAGCGGGCCTGCCGCGAAGAACATCCAACGATAGTAAGCGCTGCGTTCCTCCCCAGTCGGTGCAAGGCCAGCCTTGGGAAAAGCGTCCACCAGATAGGCGCAGATCGCGGCGCATTCGGTGACGATGGTGGCGCCATGTTTCAATGCTGGAACCTTTCCCATCCGATTGATTGCTAGGTAATCTGGCACGCTCATTGATGGACCGAAGGCCACGATTTCCGTGCGCGATAAGGTTCGCCAACTTCCTCCAGCATCAGACGGGCAATGCATCCGCGTGACATGGGATTGGTACAAAGCACAAGTTCCGCCATGGATTTCCACCTTGTTTGTTCCCTTTATGTTTCAGCATAGGAACGGTGAGGTGTTTGATGCAAGCTATGGGAGAAATAAAAAAGCCCGGCGCGGGGCCGGGCTTTTCGTCAGTCATTGGGCGGCAATCAGGCAGCCATGGCCTTCTTCAGGTTTTCATCGACCTTGTCGAGGAAGGCGGTGGTCGACAGCCACGGCTGATCAGGGCCGATCAGCAAAGCAAGGTCCTTGGTCATGTAACCGGCTTCGACGGTGTCGACGCAGACCTTTTCCAGCGTGCTGGAGAAGCGTGCCAGTTCGGCATTGTCGTCGAGCTTGGCGCGGTGGGCGAGACCACGGGTCCAGGCGAAGATCGAGGCAATCGAGTTTGTCGAGGTTTCCTGACCCTTCTGGTGCTGGCGGTAGTGACGGGTCACCGTGCCGTGGGCTGCTTCGGCTTCAACCGTGCGGCCATCCGGCGAAAGCAGGACCGATGTCATCAGGCCAAGCGAGCCGAAACCCTGGGCAACCGTGTCGGACTGGACGTCACCGTCGTAGTTCTTGCAGGCCCAGACGTAACCGCCGGACCACTTCAGGGCCGATGCCACCATGTCGTCGATCAGGCGGTGTTCATAGGTGATGCCGACTTCATCGAACTTTGCCTTGAACTCGGCCTGGTAGACTTCTTCGAAGATGTCCTTGAAGCGGCCGTCATAGGCCTTGAGGATGGTGTTCTTGGTCGACAGATAGACAGGCCATTTGCGCATCAGGCCATACATCATCGAGGCGCGGGCGAATTCGCGGATCGATTCGTCGAGGTTGTACATTGCCATGGCAACGCCAGCGCCGGGGGCGTCGAAAACGTCCTTTTCGATCACCTGGCCGTCTTCGCCGACGAACTTGATCGTCAGCTTGCCCTTGCCCGGGAACTTGAAGTCGGTTGCCTTGTACTGGTCGCCGAAGGCATGACGGCCGACAACGATCGGCTTGGTCCAGCCCGGAACGAGGCGAGGAACGTTCTTGCAGATAATCGGCTCGCGGAAGATCACGCCGCCGAGGATGTTACGGATCGTGCCGTTCGGCGACTTCCACATCTGCTTGAGATTGAATTCCTTGACGCGGTCTTCGTCCGGGGTGATCGTGGCGCACTTGATGCCGACGCCATGCTTCTTGATGGCATGGGCGGCGTCTACGGTGACCTGGTCGGACGTCGCGTCGCGGTTCTCGACCGACAGGTCGTAATACTCGATATCGAGGTCGAGGTAGGGCAGGATCAGCTTTTCTTTGATGAACTGCCAGATGATACGGGTCATCTCGTCGCCGTCGAGATCGACGACCGGGTTGGCTACCTTGATCTTGCTCATGAATATCCTCGCTCGGAATGAATAGGGACGAGCGTCCCACTTGGTTCGGCTCGCTGGGCTATAGCATTCCCGGTTGAGAACGCAAAGCACCGGCACAGGCTGATAGCGCGATTTCATTCACAAATTGACACCAACAAAGGTCTCATATGCTCGTCTATCGACATTGAGCTTTGGCAGCGCCGCTATAGAGTGCCGCAACATTCACTCTGCCTATGGAATCCGACATGAACATCCTGATTGCCGCCTCGATGCTTCTCATCTCCAGCGTCGGTGCGCTGGCTGCTGACGTGACTGCCCCGGTCCGCGAAATCATTGAGGCGACCGCAAGCAACTGGACGGAAGAGGCCTTCGGCAACGAACAGGAGGTCTTCACGGAAGATCGGCTGGAGCGGATTTTCAGCGCGGAATTTGCCATGATGTACCGTGAAGCCTCGAAGAACCCGGCCTACGATCTACCGGAAGGCGAAACGACGGGGTTTCCGTTCGACTATGATCCGATTGCCAGAGGCCAGGATGGTTGCCCGTTCCAGAATATACGTATCGAGGACGATGGAGACGGGCAGGTGACTGCCCTGTTCAACAATCGCGAATGCATGGGCGACGATTCGGCCAACAGGCAAGATACGGTGCTGATTTTTCATGTTTTGGACGAAAACGGTCGCGCGGTGATCGATGACATCTATCCGGTCGAAAACGGTCAGTCCGGGCAATCGATCAAGGATGAGTTGAAAGCGATTGCCGGGCAGTAATTCGAACGCTTCAGTCTCATCGACAGGATGAATTACGCCATCGCGGCAACCTCCGGCATCGTGCTTTTCCGCAGCTTTTGATTTTTCCGTCGGTTTGTGTCAGTGAGGCCGCAAATATCGATTGAGACGGGCGAATATGGCAGGCACCAACAGCGAACGCGTACTTCTGGCCGAGGGACCGGCGATCATCCTGGTCGAACCGCAACTGGGCGAGAACATCGGCATGGTGGCGCGGGCCATGGCCAATTTCGGTCTGGCCGAATTGCGACTGGTCAAACCGCGCGATGGATGGCCAAGCGACAAGGCGCGCTCCGCGGCATCCAAGGCAGACCATGTGATCGACGGCGTGGTCGTTTTCGAGACGCTGGAAGAGGCTGTCGCCGATCTTAACTTCGTCTATGCCACAACTGCCCGTTTCCGCGACGGCTTCAAGCCGGTACGATCGCCGGTGACGGCGGCCTCGACATTGCGTCACCGTTTCACGGCGGGCGAAAAGACCGGCATCATGTTCGGCAGGGAGAAATCCGGCCTGTCGAATGAGGATGTGGCGTTGGCCGACGAAATTGTCACCTTTCCGGTCAATCCCGCCTTCGCATCGCTGAATATTGCCCAGGCAGTGCTGTTGATGTCCTATGAATGGATGAAGTCCAGCATGGACGACGTTCAGGCCGTGCCATTCGACGCGGTGGAGCAGGCGCCCGCCACCAAAGACGAGGTCATCGGGCTTTTCGATCATTTGGAAGAGGCGCTCGATGCGCGCAACTATTTCCATCCGGCCTCGAAAAAACCGAGAATGATCGACAACCTTCGTGCTGTTCTTTCGCGGCGCGCCTTCACCTCGCCCGAAATCAAGGTTTTGCGTGGCGTGATTTCTTCGCTCGACCGGTTCCAGCGGTCCCGGCCACGCGGCGCAGGCGCGCCAGATCCGGCGCTATCCAGGGGCAGCAAGCGGCATGATAGCGGCGACAACGAGTGAGCTGAAACCGGTTCTGGTGTTTGATTCCGGCATCGGTGGCCTGACAGTTCTTCGCGAGGCCCGACTGCTGATGCCGGAGCGCGGCTTCATCTATGTTGCCGACGATGCCGGCTTTCCCTATGGCGGTTGGGAGGAAGAGCCGCTGAAAGTGCGGATCGTTTCCCTGTTTCGCGATCTGCTCGCCGCATATGATCCGGAAGCGGTGATTGTCGCCTGCAATACCGCCTTCACGCTGGCTGGTGCCGACTTGCGCGCCGCCTTTCCCGCGATGCGCTTCATCGGGACCGTGCCGGCAGTCAAGCCGGCAGCTGAGCGCACGCGCTCCGGCCTCGTCTCGGTTCTGGCGACGCCCGGCACCGTCAAGCGCGCCTATACCCGCGATCTCATTCAATCTTTTGCCAGCCAGTGCCATGTCCGGCTGGTCGGCTCGGAAAACCTGGCGCGCATGGCGGAAGCCTATATTCGCGGCGAGGCGCTGGACGATGCGCAGGTGCTTGCGGAAATCGCACCGTGCTTTGTCGACAGGGAGGGTGCCCGGACGGATATCGTCGTGCTTGCCTGTACGCATTATCCGTTCCTGGCCAATGTCTTTCGCCGTCTTGCACCATGGCCTGTCGACTGGCTCGATCCGGCCGAAGCGATTGCGCGACAGTCGCGACGCATGGTTCCACTGGTCGAGGGGGCAGAGCATCCCGATGGGTTCGATTTTGCCGTATTTACCTCCGGGCACCCCAATTTTTCGACCCGACGGCTGATGCAGGGCATGGGACTGTCGATCGCATCCGCCGATCATGCCGGGTTTTGCCGATAGAGCCTTTGGATCAGTATGTCGGTGTGCTAGAGGTCGAGCCGTTGCCGGACGCTTAGCCGGTGTAGAGGAGCTTTGCTCGCAGTCTTGTTAACCGAGATATCGATTGTCGTATTCCTGACGCTGTTGAATGGCGTGTTGGCCATGTCTGAACTCGCCGTAGTCTCATCGCGACCCGCACGTCTCAAAGTCATGAGTGAACTGGGAAACCACGGTGCGCTTGTTGCCATCCGGCTGGCGGAAGATCCGGGCCGCTTTCTCTCAACAGTCCAGATCGGAATCACCCTTGTCGGCGTCCTGTCCGGCGCATTTTCCGGCGCTACCCTCGGAGCGCGCCTTTCGGATTGGCTTGAGCTTCAGGGCGTGTCCAACGGTGTTTCGGACGCCGTCGGCGTTGGTTTTGTCGTCATGATGATCACCTATCTGTCGCTGATTGTCGGCGAGCTTGTTCCCAAGCAGATTGCACTGCGCAATCCGGAAGCGGTGGCAGCACGCGTCGCGATGTCGATGCTCGTTCTGTCAAAGGTGTCGGCTCCGCTTGTGTGGCTGCTGAATGGATCCGGCAAGCTGATCCTGTCGCTGCTTGGCCAGCAAGGTGTGTCGGCCGGCACGGTCACAGATGAAGAAATCAAGACGGTTCTCGCCGAAGCGCATAGCGCCGGCGTTATCGAATCGGAAGAATCAGCGATGATCTCGGGCGTCATGCGCCTTGCAGACCGCACTGCCCGTGGTCTGATGACACCGCGCCGCGACGTCGAGATGCTCGATGTGAAGGATACACTCGACGAGTTGAAAGAATCGTTGCGCGACAGCCAGCATTCGCGCCTGCCGGTCCGTTCGGGCGATTCCGACGAGATCATCGGCGTATTGTTCGTCAAGAAGGTCTACGAGGCCATCGCACTCGGGACAGCCGTGGACATCCGCACACTGGTCAGCGAAGTGCCGATCGTCTCCGATCTTGCCGGGGCGATCGATATCATTCAGGCGATGCGCAAGACCTCGTTGCACATGGTACTGGTCTATGACGAATACGGTCATTTCGAAGGCATCATCACCTCCGGCGACATTCTCGAGGCGATCACCGGGGCATTCCAGGACGACAACGAGGGTGAGCCTTCGCTGGTCCTGCGCGAAGACGGTTCCTATCTGGTGGCCGGCTGGACGCCGATTGATGAATTCATCGATCGCATCCGTGTGCCGATCGATGCCGATCCGGATTACACCACCGTTGCAGGCTTTGTGATCGCAGAGATGAAGCGGATCCCGGAACTTGGCGAGAGCTTCGTCAAGAATAACTGGCGCTTCGAAGTGATCGATCTCGACGGACGCCGGATCGACAAGCTGCTGGTGTCGCCGGTGGGGCCGGGGGACTGACGCCGAAGGCGAAGCCAGCTCAGGTTCGGCATCTGATCCGAAGCAACACTTCGCAGCCGGAACCGGTTTGTGCAGTGTTGCTTTTCAGCAACTAAAATTCGACAAAGTTTGCAATCCCGAATTGTGATCTTGCCGGTTGCTTTTTCTTGTGTAATCTTCTGCACATCCGCAATTCAAACAATAGGAGGCGTCAATGATTACTCATTCTGTATATATGCGCCTCTCTGGCGGATCGGTGTTTACGGCAGGGGCCACTTGCTCCTATTCGCCACGAACCACCGCCTGAACGGTTATTCCGTACAGGGTTTCCGGCGTCTGGCGCCATTTTCAACAAAACTAACGTGATCGGCTGACAGCACGCTGCTGCGTTTTTGCTCGTCCGTCTCTCCGTGTTTTTCATCTAGAGGACCTGGTCGCTTCGCTGCGCCGGGACGGAAAAGCTATGCACAAAGAACAATCTATAGTTGTTGATACCCTGACGGCTACGGTCGACGAACTGTGCCAGAAATTCGGCGTCTGGGCTGCCGCCCGCACCTTGATCTATGTTGCGTGGGCACAGCGGCGGAAGTCCAATTCGGTTGACGGTCTGTCCGACCGCATGCGCCAGGACATCGGTCTCGATGCGCGCCAGGACTGGCGGTTGCCATCGCGGCTTTCCCTGTGGGATATCCGTTTGTGATGGTTGGTGCAAAAGCTCCGGTGGATGGCATCCGCCGGGGCTTTTGGCTGAACTCGCCCGGTGATTTCGGCAAGTGATTTCGGTTTGCGGTCGGTCTAGGTGTATCGATCAGCCGGGCAATACGTGGGACAAACAGTCAGGCTCTCGAATTTTGTCTGTCGAAGCGGCATAATTGCCTGTTGATGGCGACGTGTTTCGCGACGCTGATTCGTGAATTATTTGCTAAAGCATCTGCGGGTCGTTTGGCGGTCCGGACGCGCGGTAAGCGCGTGAGCATACGAGGTGGCATTGGTGCAGGTCGGAATCGATATGGGAACCCTGACGGGCGGCGCTCCGGCGAAGCTCGACATCGAGGAACTTCTCGCCACGCGTCTGCTCGTTCAGGGCAATTCCGGATCGGGTAAATCGCATCTCCTGCGGCGACTGCTGGAACAGTCCGCGCAATGGGTGCAGCAGGTGATCATCGATCCCGAAGGCGATTTCGTCACATTGTCGGACAAATACGGCCATGTCGTCGTCGATGGCGAGCGCACCGAAGCGGAGCTTGCCGGTATTGCCGACCGAATCCGCAGGCACCGGGTATCCTGCGTGCTGACGCTCGAAGGCCTTGATGTCGAGCAGCAGATGCGGTCGGCGGCTGCCTTCCTCAACGGCATGTTCGATGCCGACCGGGAATTCTGGTTTCCGGTTCTGGTCGTGGTCGACGAGGCGCAGATGTTTGCCCCGGCGGTCGGTGGCGATGTTTCGGAAGATGCGCGCAAGATGTCGCTCGGCGCCATGACCAATCTGATGTGCCGTGGCCGTAAGCGCGGGCTTGCCGGGGTAATCGCCACCCAGCGCCTCGCGAAGCTGGCGAAAAATGTGGCCGCCGAAGCGTCTAACTTCCTGATGGGCCGCACCTTTCTTGATATCGACATGGCGCGCGCCGCCGACCTGCTCGGCATGGACCGTCGCCAGGCCGAGATGTTCCGCGATCTGCAGCGCGGCAATTTCGTGGCGCTTGGCCCAGCCCTGTCGCGCCGCCCCTTGCCGATCGTGATTGGCGAGGTGGAGACATCGGCGCGTTCGTCCAGCCCGAAGCTGATGCCTCTGCCGGATGCGCCACAGGATGTCGAGGATTTGATCTTCACGCCGGATCCGGAAGAGTTCACCCGGCCGATCGTGCGCCGGGCGCCGCCGGCACCGCGTCCGACGACGGACATTCTCGCAGAATTGTCGCGATCGACACCGGCTGCCCTGTCACCGGTCGGCGGCAGCGAACCGGGAACGCCAACGCGCGGCGCTGAAATGTCGGCGGAGGAACGCGAGGAGCGGCTGGCTGCCGTTCTGTCGGAAATTCTCGGGGATCCTCAGGCCGCCTATCGCACCGACAGCGTGCTTTACCAGGAGTTTCTCGTGCGGGCCCGGATGCGCCGGGTGTCGGGGCCGCCAATGCCGATGGGTGAGTTTCGTCGACGCGTGGCGATTTCACGTTCCGGCGTCGATGAGGAGACGGCAGCGAGCGCTGCGTGGGCGACGGCACTCGATCTGTCGGTGCGTGTTTCCGACGACCTGCAGGGCGTATTCCTGCTGCTCGCCAAGGCCGCCTTGTTGTCGGAGGAGTGCCCGTCCGACCATCGCATCGCCAAGGCCTATGGTACCCATTCGTCCCGCCGGGCGCGACGCCTGCTCGGCTATTTCGAAGAGCAGGGACTGGTCGTGGTGCATACCGATTTTTCCGGCAAGCGCATCGTCGCCTTCCCGGATCTCGAAGCGGAGACCCAACCGGGCGATCCCAATGTGGTGGATGCGGACGTGTTGTCGCAGTCGGCGGCCGAGTGACGGGCTGAACGGAGCCTTATGCTGCGTTCGAGACGGCGCCATGTCAGGCCGTCGCGCGTTCTTCCCAGACCTTCGCTAGTTCGACAATGGTCCTTGCTGCCGTTTCCATATCCTGGACGCTGACCCATTCGAGCGGTGAGTGATAGGCGTGACCACCGGTATAGATGTTGGGGCAGGGCAGGCCCATGAACGACAGGCGTGAGCCGTCGGTGCCGCCGCGGATACTGTGCAGCTTGGGATCCAGTCCAATGCGCCGAACAGCTTCGGCGAGATTGTCGACGACCTCGGGATGCTGGTCGAGCACCTGCTTCATGTTGCGATATTGCTGCTTGACCTTGAATGTGTAGCTGGAGCCCGGATAGGTCTTCATCACGTTCCTTGGTGATGTCTTCCAG
>NZ_AHZC01000178.1 GCF_000247475.1 Rhizobium sp. PDO1-076 | reverse complement strand
TCAGCTGGTCGGTCGCGATGCCGGCATGGCAAATCCTTCGCCTGAACTCCGGCGAACAGCGTCTGGTACCTGGCTCTTGCCTCGCGACCATCGGCGCCGTTTCCAACCCGGACCACGGCAACATCAATGACGGCAAGGCGGGTCGTACTCGCTGGCGCGGCAAGACACCGCATAACCGCGGTGTCGTCATGAACCCGGTCGACCACCCGCACGGCGGTGGTGAAGGCCGCACATCCGGTGGTCGTCACCCGGTATCCCCGTGGGGCAAGCCGACCAAGGGCAAGCGGACTCGTTCGAACAAGTCGACCGACAAGTTCATCATGCGCTCGCGCCACCTGAAGAAGAAGTAAGAGAGGTAGTCTGAAATGGCTCGTTCAGTATGGAAAGGCCCGTTCGTCGACGGCTATCTTCTCAAGAAGGCTGAGAAGGTTCGCGAAGGCGGTCGCAGTGAAGTGATCAAGATGTGGAGCCGTCGCTCCACCATCTTGCCGCAGTTCGTGGGCCTCACTTTCGGCGTCTACAACGGCAGCAAACACATTCCGGTCAACGTCAACGAAGACATGGTCGGTCACAAGTTCGGTGAATTCTCTCCGACCCGGACCTACTATGGTCATGGCGCGGATAAGAAGGCGAAGAGGAAGTAATCATGGGCAAGGCAAAAGCCGAACGCCGGCTCAAGGACAATGAGGCGCAGGCCGTAGCACGTACGCTGCGCGTCAGCCCTCAGAAGCTCAACCTGGTTGCCGCGCTGATCCGCGGCAAGAAGGTAGAGCGCGCTCTCGCTGACCTGGAATTCTCCCGCAAGCGTATCGCAGCGACCGTCAAGAAGACGCTCGAATCCGCGATTGCAAACGCCGAGAACAACCATGACCTCGACGTCGACCAGCTGGTTGTCGCCGAAGCCTATGTTGGCAAGTCGATCGTCATGAAGCGTTTCCACGCTCGTGGCCGCGGCCGCGCATCGCGCATCGAAAAGCCGTTCTCGCACCTCACCATCGTGGTGCGCGAAGTCGAAGCCAAAGTGGAGGCCGCATAATGGGTCAGAAAATCAATCCAATCGGTTTCCGCCTCGGCATTAACCGCACTTGGGACAGCCGTTGGTTCGCCGACAATGCCGAATACGGCAAGCTGCTCCACGAAGACCTGAAGATCCGCGCTTACCTGATGGAAGAGCTGAAGCAGGCTGGTATCGCTAAGGTCGTCATCGAGCGTCCGCACAAGAAGTGCCGCGTCACGATCCACTCGGCTCGCCCGGGTCTGATCATCGGCAAGAAGGGTGCAGACATCGAGAAGCTTCGCAAGAAGATCTCGTCGATGACGAACTCCGAGACGCATCTCAACATCGTTGAAGTGCGCAAGCCGGAAGTCGACGCAACGCTCGTTGCTCAGTCGATCACCCAGCAGCTCGAGCGCCGTATTGCATTCCGTCGCGCTATGAAGCGCGCCGTTCAGTCGGCAATGCGTCTGGGTGCCGAAGGCATCAAGATCACTTGCGCCGGCCGCCTTGGCGGCGCGGAAATTGCGCGTACCGAATGGTACCGCGAAGGCCGCGTGCCACTTCACACCCTGCGTGCAGACATCGATTACGGTACGGCTGAAGCCGAAACCGCATACGGCATCTGCGGCGTCAAGGTCTGGATCTTCAAGGGCGAAATCCTTGAGCACGATCCGATGGCCTCCGAGCGCCGTGCGATGGAAGGCGATGCGCAGGGTCCGGCAAGCCGTGAACGTGGCGATCGTCGCCGCGAGAACGCTTGATTAGCGCTGGCGAAAGATAAGTTCGGAGAATAAGAAAATGTTGCAGCCAAAGCGTACTAAGTACCGCAAGCAGTTCAAGGGCCGCATCAAGGGTGTTGCCAAGGGCGGTTTCGACCTGGCATTCGGCGAGTTCGGTCTCAAGTCTCTTGAGCCGAACCGCGTCAACGCCCGCGAAATTGAAGCTGCTCGTCGTGCGATCACCCGCTACATGAAGCGCGCAGGTCGTGTATGGATCCGGGTATTCCCCGACGTTCCGGTCACTGCCAAGCCGACCGAAGTGCGTATGGGTAAGGGTAAGGGTTCGGTTGAATACTGGGCCTGCAAGGTCAAGCCCGGCCGTATGATGTTCGAGATCGACGGTGTATCTGAGGAAATCGCTCGCGAAGCGCTTCGTCTCGGCTCTGCCAAGCTCTCGGTCAAGACGCGCTTCGTTCAGCGCATTGCAGAGTAAGGATCAGGTTCATGAAAGCCGCAGACGTCCGCGCCATGAGCGCCGATCAATTGAATGACGAGCTTGCCAAGCTGAAGAAGGAGCAGTTCAACCTGCGCTTCCAGAAGGCGACCGGCCAGCTTGAAAAGTCCTCCCGCGTCAACGAAGTCCGCAAGGATATCGCCCGCGTGAAAACCATTGCCCGCCAGAAGGCGGCAGAAGCCAAGGCCTAAGGAAGAATAATATGCCAAAACGCATTCTGCAGGGCGTCGTCGTCAGCGACAAGAACGACAAGACCATCGTGGTCCGCGTCGAGCGTCGTTTTGCCCATCCGCTGCTTCAGAAGACCGTTCGTCGGTCCAAGAAGTACAAGGCGCATGACGAGAACAACCAGTACAAGACCGGTGATGTCGTTTCTATCGAGGAATGCGCACCGATCTCCAAGGACAAGACCTGGACGGTTATCGCCGCCCAGGCTTAATTTACGGAGTTTCTGCGCAAGGGCTTGCACCTTGCGCAGAATTCTGTATGAAGCAGGCCATTGGCGCAGGAACGCTCGGAATCGGGCGTTCTTTTGCTTTGAGCGCACGGAAGGTCCCGTATGGGAAACCACCCTGTATTTATCTTCCCGCGCACAGTCGACATTTACCATAAGCCGGAATAGGGGGCTCGCGCCCAACCGTCTCGGTTACAACAAGAAGGCGACCTGACATGATTCAGATGCAGACTAACCTCGACGTCGCGGATAATTCCGGCGCACGTCGTGTCATGTGCATCAAGGTGCTGGGCGGCTCCAAGCGCAAGTACGCTTCGGTCGGCGATATTATCGTCGTCTCGATCAAGGAAGCCATCCCGCGCGGCCGCGTGAAAAAGGGTGACGTGATGAAGGCGGTTGTTGTTCGTACCGCCAAGGACATCCGTCGCGCTGACGGCAGCGTCATTCGATTCGATAACAACGCTGCTGTTCTTATCGACAACAAGAAAGAGCCGATCGGCACCCGTATCTTCGGACCGGTTCCGCGCGAACTTCGCGCCAAGAACCACATGAAGATCATCTCGCTGGCTCCAGAAGTACTGTAAGGAGCGGGAAGCGATGAATAAGATCCGCAAAGGCGACAGCGTTGTCGTACTCTCCGGCAAGGACAAGGGCCGCACTGGCGAAGTCCTGCAGGTTATGCCGAAAGAAGATCGCGCATTTGTGCGTGGTATCAACATGGTGAAGCGCCACCAGCGTCAGTCTCAGACGCAGGAAGCTGGCATCAT
>NZ_AHZC01000179.1 GCF_000247475.1 Rhizobium sp. PDO1-076 | reverse complement strand
GACAACCCCCATCAGTTCAGGCCTTTCGGGGCGGACTACTGAGCGTTGATCTGAAAAAGCAACCGTTGGCATTCTCTCTGTAGCGCCACGTTGTCCTTCATCCCGGCGAATTTCAGTGCATCGGCAATGTCTTCGTTTGCTTCGTGGCGATGACCGAGTCCAAGACAAGCTTTTCCCGAAAGATAGTAACCGAGTGGATCGTCCGGCTTCAGCATAACCATAGTCGACGCCGCCTGTAGGGCCACTTCAAATTCATCGAACTTGATGCAGAAATTCGCCAGGCCCTGCTGATGATGAAAGTTGTCCGGCTTGCACAAAACAAGGCAACAATAGATCTTGAATGCTGTTGCGAAATCGCCGCACGCCATTTTTGAGTTCGCAATGCCGAGAGCCAGTTCCAGATCTCCGTCCATCAGGCCGAGTTGTTTCTGGAGCCCGCCCTCCAAAAAAAATTGCAGGCCACTTTGGTCCTCTGCCTTTGTTTCTTTTGCGACCCGCCGCTCCATGTTCTCTCCACTATTGGTTAGGATGCTGCCCATCACGGTCTCAGGAACATAATGTCCTCTTGGCGCATCGGCATTTGGGGACTACGCGCCGCCGAAGCATTTTTGGATTGATGAAAAGGAGTCATAACCCCTCGAAGCGTTTCAGCGCTCGATATGAGGTCCATGATGGCATCAAGTAGCTGATGCTCATCGTGATCGTCGTATCGAAAAAATGCCCGAACAACTATTGCCGCGCTAGAACTCATCGCATCGATTTGAAGAACGGCAATGCTCTTTCGGAACATATTAAGAGACAAGTTGGTCTTCAGGAGACACTCGATTTCCATCCGGGCGAAGTCAGGATTGTCGGTACATACGCCTGCAACCGTCTCGACAATCAGCTCTCTTCCACTTTCTCCAGGTCGAAAGACGATCTCATTTCCATCTACGGAAATTGTCATTTCTTGATTGCTGTCAACAATTGACTCCGGAAGCATAAACTGCTTCCGGAGTCTTCCAATTACAGTGTGAAACGTCTCTGTCTTCACGTCAAACATCTCAATGTGGACTACTGGCCAGAATGATCCGGCCCGCACCAAGGTTCAACCTCTCGTGAGGGCGGCAAACCGGTTAACCTTTGCGTCGAGTACCTCTTTGAGGAAACTGATCACGGTCGTAATCATGGTATTCAGATTCTGCTGGAACTCGTGGGTTACGTCGCCTTCACTTTTTGTTTCTTCGGAGAATGCAGCATAAGCAGCCGCATCAGCCTCACTAAGTTTTGCGTTCATGGTACTGTTCATCGCACACAACGCACCGATACTTGCTCCGAGTCCGGTGCATGCAAAGGCCACTGTCGAAAATGCTCTAAGCCGGTTTTCTTCCGCAACATCCGACTGTTTTTTTGCGACTGCGTCCGTTGCTTCTTGCTCGGCGGTCTTCCCGGGCTTGCCGGCTTCTCCAGCAGACATGCTATCGGCTCCATCGTCCGGCTGGTCGTCGTCCGTTGGTTTTGCCTTGGAGGCTGTCGGCGGGTCAATGTCAGCAGCCGCCGATTGAGTAGCAGGTGGTGATCGTTCGTTGCTTTCGGATGCCTTAGCCTCGTCTTTGAACTCTGTTTCAGAAGATTTAGATCTATTAGTAGCAGCCCTAGACCTCGCTGCGTCACTCAGTCCGTCCTCGGGCCTTGGCGGTTTTGTTCTACACATGCCCGGTAGCTTGTCCCAAGCGGCATCGAGCTTTGCCTTCAAGCCTCCGCTTGCTGCCCGGACAGTCCCGAAGCCGGAATAGCCGGCTGCTGCGATACCAACGACAGAGAAGGTGATCGCAATGGCTGACTGCACCAAAGTTGCATGTTGCGTCTCGATTGCCGAGTCTCGCAGTTCCGTAGCCTGCTGCAGCTGTTCTGATTTGGCCGCCTCGCGTGCGGTCAGCCTGCTAGTGAGTGCGCTCTTTGATTGAAGGCCCGTAAGCTCAATCAATGCCCGACCAACAAGCAATGACGTATTTTCCGTCGTGATGACGCTCTCAGCCAAACCAGCGGCGACCAGGGCGTCATTAAGCCTTTTCAAGGCTGCAATAGGATCCGTGATCTGGGCGTCTGCAGCCAGCGCTTCCCCAGCCGGGGCTTTTGCGGACATCGCCGTTTGACCCGCCTTGATCTCATAAGGGCTCAGCAACACGACACTTCCGGCAGAAACCTGGGCGCGTTTTTGCCCTAATGCCTTCAAATCCGGATTGTATTCCATATATCTGGAAGCACTAGGCCTATCAGTCGTAGTAACGGGCAAAGTTGATGGCATTTTGTCTCTCCAATCCAAGAGTGGCGATTGAAACTAATGGATCATGCTCTAAATTTAATCCTAGCGGTCATCTCACCACGGTCTTTGAGCGAAGTCATGAGCTCATCATTTATTTCTCCAAACCGGGTCGTCTCGGCTGTAAACAGGTCGATGAGCTCCGCGACTATATCTGCAATTTGGTTGAAGTCTGCTTCGGCTTCGTTAACTTCCGCGCGAGCAATCCTCGCGTCCGCGGAGGCGTAGCCGGCTTGCTTTTCGATAACGGCTACACCTATTCCTGTCGCCGCAGTCGCAATCTGCACACCGGAATCCGCCAGCCGAGCTGTTGTGCCCCCGAATGTAGCGGCGGCAACACTGGATTCAGCAGCGGTTGCGCCGGTGGACGTGGTGGCACTTGCAACGCTCGCGCTAGCCCTGACGCCGACACCGAGAGCAAATCCACCCATCGTTACCACGGCCAATGCCATCAAGACGACGGATAGCGCGAGTTGGCATTTACTGCTCAAAAAACCGTCGCCATTTTTCGCCATTGCGCAACTGTTGGCACCGGTGACAATACCCAGCAGACCCGCGGCAATCAACAAGCCGCCGATGGGGTTGCCAGTTGCAATCAAACAGCTGCCCACGACGATCGCGACGGCTGACGCAATAACTGCCAAAGCAGCAGAAATCTTTTGCCATATTTTTCCGCGTTGCGCCTTCTCTTGCGCCTCTTGCGTCTTCTCTTGGGCCACCTCCAGCTTGTCCTGCTTATTCAACAGAGAAGCACGAATTTTTTCCTGATCGTTCAGCAGTTTCGCGGCCATCTGCTTGGTAACCAAGAACTTTAGTTTCAACTGAGCCGCGACCAGTGTCACCTCCGCTTCATCGGCCTCGCGCTTGGTAAGCTTCTTGTAAAGCGTTTTCACAATGTTTTCGAAGACCGTTCCGGAAGTGTTGCCAGCCTCACCTAGATCCAGGGCTTCGGCCTGAGCGGCCACAACATTGGGGTTCATTTCGATAGACTGCTTCGAAACTGCCGTTGCAGCGCCTCGACTTGTGCCGGCGTCGGCAACAATGCCCCCGCCGAAGCTGAGGAGGCGCGAAAGCAACGGGGTTTCCGTTGCCATGGGAAGAATAGTACTAGCCATTACCATAACCCT
>NZ_AHZC01000180.1 GCF_000247475.1 Rhizobium sp. PDO1-076 | reverse complement strand
GGGCCCCGCTTACCTCTTTTGCTTCTGCCACGCAGCGGCGTCATGTTGGTCTTGACCGAAGTCTCATCCACGAGAACGAGACGTCCGGGGCTCTTTTGCATAGCGGGTTGACGATGTTTTCGCCACTCATCGCGCTCCCGGCGCACCTCGACGCGTTCGCGTTCCGATGCCAGCAGTGTTTTTATATAGGTGAAGCCAGCCCGGCACAGCAGCTTTGACAGGTTCGAGGGATCAGCCTTCACACCATGATGCTCTTCCAGCCAGGTCGCCAGGTCAGGCATGGTTATATCCGGTTGCACTTCCACCTTGGCGATAATGGCGTCCTGGTAAGGGCCCAATTTGCCGCCACCGCTGGGCCGCCCGCGCCGGGACGGCTCGACCGAGCCTGTTCGATCCGCCCGCTGCTTCAGCCGAACAGCCGTGGCGGGCGAAACTTTGAAAGCGGCAGCTGCTGCTCGGCGCGTTACGCCCTGCGTTATCGCATCAACAATCCGCTGGCGAAGGTCCGATGAATAGGCGCGTGACATGGCAAGTCCTCCTGCCATGTTGAATCATGAAGTCGAAGCAAAGGGAACCGACCGATTCTCAAAATCCGCCCGACGTTCTAGCTGCTTACACCGAGAAGGGCTTCCACGACGGCGACGTTGGGGGGCTTTTTCTTTGCGGTTTAGTTCCTTATCGAAATCTGATTGTCAGCTGACAATCGAACTATTCTGTTGAATCACCAGCATTTTTTGTTTCAAACGCGATGACGAGATCCGCTATCTGCGCAAGCAAATAATTGGCAAAATCTGGCGATGTTACCGTGATTTTGACCGCCTTTTTACCGCGAGCTATCGACGCAATCGGCAAGCCCTTTTTCGTTCGGACAGTTTCTTCAGCGTCTTTTTGTAGCGCCTTATCTTCAACCGATTTCCAAAGTTTCTCAAACCGCTTATTTGTGTCCTCAGCCGAAAACGTGGAGCTAGCTACTGCGGCTCGCGCTTTAATAACAGCGGTATCCTGCTTGAGCTTCTCGGCCAAAGCAAGCCAACGTGGCCGTCCAACTCTTGGGGCCGGACCAATAGCTAGGATGATCTCCGGATCGATTGTTTGCGCAACCTGAAGCAGACGGGATGTCTCCGGCTTATCCGTTGCTAAGGCTTTTGCAATTGTGTCACGATCAAAGCCATGTTCCTGCATACGATACGCAAATAATGCGCGCTCAATGTAACTGAGATCGACGCGCGCGCCGTTCTCCTGACCTTGGGCAAGAACCAATTCTTCGTCCGTGAGATGCCTCACAATTGCCTTTACGGAAATTGCCAGGTCTAGTGAAGCTCGCAGACGTCGATGACCATAAGCAGCCTGATAGGTATTCGCTTTCGACGGGTGCGGTCTGACCAAGATCGGAACTTGTTGCCCGCTCTCCCCGATTGATAGCTTCAACGCTTCAAGCTCAATGTCATTTTCAACCGGGATACGATCCCTAATAAACGACATTTCGACCAAGCCAGGGTCAATCTCAACCACCTTTTGCCCAGATGCCAAGGATTCGCGGAGAGATTTAGCTGCGGCCGCTTCTTCCCCGAGCTTGCCAAGGGAAAGGTTCATCGCACGCACAGCGCCTGTTGGACGGTGCGTGTGACTGATGCTCGGAGTGTCGTGGGCTGTCTGGTCCGTTTTACCAACCATACCCTTGAGAATATCGCGACCCTTCATAGCCTGCCCCAAGCGCTTCGAATAAGTTGATCAACTTCAGCGTTGACGCTGTCCATGGATTCAACCCCACGGTCGTACGTCTGCCTGTGCATAGTCTCGCGGCCAGCTTCGTAGATCGTTTGCTTTGACAGGCCAGCGTCAGAAACAGCTGTAGATTTAACCATCATGGACGTCAGGACACGTTCGTCGAATAGACTACGCAGGAACGCAACGATCTGCGCCTGTGGGCCATCGTTGGGTTCATAGCGTGTGATCAGATAGCGCATCCAATCGTATTGTAGATTCCCGCCGGCTTCTTTTACCACCGAAAGAAGATCCGAGGTCATCGCCAGGAACTGGTTCATAGATGCGACATCCAACATCTGTGGATGAACAGTAATCAAGACCGAAGTTGCCGCGCACAATGCGGACAATGTAAGGAATCCCAGGGTCGGCGGGCAGTCGATGACTACGACATCATACTGGCTTTCGAGCGAAATTAATGCGTTGCCAACACGCATAAAAAACATCTCATTTTCGTTGCGGCCAGCGTCAGCAAGAGCTTTAGGTGTATCGTGCTCAAACTCATGCAGTTCGAGATTGCCAGGAATTAGGTCGAGGCCGGGAAAATATGTTTTCCTGACAACCTCGGAAACATCTCGCCGGCTCTCGTCGTAGCGAATAGCGCCGTATAATGTTTCGCCCTCATTAACGTCAAATTCTGGCTGGAAACCGAGCATTGCCGACATTGAAGCCTGAGGATCCAAATCAACAGCGAGCACACGGTACCCGCGCAAAGCGAGATACTGAGTGAGATGCACGGAGGAAGTTGTCTTCCCAGATCCGCCTTTAAAATTTGTAACGGCAATGATTTGCATATGATCGCTGGCTCGCCTGCCCGGCAAATAGCTGGGCTTCGTGCGGCCAAGATGCTGGCGAATATTGTTGACTTCTTCAAGCGAAAACGTCCGCCGCCCGCCGGTGGATTTTTCCGATGTCACGCCTTCTTCCTGCGTTGCCAAATGGCGGACGTAGCTATCTGTTACACTCAGAAGCCGTGCCGCTTCTGCGCTACTGAAACGACGCAATTCCTTCTTAGCGTTAGGAGAGAACAGCTTTTCAAATAAGATTTGGAGCTGCCCACTCAAAATATTTGAGTCATGAGCGATCGTCTCGTCAATCGAGAGCACATCTGGTTTCTTAGATTTTTCGACAATCGTGGTCTTGGACACCATTCACGCAAATCCCAATGAATAGGAAGAATTAGCGCAAATGATCGCGAGTCTAGGTTGTTCGTCAAGCTTTTTTTAGTTAACGAAACATTCACGTGCGCACCGTTCTCAATAAAGTCACACGATATCATAATCTTAATACAATTGTCAGCTGACAATTCGACTAGCAAATATCCTTGTATGTAACCGCACAGGCAGCACATGTGCTAATAATTCAAGCCCTCTACCGATCAATCCGTTTTCGTTCTAAATCCGAGTGCTCCGGGCTACGCAACCCCGACCAGGTTCGCCCTACGTGTGCTATCGCCGTGTTCCAATCATCACCGCAGATGTAAATCGGCTAATCCCAGATCAAGCTGTCAGCTGAAGTGCAACCTCTGCAGCAACCTTGACCATATGCTTTCCGGGGTCTCCGTGACTCAGTTTGGAGTATGCGCTGTCAATCGGCTCGGAATATTGGCTCTGAGGGGATGCGGACGAAAACTTGGACTAACAGGAGATAGTTCATGTATTC
>NZ_AHZC01000181.1 GCF_000247475.1 Rhizobium sp. PDO1-076 | reverse complement strand
CCTCCAACAGTGCCCATGAGCTGCGCACACCGCTTGCCGGCGCCTTGGCACAGACGCAATTGCTGATCGGCGAACTTGACGCGGGATCGGGCCAGGAGCGCGCGCGCCAGGTGGAGACATCGCTCGTCAAGCTGACGAAGCTGACCGAGAAACTGCTGCAGCTTGCCCGCGCAGAAGCGGGGATCGGCGCCACTGACGATGCCGTCGACCTCATTCCCGTGCTGGACCTCGTGGTCCTTGACGCAAAACGGTCGACATCCAATCCACAGCGCATCCGCTATCATCGTCCGCCCGGCAGCAAACTGCCCTGGCCGGCAAGCGCCGACGCTTTTGCCATCGCCCTGCGCAACCTGATCGAAAACGCGGTGATCCATGGCCTGCCAGAACAACCTGTCGACATTCACGTTGAAGACGAAACCCACATCCGCATCATCAATGGCGCTCAACCTTTGTCGCAGGCCGAAATAGCCGAAGTCCGGCAAAGGTTTAGCAGGGGCAAGACCGTTGCACCCGGTTCGGGCCTGGGCCTGTCGATTGCCGAACGCCTTCTGACCCAGATGGGCGCTAGTCTGACACTTCACTCGCCAGCCCATGGGCGCGATGATGGTTTCGAAGCCGATATTCACTTTGGTGCAACCAGACCGCCACGATAGTTGCAATCCCGGCTGTGTCCGGCGCAAAATCGGCAGCACAATTCCAAGACATTGCGTTTGCGGCCACGACAGGCACGCAATTTCCTGATACGGAACGCCGCAATGAAGATTGCAAGCAAGACCCATTTGGCTGAGAGGAGCCGTCGCCCGGTTCGATACGGTTGCGACGGTGACCGGCCTGCGCTTGGTCTTTTCCTGTCGGCCCTGCAGTCGCTGCTGTTCATCTTGTTGCTCGTGCAAGGCGACTGGGGACAGACCCTGCAGCGTCAGGCAAGCCATGGCCAGGCGCTCGCCGATGTCGAGGACCCCAGAAATGCGCTGGCCAACAGGACGGAGACACCGAGAGCCCTGGTTGCGAGCGCGGACCGCCAGCGAAGCAAGGTGCGACTGGGCGATGCTCCGGATGCGACACCGCCGAGCGAGGCACAGGTTGTATCCAACCGTGACGGACACAGTCCGCACGCTGCGCCAGATCCAGACCATCTGACAGAGACCAAACACTCTGCCTACAGGGCACGCGCGCCACCCATCCAGATCGTCTGACGCTCCCACGCCCAGAAAATCAAAAGCGGCGTCCGACTGTGTCCTCCGACCAAGCTCCTGCTTCGTCGCGGATGGACCGTCGATGCCCCTGTAGGAACCAAGACCTTGAGAAACTCACCCTGGAAGGTGATGACCTACGCGGTCATCATCATAATGGGCGTGCTGATTGCACTGCCCAACATACTCTCCGAAAAGACGCTGGCAGCCTGGCCGTCTTGGCTGCCCTCAACTAAAATTTCGCTCGGCCTCGACCTGCGCGGCGGATCACATCTCGTTCTGGAAGTGGATCGACCGTCGCTGGAAGCTGAATGGTTGCAGAACCTGACGCAGGATGCGCGCAACACCCTGGAATTAGCAAAAATCCCGACAACGTCCATCCGTCGCGAACAAAACAATGTCGTGGTGACCGTCAGGGATCCAAGCCAGAGACAGGCTGCCCAGACGGAGCTTGCCAAACTGGTCAATCAGGTCACCTGGGGCACGTCGATAGGCGTATCGGACCTCGACATTGCGCCACGCGGCGACAGCGCGATCACGCTGCATCCGTCCGAGGTCGGCCTCTCCCACCGGATCAGTGGCGCAGTTGATCAGAGCCTCGAAATTATCCGGCAGCGCGTCGACCAGGTCGGCGTCGCCGAGCCGACGATTCAGCGCGTCGGCGCGGATCGCGTTCTGGTGCAGCTTCCGGGCGAGCAAGATCCCTCGCATCTCAAGCAGCTTCTTGGCTCGACCGCCAAGATGAGCTTCCATCTGCTCGGTCGCACGGGAGACCGGGGCGTTTCGACCCTTCAGGACGAAGAAGGCCAGTCATACCCCGTCGAGGACCGCGTCCTTCTTTCGGGCGACCGGCTGACCGACGCCCGCGTTGCATTCGACCCAAACAACAATCAACCAGTGGTCAGCTTCCGCTTCGACCAGACAGGTGCCACACGATTTGCCGACATCACCCGCCAGAATGTCGGAAACCCCTTCGCCATCGTTCTTGACGGAAAGGTACTGAGTGCGCCGGTCATCCGGGAACCGATCACCGGCGGTGCTGGCCAGATTTCCGGCTCTTTCACGGTCGAGGGCGCCAATACCCTTGCGGCCCTGCTCAGAGCCGGCGCCCTGCCGGCCAAGCTCAACGTGATCGAGGAACGCACGGTCGGTGCCGATCTCGGTGGTGACGCCATCGAACGTGGCATTCTGTCCGGCCTTGCCGGTTTCGGCCTGGTCATGGGCTTCATCCTTCTGCTCTATGGCACCTGGGGCCTGCTTGCCGTCGTCGCTCTCGCCCTGAACGTCATTTTGACATTTGCGGGCCTCAGCATCATCGGCTCGACTTTGACGCTACCCGGCATTGCCGGCATCGTGCTCGGGATCGGTCTTGCCGTCGATGCAAACGTGCTGATCAATGAGCGCATCCGCGAGGAAAGCCGCAAGGGACGTGGTGTCCACGCTGCCATCGACCAGGGCTTCCAGAAGGCCTATTCCACCATCATCGACAGCAATGTCACGGCGCTGATTGCGACCGTCCTGCTATTCTGGTTCGGTTCCGGACCGGTACGCGGTTTTGCCGTAACGATGGGGCTTGGTATCGCCATCTCGATGTTCACGGCAGTATCGGTCGTCCGTGTCGCGATGATTTCGATCACGACACGGTTCAAACTGAAGACGATCAGCATCAATGCCCTCGTTCCGATCCGCCTGATCCCGGATGGGACCAAGATCGACTTCATGAAGGCCCGCCTGGTCGGCCTTGGCATTTCCGCCTTTCTGTCGATCTCATCGGTCATCCTGTTCTTCACGCCGGGATTGAACTATGGCGTGGACTTCAAAGGTGGCATCCAGATTGAAGTGTCGACGGAACAAGCCGCCGATCTTGGCGCGTTTCGTGCCGGATTGGAGCGGCTCGGCCTTGGCGAGGTTGCCCTGCAGGAGTTCGGTGACAGCAATCACATCCTGCTGCGTGTCGAGCGCCAACCAGGCCCGGAATCGGCGCAAAATGAAGCGGTCGAGAAACTGAAGACGGAAATCCAGACCATCGATCCGACGTCGCAGATCCAGCGCACGGAAGTCGTTGGCCCGAAGGTCAGCGGCGAGTTGGCAACGGCCGGTTTCCTCTCGGTCATCCTCGCCAGCATAGCCATGCTGATCTATATCTGGAGCCGTTTCGAATGGCCGTTCGCGGTGGGCGCGATCGCGACGCTCATTCTCGACGTAACCAAGACCATCGGTTTCTTC
>NZ_AHZC01000182.1 GCF_000247475.1 Rhizobium sp. PDO1-076 | reverse complement strand
CACCATCGCGAACTGCGCACTGCGCACTGCGGCGATGAGCCTGTGGGCGAAAATTGCAAGAGCATGACAGATATCTCCGGATGGCGCCTTTCGCTGGCATTTCCTCCGTTAAGTTTACGATGCCCCTCAAAGGCCTGTGCCGGATCGCCGACTGCGTCCCCTCGGCAACAGGGTCTATGTCGTCTTCGACCGCGACGAGCACCTATGCATAATAATGCGCTGGCTAAAGCAGAGGCGACGTTGCCCAAATCATTGACAGTGGACATCAGAGCGCTTTGTCGAGATCAGCCTGGAGGCCGCCCTTAGTGAAGAGCCACGGCCTGGGGCGGCTCGAAAGCTAAGCGGCAAGGAAGAGGTACAACTTGTTGCCCTGGCGTGCTCGGATCCCCGTCTGTTGGACGGAAACAGGATGAATACCGCAGAAAACACCGCCGGTATGAGCGTGCCTCCGGAAAAACCATGGAGAATGCGCCACGCGACGAGATCCCCAAAGCTTCCACTGAAGGCACATCCGATCGAGGCAGCGGTGAAGACCGCTAGGGCCGACGCAAACAGCCACCGCATGCTCAGCAGACGTGTCAGGCAACCCGTAAGCGGTATAGCAACAACCTCGGCGATCAAATAGGCCGTCTGTACCCAGCTTATCTGATCGGGGTGGATTTGCAGGGTCATTTGGATGGTCGGCAACGATGATGCCACGACCTGCACATCGAGGATGGCCAAAACATGCCGGCGCACATGGCGAAGAAGCCGCTCCAGATGGCAACTGGCGACCGCTGCACTCCAGTCAAATCACAGTGCTGAGACATGTTGCGCTTCTGATAGCGCCTCGCTTTCTGCACGTATACGAATAGTGAGAACCGCAGCATTTGCCATTGAGAACACCAAAGCATAGATCGGCATTCCAACACAGAGCGGAAGCACGGCGATTTCACCGATGACGACAGCGTAGTTTGGATGATTGAGGAACCGATAGGGACCGCTTTTAACGAGATCCGCATTCCTCAGAACGATGATCCGTGTCGTCCAACGGGGGCCGAGAGTCGACAGCACCCAGATCCTCAGGACCTGCAGTATAAGGAACAGCATGACCCATATCGGGTTAAGAGAGTTATCCCACCCGATGAGCCAAAGACCTGCGATCCAGATCCCGTGAAGGACGACGATGAGCGGGTAATGTTCTGGAGCCACCTCGGTAGCGCCTCTCGCCAATAGTGCCTTTGTGTTGCGACGTGCCAGCCAAAGCTCGCCCAGTCGCTCAAGGGTAACGACGGCCAATAGGAGAATCGTTGCGGTCACATTGCCCTCTTCAAAGATACGCAACTGACGCAAAAGCCAGGTCCGAGCGAGGTTAGCAACGTGCGCGAAGGCAGGCCGGCTTGAGCGAGCCGGTCGAGAACGAACAATGCCGTCGGCGCCGACATATTGCCGTAGTCCGCCAAGACGTCACGCTCGTGGTTCAGCGTCCCTCGGCTGAGCGTCAAGGCATTTTCCAGCGCATCGATCACCTTCGCGCCACCAGGATGGCATGCAACGCGGTCAATATCGGCGAGTGAATGTCCTGAACGTGCCAGGATGCCCGAAACGGCGGCGGCGATGTTTTCCTCCGCGAAAGGTGGAATGGCCCGGTCGAAAATTACCCCGAACCCCTCATTGTCAACGCTCCAACCCATGATCTCGAGGGAATCTGGCCATATATGCTGGCCGCTCATTTCCACGGTCGCAATACCAGGCGCGTCAGTTCGCAGAATGCAGGCGGAAGCGCCATCCCCGAACAGAGCCGTGGCGATGATGTTTGCCTTCGTCACCTGGTCCATCCGAAAAGACAAGGTGCAAGTTTCAACAGCAACGACAAGAACGATGGACCCTGGCCGCGAGGCAGCCATACGACCCGCAATTGACAATCCGGAGACGCCACCGGCACATCCAAGACCGAAGACCGGAACCCGCTCGATGTCTGCGCGAAACCCGAGCCTTTTAGCGACACGGGCTTCCAGACTCGGGGTGGCGACGCCTGTCGAAGAAACCGTGATAACGGTGTCTACCTTGCTACCGTCGAGACCGGCAATTTCCAGAGCATTTGCTGCAGCAACGACAAAGAGGTCGCAAGCGCCATCGATGTAGGCCGCATTGCGCGCGGGCCAGTCCAGCGGGGTGAGATACCAATCGATCGGTCGCACTGCATATCGCCTCCTAATCCCCGAACTTTCAAAGACCTTTGCAAGCCGATCGAAATCTCCGAAACGGGACGCAAATGCCTTGTGTGCGGTTCTGGCGGCATCGCGCTGTTCAATGATATTTGCAGGAACGGCAGTGCCGATTGAAATCAGATGGACAGCCTCGTTCATGATGGCTCCTAGCTATTCACGGCCATCGGTGACTTAAACA
Organism: Rhizobium sp. PDO1-076; assembly: GCF_000247475.1. Taxonomy (GTDB): domain Bacteria; phylum Pseudomonadota; class Alphaproteobacteria; order Rhizobiales; family Rhizobiaceae; genus Allorhizobium. Next base: position 1,026 of record NZ_AHZC01000182.1, on the reverse strand, counting down.
CACGAGACGTGCGACACTGATCGCACCCGTGGAGGACAGTTTCCACGGGAGTGGAAATGGCTATACGCATAAGAGAAGTATACACTTTCTGCTTGATAGCCATGTTGACAAGAGTGGGGAAACCATGCACGCGGTTCATCTACCGGACAGCTCTCCTTCGCAGGCAATCCGTAAGATCCCAACGTTCTTCATCATTCGTTGCGAGTCGCTTAGCACCACCCGCGGGTCTGATCTGTAGCATTTGATACACATCAGACGGTCGGACGCCTCTAAAAACCTCCCCCTAGACCGTATGTTCGCGGGGCGAAGGTGGCCCGCCCCCGCGATAAGCTGAATTCGGGGGTTGCTCTGGATCGGCCGGAGCCGAGCCCCAAGCTTAGCGAGGGCGAACCATGAAAGAGAATAGCGTAATTTTCATCGGCTTGGATACGTCGAAGCTGAAGATTTCAGTGGCGGTTGCGAATGGAGCGCGCAACGGCGAAGTGCGGTTCTTCGGCGATATCTCTTCGGAGCCGGCGTCGGTGGCGTCTATGGTCGACAAGCTTTCCAAGGGCGGAGCCAAGCTTCACTTTTGCTATGAAGCCGGCCCGACCGGCTACGGTCTTTATCGCCAGATTGTTGAACTGGGACATGACTGCATGGTGGTCGCGCCGTCTCTGGTGCCCAAGCGACCGGGCGACCGGGTGAAGACCAACCGCCGCGATGCCGTCAGCCTGGCGCGCCTGCACCGGGCGGGTGAGCTGACCTCGGTCTGGGTTCCGGACGAAGGTCATGAGGCCATTCGCGACCTGGTGCGGGCTCGCGAGGCTGCCAACGACGCGTTGAAGCAGGCACGTCAGCAACTCCAGTCTTTCTTGCTGCGCCACGGCCGGATCTATACCGGCCGCACGCCATGGGCGCGCGCCCACGTCCGATGGCTGGCGCGCCAGGCCTTTGATCACCCCGCCCACCAAATCCTGCTGGCGGAATACCGCAATGATCACTGGCCAAGATGATTTCCGCAACGTTTGTTCCTAATGAGACCTG
>NZ_AHZC01000183.1 GCF_000247475.1 Rhizobium sp. PDO1-076 | reverse complement strand
CCACAGGTCTCCTAGATCCCCTTTTCGGCCATGAACTGCGCCACGGTTTCGACACAGACCCTCCAGGCAGGTTCGTGGTCGATGAGGATATGGTTGCGGCTTTCAAGCGGAACGAAGTGCGCGCCCGGAATGCCCGCAGCGACTGCCCGGCCCTGGTCAAGAGGGATACGCTGGTCGTGCATGGAATGCAGCACGATGGTGGGTGCCTTGACCTGTGCCAGTCTGTGACGGACGTCGATGCGGCCAAATGCCTCTTGGAAACGCGCTGCATTGATGGGCGACGTCGTCAGGCGCTGGAATTCGTCGAACCAGGCGAGGTCATTCGCACTTGCCTCGGGCATGAAGGTCTGCGAGAAGATGTGCCGGTACGCCGGATTGTTGGTACCCCAGCCGACCTCGGTCAGCTTCATCACCGCCTCGCGCCGGTCTTGCTCGTCGGGGCTCGCCAGCAGCCGCCAACCGGCCGCGTAGCCGCTGATCAACACGAGGCCCGTCACCCGCTCCGGATGGCGCACGGCATATTCGATCGACACCGCGCACCCCTGTGAGATGCCGAGGAGGGGGAAGCGGTCGAGACCAAGCCTGTCGACTACCGCCTCCAGATCTTCGACGAAGGCCTCGAAGCTCAGGTCCTCGACGTCCCAGTCCGACAGGCCGCAGCCGCGTTCGTCATAGCGGATAAAGGAGCGATAACGGGCGATCGTGGCGAAACTTCTCCCCCAGATCGGGCTCCCCCAATCGAACTCCAGATGGTTGAGCCAATTGGCGGCTTTGAGCATCGGCGGCCCCAACCCAACGGTTGCATAGGCGATCTTGGTGCCGTCGCGCACTTCGCAGAAACCGATCCGCTGCGCTCGGAGGGCGCGGGCCCTGGCGCCGGGTGTTCTCGCGCGCACCCGGTCGTCGGTGCGCGTGGACAGCTGCGTGCCACCGCCGCGGCCACGCGGTACGACGGCACCACGTGGATCAGCTGTGGTCGCGGTCGGCGAGGCACGCTCGTGCGCCTTGACGCCTAAGGGGTCTGCAGCACGCCATAGCCGCGCCCACTTTTCCTTCGAGATTGGAGTCGCCTTGGGATGCATCGCGAGCCGCTGCAAAACTTCGACACGCGCCACCCCGGCGTCTTCGCGCTCGGATGTCAGCCAGAACTGAAATGTTTCGTCGCCCACTCCATCGAGACCATCGAGCAGCAGCATGTCAAGTTGCTGCGCCATTCCCTCCAACTCTTCGACGGCAAAGTGTCCGTCAGACTGTCGCAACTTCTTGTGGATGCTCCGGATGTCGATATCGATGCCGTCCACATCGACATAGACCCGCTCTCGGTCGGCGAAGATGCGTGGTTGGCCAGGAGTATCCACGACCGCGCGCAGCTTGCTCAATGCCCATCGCAATGCCGCCTTGGGATCGTCGGGCATGCCCCAGAACAATTCGCACAGTCGCTCGCGCCGGTGCGGCCGCCCGGTCGCGACAAGGAAGGCCAGAAGCGCCCGAGCCTTCCGCGAAGCGGGGAGCGCAACATCCTCTCCCTGCGACACGATTCGTAGTTCGCCCAGAAGCAAGATTTTGAGATCCTGAGCCATCCTTGTCTCGGTTTGGGAAAAACAACGCCTCGCGCATATATTACCACGGGCTTTACAACGGTGACAACAACGATCGATCGCGACATCTCGGTCGGGAAAAGCATCAGACACGTCGCGAACGAAGCCCTTGGTCAACATCAAGAGGAAATGCGGACGCGGATTTCGAATGCTCCCGCACATCTTCGATGGAGCAGACCATGAACGTTCGAAGAAGCATCGCTCCCGCCGAAGACGCGGTCGATCTCATATCGTGCCTTTCGGGCCGGGGCGTGGGCATATTTGATACTAACCATTTTGCCGGGGAGGACAACATGCCACGCTCATTCCCAATTCTTTGATGCAGAACGCAGTCCTCAATCAAACGCGACTTGAGCGTTCCGGGCGCAGGATGCTCGGTCTCGAGAGAGAGAAACAGTGCCACTAGAGCAATTCTATGCACGCCCAGAGTGCGGCCAGCGAATTTTGCAGTTCTCATGTTGGATCGTGTCGCCGCAGCTGCGTGACTCCTGTGGTCAGTGTTGAATGAAGCACTGCGCTATGGAGGACACAGGTGCGCCTAGTTGCCAGATAAGAGGTAGTCTTCGTGGGTTCCATTGGCAACTCGGCGGCCGCAGCTGCCGATCATATTCGACCAGATTGCGTGACGACACTGGTTCGGCCAGTATCGCAACAGTTTCAGTTCTGGCGCGACCTGATGTCCCCCTTGATGGAGATTGAGCAGAAGAAGGAGGCTGAGGAAGGCCTGCGTTGCAAAGCCCGCGGATATGATCTTGGGACGGTGCTTCTGACGGTGACCAATCTGGACAGCCTAAATTATCGTCGCGACGAGGATTTGATCCGACGCTCAGGAATTGACCATTGGTGCATGAGCATTCTCAAGCAGGGTCAAGATATTGGGCGCAGCGCCAAACGGGTATTGCAAGCACGATCCGGCACAATCAGGGTGAAATCGTTGGCATATCCGTTTGAGGGTTGCCATAGCAGAATAAGCGAAGTGGCGCTCTTTCTCCCCAGGGACAATTTTGCCAGCCTGTCAGACCGTCTGGATGGGGCCGATCACACTTTGATCCTCGGCCCCATGGGCCAAATCCTGAAGGAGTGTCTGCTGGCGTTGGAAGAATGGGGGCCACGGATGACGGTTGCAGACGTGGCAACGCTGACGAGGGTTTTGACGCAACTGATTAATGCGGCGATCAAGCCATCGCCGGACAATGTGGCGGCCGCCAGACAACCGACTGCAGGTCTGCGCTTCAACATGGCACGCAAATATATAGAGGACAATCTGTCTTCGCCGTATTTGGGACCGTCCTCACTGAGCGCCGCGCTCGGCGTATCGCGTCGACTACTGTATTATCTCTTCGAGCCACAAGGTGGTGTCGCAAAATTTATTCTAAAGAGGCGGCTTGCGGCTTGCTGCAAGGCCATTGCCGACCAAGCGGATCATCGACTGATCAGCACCATTGCCTATAGTTATGGCTTCAACGACCCAGCGCTGTTCAGCCGCCAGTTTCATGCGGAGTATGGTTTTCGACCGACTGACGCGCGGGCCGCCAGGCGCTTCGGCCACGCCCCTCATTCGTCTGCACCACACAGCCTTGCGGATTGGTTCTTGCAGGAACGCAAGACGTGAACTGGTCTCGGGCGCAATGCTTCAGATGGGCGGTGTTGGGTCCGTCCCCGCAAAGGTACAGAATGCGACATAGGATTTCGGCACGGCCCTGAACTCGGGTTAACGGGGCTTTCCGGAAGGAGAGGAGTCTGATTTGTTAGCGGTTGCCTAAAACTGCGGCTATTCGGTGCCGAGAAGTTTGATGGGCCT
>NZ_AHZC01000184.1 GCF_000247475.1 Rhizobium sp. PDO1-076 | reverse complement strand
GCTCCGCTTTTCCGAAGCAAGCCCAACCCTGCTACCCGAACTCGCGGGGCTCGATCGCCGGTTTGAAGAAGCTATTAGAGAGATCGTTCGCCCCTGGTTTGATTGTCGAGAAAGTGCGATTGGAGGCGATGTCAACAGGTACACCACTGAGCTTTGTCATCAGCGTATTGATTTTCTCCTCGATTGTCTCTGCAGATTTTGGCTCGGACCCATCCAAATTAAATGCCGCTCTGGCCTCATCTTCTGCTTTCTCTGTGTTGCCGGTGACAATGTAAAATTTGACTCTACCCATAGGTACTTCGGAATCTTTAGTATACCCAAGTTGGGTGTGCAGAGAAATAGCAGAGATTTGTCTCCAAACGTATTTCCCGAAATAGGCAGAATTTTTGTAATCAGTCAAAACCATTGTTCGGATTACTTCTCGTCTCTTAGCAATAAGGTTCTTTTTATCAGTGCGGGCGGACTTCAGAATATCCCTGAATTTACCCTTTGCCAACGCATACTTTTTGGCGTCGTTAATATCCACACCGCGCTCCGTCAAATATGTTACTCGCTTTCCGGCGAATGTATTATTATCACTATTTTGTGTTTTTCTAAAAAATTTTAATTTTGATGTGTATTTGAGTTCTTTTAATTCGGCCTTATCGAACGAGTCATCAGATTCTTCTGGAAGCTTTATCGTGAGAAAATTTAATAACTGATAATCCTGATGTTTCTGCCCGACCTTTTCCTTCCCAGACGGATCCTTTATGAATGCTGAAAAATATTCTTTTTCAATGGGGTCCCTTGTTGCCTGGTGGTACTGATACTTTACGATCGCACTTGGTAACATCTTGCCGACCATCGACGAATTCCTTTCGTTCCCATCTGACGCATCACAAAATCCGGGGATTTTCGCCAAGCCATGATGTGCTAGCGGAGGCGATTCACGGTCAGCAGGCGAAAGCTGAAATGAATGGCCCAGACAGAGGCAATGAAGCAGCCTTTTCGGATTATGTCCAGAGGCTTCGTTGGGATCGCACGGCGCTGAATCCAGGTTAACAACAGTTCACAAAAACGGCTGAAGGCGTAACCGTCAGGATGCACGGCACGGTACTCCTCCCAGAGCAGCGACAGCGTCACGCCTGGCTTCTTCACCTCGACCGCAATCACGCTCCAATCTGGCTCCGGACGGCGGCTCTGACCCTGTTTGACGCCGGCTCGCGTGAACAGCCGCCCCTCAAGAACATCGTCGGCCAGGTCGGCAGCCAAAGGCCAGGAAAGTCCTGCTGCCGAGGCGCGCCCGATGCTGTCCTGCACCGCGCTACGTGCGATGCCAAGCACATCGGAGATATCACGAACGCTTACGCCGTCCGAACTTAGTCGAAGTAGGTGTCTCAGTTGTCTCATGGTCAGCCTTCGTCTCTGCGGCATCTACATTCCTCGCGATTAAAAGGAATGCATGCCAAGGTTGCTGACCCAAAGGCACTATCTGTCTGGAAAAACTGTCCGGTGATTAATCGGAATCGCGTCCGGTTAATTCTCGGAACCGTGTCCGGTATTTGATCGGAATGCCGTCCGGTAAATCATCGGAAACTGCAGCCTGGAAGCTGATGGTCAGCGGAGAAGCGTACCGAAGATCACGAGATATCCCGCAAGCCGCAGGGTTGGGGGCATGACGAAATTGGCCATCACGGTGAGCGGCAACAAAGCGCTACCCTGTTGAGCTGATGCTGTGAACTTGCGTAAGCATCCGAGGTGGGCCGCCTTGAGAATTTTCCGTGAATCTGTCGTTTTGTCCTTATGGACAGGTATAAGGACAGTGAGCGGACACTCATAAGCCGCCTTGATATTATTGAGACCGGCCGACGCCGCCGTTTTACGGACGAGGCGAAGCTGAGGATTGTCGAAGAGGGCTTTTCCGGCGATGGGCATCAGGTTTCAGCGACAGCCTTGAAGCACGGAGTCTCCCGATCGCAATTGTATCGGTGGCGGCAGTTGTTGCGGGAAGGTAATTTTGGTCGCGGACGGATCGAAGGTTTCGTGCCAGCTGTCGTGATGCCAGAGGCACCGCCAGCGGATGCGAAGGCCCTATCGACGGCGACCCGAATGGAGATAGTGAATAGCCCCGAGTTTCGTAGACACCCTCGGGTTACGTTTTCTGCTGCTTTTCGAACTCGACGGGCGACAGCATCCCGTTTCTGACATGTTTGCGCTTCGGGTTGTAGAACATCTCGATGTAATCGAACACGTCCTGCCTGGCTTCGTCTCTTGAGCGATAGACCTTTCGGCGTATCCGCTCCCGCTTCAACAGATTGAAGAAGCTCTCAGCCACGGCATTGTCATGGCAGTTGCCCCGTCGGCTCATCGAGTGAACCAGATTGTGGTGCTTCAGGAACGCTGCCCAGTCCATGCTAGTGAATTGCGATCCCTGATCCGAATGCACCAGAACCTTTTCCTTTGGTTTCCACCTCCAGACAGCCATCAACAACGCCTGCAGCACGACGTCCGTTGTCTGACGGCTCTGCATCGACCAGCCGATGACGCGGCGGGAATAGAGATCGATCACCACCGCGAGATAGGCGAAGCCTTCGTTGGTTCGGATGTAGGTGATGTCGGTAACCCACGCCTTGTCCGGAGCAGCAACGTCGAATTGACGGTCCAGAGTGTTGTCGATGACAATGGAAGGCCTGCCGCCGTAAATTCCAGGACGGCGCTTATAGCCGATCTGAGCCTTGATACCGGCAATCCGGGTTAGGCGGGCAACCCGGTTGGGGCAGCATGCCTCACCATGATCGAGCAGGTCGTCATGAAGCTTGCGATACCCGTAGACCTTGCCGCTCTCTTCCCAAGCCGTCTGGAGCAGATCGATCTGCCGCTTGTCCTCACAGGCACGCTTGCTCAAGGGCATCCGAAGCCAGGCATAAAACCCGCTGGGATGGATGCGGAACAGGCGGCACATCATTCGCACCGAAAATCGCTGCTGATGCTGGGCAACGAACGCGTACTTCACTTTGCATCCCTGGCGAAATACGCGGTCGCTTTTTTTAATATGTCGCGCTCCTCGGTGACACGCGCCAGTTCCTTCTTAAGCTGCCTGATCTCTTCGGACTGGTCGTTGCCCGGGTTGCCAGACACGGAGGAGAACTTCTTCTTCCACTCATAGAGCGAGTGCGGGCTCACACCCAGACGCTGCGAGACCTCTGCAACCGGATAGCCCCGTTCCGTGATCTGACGCACCGCGTCGCGCTTAAACTCTTCGCTGAAATTCGATTTGCTCATGGTGATCTTCTTGCCTCAAAATTAGGAAAGAAGGTGTCTACAAATCTCGGGGCTATTCATAGTGAGTGCGAACGGCAGGCGTGTGATCGTCGGCCAGGATGTCGATGTCGACGTTCTGATGCGA
>NZ_AHZC01000185.1 GCF_000247475.1 Rhizobium sp. PDO1-076 | reverse complement strand
CCCGCCATGTCCCATTCAGTACAGCCTCTCGATCATCGAGAGTCTAAGGGGAGATCCTCCATTCGCGAAACCAGAGGGATCTGACCTGAATGACTGGCACAAGATTGACGCGCACTACAAGCGCCGCAGCACCTGCACTACCTAATAACAATCCCGAGGCCCAGACTTGTCAGCCGAAGGAGGAGCAGGACCACGTCGATTTCCTGGTGGCGCAAACAAACGATCTCAAGGCGGCGTATGACCGGTATGTCGCTGGCGAGACCCGAGATGAAATAACCGCCCTCGAGTTGAAAAATCTAACGAACCATCTTCTGTCGCAGTTCGATCAGGTCATCCTTAGCCAGATTGCCCGGCTCGAGCAGACAAACTGCGCGTCCGGCAACGTAAAGTCAGTTGAAGATGAGCTTCTGAAGCTGAAGATTTTGCGGTGTGACGCAGGTCAAAGCCCGCATTAGGGTCGAAACCCAATCAAATTGATGATGAGATTAGCTGTCCATGTTTCATTGCCTGCAGAAGCAGGAATGTTCGACCATGGCAGGCGAGTTTCTGGCTTGATGACGATCAGTGGGCGGTGATTTCGCCGCTGCTTCCGACCAACCAACGCGGCGCTCATCGTACCGACGACCGCCGGGTTATCAGCGGGATCATCCACGTCTTGCGATCCGGTTGCCGGTGGCAGGATTGTCCATCCTGCTACGGGCCTTCGACAACGGTCTATAATCGCTTCCATCGCTGGTCAGCTAAAGGGATATGGCGGCGACTGTTTGGAGCTCTGGTGCAAACGACCGATCGGGACATCCATATGATCGATAGCACTACCGCAAAAGCACACCGCTCTGCCGCTGGCGAAAAGGGGGGGCGGATGCCGAAGCAATCGGTCGATCGAGAGGCGGCAGATCGACAAAAATCCATGCTGTCGTCGATGGTTGCGGCCGTCCAGCCGCGTTGCGAATAAGGCCCAGTGAGCCGGTAGATAGAAAAATGGCCAAAGTTTGGAACGGAGCGTGAACTCTTGGTTCGGGCTATGGCTCCTTAATTGCGGCATTGCTGGCGATACGGCTGATTGTGGTGCGATGGACGCGGAACAGGCGAGCGACGTCGGCAGCCGAACGGCCGGTTTTGAGCATGGTGATGACTTCGGCCTGTTGAGGTTTAGTAAGCTTGGGTTGGCGCCCACCGCCGCGGACCTGGGCGCGTGCGGCGCGCAGTCCAGCTTGCGTTCTCTCTCGGACCATTTCGCGTTCGAACTCGGCGAACGAGCCAAGCATGTGCATCATCATGCGCCCGGACGCCGTTGTACTGTCGATGTTTTCGGTCAGTGACCGGAACCCAGCGCCGGCTTTTTCGATGCGATCCAGGATCACCAGCAGGTCTTTGAGCGAGCGGGACAGCCGATCAAGCTTCCAGACGACCAGCACGTCGCCGGCACCGAGCCTGTCAAGGAGACGGTGAAGTTCGGGCCGGTCCCAGCGGCCGCCCGATGCCTTTTCCTCGAAGATCCGCCGACAGCCCGCGGCCTCAAGAGCTTCGATCTGAGGGCCGGTGTCCTGATCCTCGGCCTTGGAGACGCGAGCGTGGCCGAGGAGTGCGCAGATTGTCGCTTTTGCCTGTTGCGTTTGCGTTTCATTTGGCGACAGGTTTTTGCGACGTTCTGAAGCCCGCTTTTGTGGAGGTGCCGCGGGTGTCGCACATACGAACGTTTGCGCACGGTGGTAATTGGCATCCATCACGCGGCCCTCGCCATGCCAAAATCAATGCGCCGGTTGAAGTCCGGATCGAAACGGCCATAGGGATTGAGGTGGCTGTGAATGCCTGGGTTGACCGCGCGATGATCGGCCGGCGTCATGCGTTTCAACCAGGCAGGTTCTGCCAGGACGCGCTGCAGCATCAGCGTATTCACATAGACCATGCAATTTTGCAGCAGATGAAGGGCCAGAACGGAAAGCTCCTGATCCTCCAGCCGGTTGGTCGCAACCTCACCGCCCTTGCCGAAAAAGATAAAGCTGTGAGCGCCGTTCCAATTCTCGACCACATTAAGGCCAGCATGGATCTCGCGGCGTAGACCTTCCGAGCCGATATATTTGCACAGAAAAATGGTCTTGATTACCTTGCCGAGTTCGGCGAGCGCGGCATAGGTCGGATGCTGCACTGCCGATCCGGCAATGCGGCGCAGAATTGCTTCCGGATCCGCCGTCCGATGACGCAGCGCGGCGGTATATTTGATCATCTCGTCATATTGGCGCTCGATCAGCGCCCAGTTGATCTCGCGCGTGAGGATCGGCGCCAGCTTGCCAAGCGCATCGCGCATATTCGTGGATGGGAGGTAGAGTTTCTGGCGGGCGATGGCCTTCAATCGGGGGCCCAGCTCGAAACCGAGGAGGTGGGAAAAGGCAAAGGCAACCTCGCTTTGGCCATGGCTATCGACATAGTGACGCTGGATCTCCATATCCGTGCAGTGACGCAGCACGCCTTCAATCATTGCGCTGACCTCCGAGGAGGAGCAGCGCTTGAGCTGCGAGTAGATGCAGGTCGATTGGCGTTCCATATGCCAATAGATCATGACGCCACGCCCCTGATAGCGAACATGCCACTCGGCCATAAGGTTCTGGTCCCAGGCGCCGATTTTGGTGGAATCGGAAGCGCAAGCGGTCCCGGCCTCACCCCATATGTTTGTGTCGCGCGCCTCGAAGATGGCATTGCTCACCAAGGCCGTCGCACAGCGCAAAGCTTGCTTGTCGATGAAACGCCGCCTGACATGCAGCAACTCCGAATAGCTGACATCTTCAGAGCCCGCGCTCACCCGCTTCAGGCCCGCGTTGGTGCCCAGGCCGTAAAGGCAAAGGATCAGGCGCTGGTGCAAGGTGTCGGCGTCGAGAACCACTCGGTCGCCTGACGATGTGAACTCCTTGAGGAACCCGGTTTGTTGCGCAGTCTCTGTCAAAACGTCGATCAGATCCGTCATTGGCCAGCGCCGCTCAAGTTCGGCCTTGATCCTCTCCAGCGTGGGTGGGGGAGCCAAAGGCTCGAACGGGGCAATCGAAATGCGTTTTTTGATGCCCCCCACAAGCCGGACTTTGGAATTGCGGGGGATCTCGGCATTCAGTGTTTGGAGCGCCTGCGTCATCTGCTCGCGAAGGCCGGCGACAAAAGCGCCGGCATCCTGGCTGCGGCCGAGTTCGCTATAATAGTCCGCGCGCCGCTCTTCAAAGTCCTTTGGCAGATCCTCGTCGGGATTGCGATAGCGATCGGCGCCCGACACCCAAATCTCCTTGCAACGCAGGCGGTTGCGTAATGCGGTTAGCACACAGATCTCTCTAGGAGACCTG
>NZ_AHZC01000186.1 GCF_000247475.1 Rhizobium sp. PDO1-076 | reverse complement strand
TTTGCGAGAGTTCACGGCGCTCCGGGGTCAGTTCTTCGCCATATCTCGACGCCCAGTGTTCGTGAAGCATTCTTCCCTGAATCCAGGCGGCTAGGTCGGCGATGTCCGTTGGAGCGCCTCCCAGCCCGACCTTATTCCTCTTTGCCGTGGAATGCGGGCCCGGCTCTCGGAAGTAGTCCAGCGTAACCATGTCCATGAGTATCCTCCAGGGCAGGATGATCCAGGGAGGGCGCATTGGTGTCAAGCTGACGGCGAACGCGCGCTTCGGGCCGACGGCAGACTTCAGCCGTTTGTTCGTCCTGAAAAAGTCCACGGCAGAAGTTCATCCATTCGGCTCTGCTTGTGGCTGTTGAAAATGGCGATATGCGTGGCGGCCAAATACATCTGCGGATCAACGGCGTTGAGTTTACAGGTCTCAAAGAGCGAGGCGACGGTCGTCCGGCTCTCGGCTCCTGCGCCATGGCCCGCAGAGAGCGCGTTCTTCCAATTGAGGGCAATCGGCCGGATGGTCCTCTCAACGCTGTTACCATCAATCTCGATGCGGCCGTCGGTCAGGAAGAGCTTCAGTCCATCTCAGTATTTGGCCATGTAGGCCAAAGTCTAGCCGAGCGGGGACTTCGTTGCGACGCGCGCGCGGTGATAACGTATCGTACGGGGCCGAGGACGATTTCGGGGCGACCAACGGTTTTGGGCGGCGGGTCCGAAACAGGCGGATCGACGATCATCGCCGCAAACTCTAACGCATCCCCCGGTGCTGGCAGGATCAGTTAACTGTTCGCTCGCAATCGATAGCGCTGCGCAACTTCGTTCACTGTCACACCTGGACGCAAGCTTTCCGAAACGATCTTCGATTTGACCTCATCTGGCCAATGTCGGTGACCCTCACGTCGAGTCTTGCCGGTTCTGAGAAACTCCAATGTAGTCTTCATGGAGCAACTCCCGTTCTTCATCCATGGAACGTCGATCACAGATCAGGCGACGGCGCCCAACGTGGGGGCGGAACACCGGTTACTATCGTGGACAGCCAAATGCAGAGCCATGCCACTTCGGCGGTCCGTCAAGCGCCACGAGCCCGTAGTCGTTCCTGCATGGCTCGTGCCGCAGATGGCGGAGAATATGAGAAAGCCCGCATCGCATTAGCGAAGCGGGCCAGGAATTTGTCTTAAACGTGATCAGCGCGGCTTGTAGATCTGGTCGAAGATACCGCCATCTCCGAAGTGTTCGGGCTGCGCCTTCTTCCAGCCTCCAAACAACGGATCATCAATTGAAACCAGTTTGATATCGGGAAGCTGTGTCAGGAGTTCCGGCTTCACCAAGTCACGCTTGGCCGGGCGGTAGAAATGCTTGGCGGCGAGGTTCTGACCTTCCTCGGAATAGAGATAGGCGAGATAGGCCTCGGCCTGCTTGCGTGTGCCCTTGGCATCGACATTCCCGTCAACAACCGTCACTGGCGGCTCGGCAAGAATGGAAATCGGCGGAACGACGATCTCGAAAGAGTCAGCACCGAATTCCTGGCCTGCGAGATAGGCTTCGTTTTCCCAAGCGAGCAAGACATCGCCGATCTCGCGCTGGGCAAACGTGGTCAGGGATCCGCGAGCACCGGTGTCGAGAACTGGCGCACGTTTGTAGAGGTCGGCGATATAGGCCTTAATCTTCTCCTGGTCTCCACCGAATTCTTCATTGGCCCACGCCCACGCCGCGAGATAGTTCCAGCGTGCACCACCCGAAGTTTTCGGGTTCGGTGTGACAATCTGGACGTCGCCCTTGACCAGATCGCCCCAGTTCTGGATGCCCTTCGGGTTGCCCTTGCGCACGAGGAAGACGATCGTCGAGGTGTAGGGCGAAGAGTTATTTTCCAGCCGGCCGCGCCAGTCTTCCTTGATCTTGCCGGTTTCCTTGACAATGGCGTTGATGTCGCCTTCGAGAGCGAGGGTCACAACGTCGGCATCGAGGCCATCGATGACCGCACGCGCTTGCTTGCCGGAACCACCATGCGACTGCTGAACGGTCACGTCTTCGCCTGTCTCAGCCTTCCAGTGCTTCGCAAAGGCGTCATTGAATTCCTTGTAAAATTCGCGTGTCGGATCATAGGACACGTTAAGAAGTGTTGTCTGCGCAAAGGTTGTCGTCGCGCCCGACAGGGCGAGGCCTATGCTGAGCGCAGCGACCAGGCTTTTGGAAATGAGAGACATTGGTTTCCTCCATGGTTGGATGCAGAAAGCCTATCGATTAAATAGACTTGGTCAATTGGCCCAGTGCCAAACGAAAAACTTGTTTCCTTTGGCGAGAGTTCTTGGCAAAGCCTTCAAGGAAGGCACCGACATGAAGCAATGAAAACCAATTCACCGACAATAAAAGGAATGACGTTCTCGGTAATCGCGTCACGCAGCAGTCTGGCAGGTAGCATTTTCCACTCATTTGTTCACGAGGCGCCCACCGAACTCGCGCGCCAGCGACCGCTCGAGTAGTCCCGAAAGCTCGCGTTTAAGCTCGGTGAAGTTGGCAGAGTTGCGGTCACGCCTGCGCGGCAGGTTGACGGACACAACATCAAGAGTGCGACCCGGCCACGGCTGCATGACCACGATCCTGTCTGCCAAGACCAAGGCCTCGTCAATATCATGCGTCACGAGCAGCATCGTTGTTCCATTCTCCAGCCACAAGTCCGACAGATGATCCTGGAGGTCGCCACGTGTCATCGCGTCGAGCGCAGAGAATGGCTCGTCGAGGAGCAGAACCGCCGGATGCGTCACCAAGGCACGGGCGAGTGCCACCCGCTGTGCCTGCCCGCCCGAGAGCTCCCGTATCCAGCGCTTCCCGAAACCAGAAAGACCGATCCGCGCGAGAGCCGCATCGACTTGGTCTGCCCTCTCCCGTGTGCCGAGGTGACTGAGACCAAAACCGATATTGTCGGCGACCGTCAGCCACGGGAAAAGCCTCGGCTCCTGGAAAACAATATTCACTCGTTCGTCCGGCTCGACCAGACGACGACTTCCCAACCGGATTTCACCCCCGGTAGGCGTTTCAAGCCCCGCAACCAACCGAAGCAGCGTGCTCTTGCCGCATCCGGATCCGCCGATGATGGCAACGACTTCACCCTCGCCTACCCTCAGACTGAAATCCTCGAGCGCATGCGCCCCGTTCGCATAGATCTTTCTCAGATGATCGATCTCCAGCATCTCAGGGCTTCCGGGCATGGTTGTCTTGCCAGCGCACGAACGGCGCCGAAGCAAGAAGGAGGCAAGTGTCGGTGAGCCTTACC
>NZ_AHZC01000187.1 GCF_000247475.1 Rhizobium sp. PDO1-076 | reverse complement strand
GCGGACGGACCATCGTCATGGTCGTTCACGATCTCAATCACGCCGCGCAGTATGCCGGTCCATCACATCATCGCCGTGGCCGACGGCGGCATCCATGCGGCTGGCAGGCCCGCCGAACTGCTGAAACCGGACTTGATCAGGTCGGTTTTTGGCATCGATGCGATGGTGATTCCCCATCCGGTCGACGGCACGCCCTTGTGCCTGCCCCTGTCGGCATGCGGATCGAGACAATCACCGGTGCCGATGATGCCGCCCGGTTAAAAGTTTCCCTTTGGCCCGCGGCTTCCTGCTTTCGGTGCTTGCAGTTTCTGATGACGTGGTTCCGATTGGCTCAATGTGTCCCGAGCAATGAAGAGATGGCCGCACCGACTGCCCGTGTGTTTTGGGCGTCAAGATGGATTCCGTCTTTCAGGGATGCTTCCGCAACCGTGGCGGCCTCAAAAAAACCGCATCCCCACCGGGCAGCGATTGCGGCATAAAGGCCGGCAAGCTTGCGTGACTCCGCGATGCTGCGTCCGCCTGACAGAACTCCGTCGGGTGTGGCGGGCTTGCGGAAATGCGGTGGGCTGACCAGCAGCAAATTGGGCGGTGGACGACCATGGCCATACGGAAAAGTCACGACGATTTCGACAAGCCGTTCGATACCTTTGGCAGCGCCCTCGGCCTTGCCGCAGAGATGCGGTTTCAGGTCGTTGGTGCCCAGCATGATGATGACGGTATCAAGGGGAGAATGGCTGGCCAACAGCACCGGCAGGATACTCGCGCCGTTTCGGTCGGCGGGACCATCATGATCGTCGAAGCAGGTCGTCCTTCCCGGCAGCCCCTCGGCAATCACACGCATGTCGCCGTCCATGCTTTCCAGGATGGAGGTCCAGCGATCCGCGAAAGGGTGCCGCCCTGTACCAGGGTCGACGCCCCAGGTGAGGCTGTCGCCGAAGGCAAGCACCTCGCGGACCATTATGCCTTGCCAGACCCGCTGGACGCTGGAGGAATGGGCGGCATGACATCGTCCGGAATGGGGTTCACGAAGGGATTGCCATCGAGGCGTGCGCGTTGGTCGGCCTTTGCTGCTGCGATCAGCGTGGGATTGAGGATCAGTTCGATTGCCGTACCGGCGATGACCTTGGCAGCGTGCGCCATGCCCTTGTGGGCGGCCGGCAGCTTGCCCTGGGCGACCAGTTGCCAGGAATGGCCGGGTGTTCCGATCGCGTAGGTCGCGCCGCGCATCTGCACTGTTGGCACCACCCAGCTGACGCTGCCGACATCGGTGGAACCGACCATCGATCCGTCACCGGCATAGAGCGGCACGATCAGGTCGCAGAGCGGCTCGTCTTTTTTCGGTTTCAGATGAAACCTTGCATAGGAAGAACTGATGTCCTCCGGCAGGAATGTCGCCTGGAATTTCCGCGCGATCGCCTTGTCACTGTCGTCGAACACCGCCGGGCCGAGACGTTCCAGCTGGCCATGCATGCATTCTTCCAGCGGTGCATTGCCCATCAGGTTGGCTTCGCCGGAGACGATCTCCTGGCGCATCACCGTCTCGGTCATCAGCGCCGCGCCCTCGGCGATCTTGCGAACCCGTGCCACCAGCGCCAGAAGCTCCGGCAGGCTTCGCGCCCGCACGAGGTAGCGCACCGTCGCGCGTGCCTGCACCACATTCGGCGCCGATCCACCGGCATCGGTGATGGCATAATGGACGCGGGCGGTGGTGGGCATGTGCTCGCGCATGTAGTTGACGCCGACATTCATCAGCTCGACGGCATCGAGAGCACTGCGACCCAGATGCGGCGTGGCCGCGGCATGGGAGGCGCGCCCGGAGAAATGAAAATTCATCTCGCTGCAGGCCAGTGAAATCGGATTGTTGACGCCGCTGAAGGCCGCGGGATGCCAGGAAATGGCGATATCGACATCATCGAACACGCCGGCGCGGACCATGAACCCCTTGGACGAACCACCTTCCTCTGCCGGACAGCCATAATAGCGCACGCGTCCCTCGAGGCCGTTCACGGCGAGATAATCCTTCACCGCCGCGGCGGCCAGCATCGAGCCGGAGCCGAGCAGGTTGTGTCCGCAGCCATGGCCGTTGCCGCCGGAGATCAGCGGGCGCTCCTCGGCCACGCCGGCTTCCTGGCTGAGGCCCGGCAGGGCGTCGTATTCGCCCAGGATGGCGATGACTGGGCCGCCTTCGCCCGCCTCGCCCATGACGGCGGTCGGGATGCCGGCAATGTTGCGTTCTACGCGGAAACCTTCCGCTTCCAGCTGCAGCAGATGTTCGGCCACCGAGCGGTGCTCTTCGTAATTGGTCTCCGGCGTGTCCCACACGCGGTCGCTCAGCTCGAAAAAGGCAGGGCTCTTTTGATCGACGATCGCCCAGACGGCGTCGGCATTCCTCATATTACCATCCTCTTCTATGTGCTCCGCCTCGACCCTGCCTCACGCCGCTATGCCAAGCGTCGGCGTCGCCTCGATCAGCGCCCGCGTATAGGCATGCTGCGGATTGTCGAGCACCGCCCCGACGCTGCCCTCCTCGACGATCAGGCCATTTTGCATGACGACGACGCGGTCGGCGACGCGCGACACCGCGCCGAGATCGTGGGAGATGAACATGCAGGCGAAGCCATGGTCCTCCTGCAGCTTGCGGAACAGGTCGAGCACCTGTTTCTGGATCGTCATGTCGAGGGCGGAAACCGGCTCGTCGGCGACGACGAAGGCCGGATTGCGAATGACGGCGCGGGCAATGGCGACACGCTGCCGCTGGCCGCCGGACAGAGCATGGGGATAACGTTCGCCGAGCCCGGCAAGGCCCACCTCATGAAGCATGTCCCTGACGCGCTCGGCTTTTTCGGCGCGGCTGAGAGCCGGCCCGTGACGCAGCGGTTCAGCGACGATATCGGCAATCTTCTGGCGCGGATCGAGCGAGGAATAGGGATCCTGGAACACCAGCTGGCAGGACAGGCGATAGTCCCGTGCGGTTGTCTTGTCCGCCCCCGTCATCGTGCGATTGCGGAACAGTACCTCGCCACCCGACAGCGGCAGCAGGCCCAGCATGGCGCGGCCGAGCGTGGTCTTGCCGGAGCCTGAGCCCCCGACCACGGCCACGACCTCGCCGGGACGCACCGCCAGCGAGACGCCTTTCACGGCGAGCTTCTTTTCGGCGGCGCTGAACATGTTGCCAGCGCCGGAAAATGTCACGGCGACATTCTTTGCCTCGATCAGCGGCGACGCGACCTCGCCGAGTG
>NZ_AHZC01000188.1 GCF_000247475.1 Rhizobium sp. PDO1-076 | reverse complement strand
GCCCTTCCGTTCAATGTCACGCTGATCGACACCCGCGCGCATATCGATGGCCACCTGCCCGAAGGTATCGCGTTTCGCCGTGTTGCCATGCCAGAAGCGGAAATCGCCAGGCTTGGCGAAGGAGGTGCTGCGGTCATCCTCACCCATGATCACGCATTGGATTTCCTGATCGCCAAACAGGCGCTCGCCCGTCCCGATCTGCGCTATGTCGGCATGATCGGTTCGGCGACCAAACGCGCTACCTTCTCCCGCTGGCTGATACGCGAGGGCGCCGACGCTGCAAACCTCGAGCGGCTCGTCCTGCCGATCGGCGGCAGCGCCGTCAAGGACAAGAGACCGCCGGTGATTGCAGCCATGGTGACGGCTGAACTCCTGTCGACCCTGCTAGGCTGAATCATCACATCAAGCGCTCGAATCACAATCAGAACGTTTCCCGTCAAACCACTGAATAGACTGACATTACATCACAGCGGTCCGGTCCTGATCGTATCGACCAGGCGACGATTTGCCGACCAGAAGGCCTTTGAACGGTTCATTGACGGCCGCCCTTCCTCCAGGCCGATATCTTGCCGCAGGGCCTCCGGCAGGCTGTCGACCGCCATGTGATCGGTTGCCAGAATGCGGCGCACCGCCCGCCGCAAGCCGGCAAAAGATGTGCTGACGAACAGCCATTGGGACTTGATTATCGATGTCATCCTTGCCTCCATACACCGTTGCATTCACGGCTGCATTGGGTGCAGAATGGCGGTAGCTGCAGCGCAGATCCAATTCAATTCCAGCGCCGGCTCATGAAGAGAACTTATCCATGAAACTGTCGAAGCAGTTCCCGCTCAATGCCCTGCGCGTCTTCGAGGCGGTGGGCCGGCTGGGCAGCTTTACCCGTGCCGGAGAAGAACTCGGCATGACCCAGACGGCAGTCAGCTATCAGATCAAGCTGCTGGAGGACAATATCGGCGAGACGCTGTTCCTGCGCAAACCGCGGCAGATCGAGTTGACCGATACGGGTGCAAGGCTGCTGCCAAAGGTCAGCGAGGCCTTTGGCTTGATGGTCGACGCGGTCGCATCGGCCCGCCACGCCTCAGGCGAAACGCTGGAGATCCACTCGATCCCGACCTTCGCCACCCAATGGCTGGCAAAACATCTGGGATCGTTTCAACTCGACCATTCGAACATTGCCGTTCGCCTGCTGCGCGTCAACAAGATGACCGATTTCGCTCGCGATGGCGCCGATATCGCGATCCGTTGGGGTGACGGGCCATGGCCGGGCCTTGTCAGTCACCAACTGATCCGCGCGACGTTCACGCCCATGCTCAGCCCGAAGCTCGCCGACAGCATCGGCGGCGTTCACCAGCCGTCAGACCTGATGAAATTGCCGATCATCAGCCCGGATGATCATTGGTGGAAGGAATGGTTCAGCGCAGCGGGCGTCCAGAACCTTGCACTCAAGGGCAACAGCATGAACACGTTCGAGGCGCAGGATCTGGAAGCGAGCGCTGCGATCGCCGGACAGGGCGTGGCCATTATCAGCCCCTTCTTCTTCCGTGAGGAACTGGCCTCGGGCCGCCTGCTTCAACCTTTTCCGCTCGCCTGCGCGGCACACGCTCCCATCTGGATGGTCTATCCGCATGCACGGCGCAACTCACCAAAGATCCGCGCCTTTCAAACCTGGATCGACCGGACGCTCGGCAATGACGAGATGGCCGCAACGCTTCCACCACCGCTGGCACCACCGCTCCCGATACCGCAGGCTTAGAACGACATGTCCGGCGCATAAAAACAGCGCGGCGTGTTCTCGTCGGGAAACAGGCACAGGTGATACTCGCTGTCTTCGGACCGCCGTGTCGTGGTTTGCGGAAAGTTGAACACATGCTGGCGCGTGACCAGCCTGTGGTCTCCCGGCGTCAGCGTCAGCTGATAGCCGTCCTTGATCACCTTGACGCTCTGCGAGGGGATCATCTGGCAATCGCCAGTATGCTCGTTGCCATTGCAGCAGAAGGCGTCGTAGCTCCAACCGCTCTTTGAATCATGGGCATGAACGCAAGACGCATACGCAACCAGAATACCTGTCAGGATACTGCGCATCAGCTGATCTCCAGTTGGGGAAAAGCCGCCGGTTCGACGCGAACCACCCGTTCCGGCGGCATCACGTATAGAACGTAACAGAATCGTCATATTAGGACTAATGCAGAAAATAACAGGTGGCATTTGGTGCGCCGCACAAAAGCCCTGTACAAAATACCTTCGGGCTCTCCTGCGCCCTTTCCTTCATCCCAAAGTTTTTGCAAGGTATCTCGTTCGGGGAAGAAAGGGACTTTGCATGTATGAATTCGCCATCGCCTGGGAATGGCTGTCGTTTGCGGTGCGCTGGCTGCATGTGATCACCGCCATCGCCTGGATCGGCTCGTCCTTCTATTTCATCGCGCTGGATCTCGGCCTGGTGAAACTCCCGGGTTTCCCGCCCGGCGTCAATGGCGAGGAATGGCAGGTGCATGGCGGCGGCTTCTACCATGTGCAGAAATACCTGGTTGCGCCGGCCTCGATGCCTGAGCATCTCACCTGGTTCAAATGGGAAAGCTATGCCACCTGGCTCTCCGGCTTTGCCCTTTTGGCCGTTGTCTATTATGGCGGCGCCGATCTCTTCCTCATCGACCGCACCGTGCTCGACATCGAACCATGGCAGGCGATCTGTCTGTCGCTTGCCTCGCTCGGCGTCGGCTGGGTCTGCTACGACCTGCTCTGCAAGTCACCGCTCGGCAAGAACACCTGGGGCCTGATGGTCTTCCTCTATATCGTGCTGGTCGCCATGGCCTGGGGCTATACCCAGATCTTCACCGGCCGCGCGGCCTTCCTGCATCTCGGCGCCTTCACCGCGACGATCATGTCGGCCAATGTCTTCATGATCATCATTCCGAACCAGAAGATCGTCGTGGCAGACCTACTGGCGGGGCGCACTCCGGATGCGAAATACGGCATGATCGCCAAGCAACGCTCGCTGCATAACAACTACCTGACCTTGCCCGTCATCTTCTTCATGCTGTCGAACCACTATCCGCTGGCCTTTGCCACCCAGTTCAACTGGATCATCGCGGCCCTCGTCTTCCTGATGGGCGTGACCATCCGCCATTGGTTCAACACCACCCATGCCCGTAAAGGCCAGCCGACCTGGACCTGGCTGGTCACCGTGCTGATCTTCATCGTCATCATCTGGCTGTCGACCGTGCCCAAGGTGCTGACCGGTGAAACCGAAGTCTCGCTCTCCGCACGGGAAAAGACCTTTGTCGAAAACGTGCATTTTTCCGCCGTACGTGACGTCGTACAAAGCCGCTGCTCCATGTGCCATGCCGCCGAACCAGTCTGGGAAGGTGTCGTGCGTGCGCCAAAGAGCGTGAAACTCGAGACCGATGGCGAGATCGCCGCCCATGCTCGCGAAATCTACATCCAGGCCGGCCGCAGCCATGCCATGCCGCCTGGCAACATCACCGATCTTTCGAACAAGGAACGCACCCTGCTCGTCGCCTGGTTCGAGACGGCGGTCGAAGGCAAGACGAAATGACTGAAACACTGATCCGCGGCCGCCTCCTCTCCTTTCGCCGTGCCCCTGAGCATGCCGCCGATAGCGAGAGTTATCTCTATGAAGGCGACGGCGCCGTGCTGGTCAGAGACGGCCTGATTGCCGCCATCGGCAACTATGCGGATGTCCGGGAAAAGGCTGCCGTGGACGCCACCGAAATCGACCATCGCCCGCATCTCATCCTGCCCGGCCTGATCGACTGCCATGTGCATTTCCCGCAGATGCAGGTGATCGCCTCCTATGCCGCCAACCTGCTGGAATGGCTGAACACCTACACCTTCCCCGAGGAATGCCGCTTCGTCGAAAGCGCGCATGCGCAGCGCATCGCCACCCATTTCTTCGACGAATTCCTGCGCAACGGCACGACCACGGCCGTTGCCTATTGCTCCGTGCACAAGGCCTCCGCCGACGCCTTCTTTGCCGAAAGCCTGAAGCGCGGCACGCTGATGATCGGCGGCAAGGTGATGATGGACCGCAATGCCCCGCAGGGACTGCTCGACACGCCGCAGCTCGGTTATGACGAGACCCGCGCCGTGATCGAGGACTGGCACGGCAAGGGCCGCAACCATGTCGCCATCACCCCGCGCTTCGCCATCACCTCGACGCCGGAACAGATGGCGATGACGCAGAGGCTGGCGGAAGAGTTCCCCGACCTGCACATCCAGACGCATCTGTCTGAAAACCACGACGAAATCCGCTACACCTGCGAACTCTTTCCCGACGCCATCGACTATACCGACATCTATGCTCGCTACGGCCTGCTGCGCAAAAAGGCCCTGTTCGGCCACGCCATCCATCTCTCCGAGCGCGAGGCCGATGCCATGGCCGACAGCGGGGCGGTCGCGGTCCATTGCCCGACCTCCAACCTCTTCCTCGGCTCGGGCCTGTTTTCCCTGAAGGCGATCCAGCGCCGTGAAAAGCCGGTGACCGTCGCGGTTGCCACCGATATCGGCGGCGGCTCGAGCTATTCGATGTTGAAGACCATGGATGAGGCCTACAAGATCCAGCAATTGCTCGGCGAGCGGCTGAACCCACTCGAAAGTTTCTATCACATGACGCTCGGTAACGCCGTCGCCCTCGACCTAGCGGGCCGCATCGGCACGCTGGATCCGGGCACCGACGCCGACCTCGTCATTCTCAACGCAGCCGCAACGCCCGCCATGCGGCTGCGCATGGAAACGATCACCTCGCTCAGCGAGGAACTGTTCCTGTTGCAGACGCTGGGAGATGACCGTTCGGTGGTCGAAACCTATGTCGCCGGCAAGGCGTCGAAGCCGGAGGCAGCGGCGTGAGGATCAGATGAGCGAAAGCGGCTATTCCGGCACCCCTCTTCCGAAGAAACTCGGATTAAAGCCGGAATTTGCTGCCCTTTTCGTCGCACTGCCCGACGACCTCGCCTATCTCGCAGCCGAACTGCCGGATGCCCGCCATGCCGGGGATCTCGATCAGGCAGCAGGCACACAACTCGACTATATTCACGTGTTCGAGACGGACCGTGGAAGGCTTGAAGGCCATGCCGGGCAACTGAAGGTTATGCTGAAGCCGACCGGCATGTTGTGGATCTCCTGGCCGAAAAAGGCCTCAAAAGTCCCGACCACCATCACCGAGGACGTGCTACGCACCGTCTTCCTGCCGATCGGCCTGGTCGACGTGAAGGTCTGCGCGCTGACCGAGATCTGGTCCGGACTGAAATTCGTGATACGCAAGGAACTGCGCTGAAAACCGCAAACATCCGGAGAACCTTGCATGCTGGCCATCAACCTCGCGCTTGGAACGCTGATGATCTCGCTGACGGTGGTGATCCACACGATCGGGCTGATCGCGGTGACCCACGCGATGAGCTTTGTCACCGATCGCATCCGCCTGCATGGCCATCGCAGCCGCATGCTTGCCATGAACACCGTGGTTATCGGCGTCTTTGGTGTGCTGACCGCCGAGGTCTGGCTCTGGGCGGCGGGCTTCACCCTGATCGGCGTCGTTGATGATTTCGAGACCGCGCTTTATTTCTCCACCACCACATTCTCCACCGTCGGCTTTGGCGATGTGGTGCCGCATCCGGAATGGCGCATGCTGGCAGCACTTGAAGGCGTCAACGGCTTCCTGCTGATCGGCTGGTCGACTGCCTACCTGATCGCCGCCGGCATCCGCGTCGGGCCGTTCCGTTCGGGCGAACATTTCTGAGAAAACCGCCAGACTTCGGGCCTCGCCAAGCCGCGGACGCCGCAGCTTGACAATTTACCTACTAGTTGGTAGGCAAATCCATGAGCAATCTTTCCAGCACCTCGGATCAAATTCTGCATTGCGCGCGCACCCTGATTGTCGCTGGCGGCTACAACGGGTTCAGTTATGCCGACATCGCCAAGGTCGTCGGCATTCGCAATGCCAGCATCCATCATCATTTCCCGAGCAAGGCCGATCTGGTCCGCACGCTTGTGGCCCGCTATCGGCAGGAGGCCGAGGCAGGCTTGGTGAAACTGGAGCACAATGTCGCGGATCCGCTGGGGCAATTGCGCGCCTATCTCGGCTATTGGGAAGCCTGCATTCTGGACAATAGCGCACCCTTCTGTGTCTGCGCGCTGTTGGCCGGTGAAGCACAGCTTTTGCCGGAAGAAGTCCACCATGAGGTGAAGGCGCACTTCCGTACCCTATCGGCCTGGCTGACGCGCGCCATGCAGCGCGGCGTAGCGGAAAACGTCCTCGTCCTAAGTGCTTCGCCCGAGGCCGAGGCGGAAGCCTTTCTTGCCACCGTTCATGGGGCCATGCTGTCCGCCCGCGCCTATGGCAGTCCCGAGATCTTCAGCACCGTAAAGGGGACAATCCTGCAACGCCTGTCGGGTAAAGCCTGAACGTGTCGGAGACATTCATCAAACACCTACAAAACCTACCAATTAGTAGATAGACTCAACGAGATATCGCTCATGTCCTTATGGAGGAGCGGCACGCAGACAAAGGAAATGCACATGTTCGGAATCTCGCCCCTCGGATGGCTTCATACACTCGGCAGCTTGCCGGCCATTCCGCTTGCCATCTACATGTTCGCCCGCTACGGACGCATCGCTGCCCGCACCACGGCTGGCGCGTTCTATTTCATCTCGATGCTGATCGGCTCCCTGACCGTTTTCCTCGTTGCGCATCAGGCGGCAAGCCCAATCATCGGCGCGGTCACGCTATGTCTCCTGCTTGCCGGCTATGGGGTCGGCCATGTGACGGCCTTGGGACGGGCGGCGCGCTATCTGGAAACGATCTTCCTCAGCCTGACGGCATTCCTGCTGATGGTCCCCGCCGTCAGCGAAACCCTGCGTCGCGTACCCGACGGCAACCCTTTTGTCACCGATCTGAATTCACCCATCCTCTTGGGCGCCCAGGCCGCCCTCGCGGTGCTCTTGGTCGTCGGACTGACCGTCCAGATGGTTCGCTTGCGCCGCCAGGGCTCCCGGCCGGCCTGATCTCCGCAGCGACTGAAAGCAAGGCTCCATATCGACAGGTAAAATTATTTTACCTGTTGAGCTCATCCCTGTTCACAGCCGCCCCATTGCCATGATATGGCGGAACCAGGAACATTCCGGAGAACCAGAGCATGGCACCGATCCTCGAAATCGCCGACCTGAAGAAGCTGGCGCGCAAGCGCGTGCCAAAACTATTCTTCGACTATGCCGACAGCGGTTCCTATACGGAATCGACCTACCGGGCGAACGAGAGCGACTATGCGCGGATAAAGCTGCGCCAGCGCGTTCTGGTCGACATGAGCAATCGGTCGCTGGAAACGACGATGATCGGCGAGAAAGTGACGATGCCGGTGGCCCTTTCTCCGACGGGCCTGACCGGCATGCAGCATGCCGACGGCGAAATGCTGGCGGCCCAGGCAGCAGAGGAATTCGGGGTTCCTTTCACCCTGTCGACCATGAGCATCTGCTCGATCGAGGATGTTGCCTCGGTGACGAGGCGCCCCTTCTGGTTCCAGCTCTATGTAATGCGCGACCGCGATTTCGTGATAAACCTGATCGAGCGCGCCCGCGCCGCCAAGTGCTCGGCTCTCGTTCTGACCGCCGACCTGCAGATTCTCGGCCAGCGTCACAAGGACATTCGCAACAGCCTGTCGGCCCCGCCGCGCCTGACGCCGAAACATCTTTTCCAGATGGCCATGCGGCCGCGCTGGTGCTGGGACATGCTGCACACCCAGCGCCGCACGTTCCGCAACATCCATGGCCATGCCAAGAACGTCTCCGACCTCGCCTCGCTCGGTGCCTGGACAAACGAACAGTTCGACCCCAAGCTCTCCTGGGACGATGTCGCCTGGATCAAGGAGCGTTGGGGCGGCAAGCTGATCATCAAGGGCATCCTGGATGTCGAAGACGCACAGATGGCCGCGAAGACCGGCGCAGATGCCATCATCGTCTCGAACCATGGCGGACGCCAACTCGACAGCGCCCATTCCTCCATCGCCATGCTGCCGCGCATCGTCGATGCCGTCGGCGACCAGATCGAAGTGCATCTGGATGGCGGCATCCGCTCAGGCCAGGACGTGCTGAAGGCGATCGCGCTTGGCGCCAAGGGCACCTATATCGGCCGCCCGTTTCTTTACGGCCTGGGCGCCATGGGCAAGCAGGGCGTCACCAAGGCATTGGAGATTATCCAGAAGGAAATGGATGTCACCATGGCGCTGTGTGGCAAGCGTCACCTCGCCGATGTTGACCGGAATATCATCGCCGAAAGCCCGTTCTGAAGGCTCGGCCTCACTTGGTTGAGCAAGGCGCCTGTTGACCAACACGCCTGTCGCTCAGGCGCCTTCTGCCGTCAATCCAGCCAACCGCCGGCCAGGGCCACAGACCAATCGGCGCGCCCCTTCTCGGCGGCCAGCCGCGACATCGCCATGTTGTCATAAGGCACCAGCCGGAAACTGACTGACCAACCGGCTGACGTCTTCTCCAAGATCGCGTAGGACGCCAGCGGCGTGCCCGTCTCGACCTTGTGAAAATACGGAGTGTCATCGTCATAGCCCGGACCGCCGATGCTGCCGGGATTGACGATCAACCGCCCATCCGTCAACCGCACCGCCCGGGGGATATGAGAATGGCCGCAGAGAATAAGCGGCTGACGCACACCCTCGGCAAAAGCCTCGATCTCGGCTTTCGGTCGCAGATGCACATGGCCCTGCTCGCTCACCGCTTCAAGCCAGTAAACATTGTCACTTGTCGGTGTCGCATGGCACAGAAAGATCTCGTCGCGAAAGACGCGCGAGAACGGCAACTCTCGCAACCAGTCGAGATGCTCAGGAGAGAGCTGCGCATAGGCATCCGCTTCCCAGCTATGCATGTCGCCGGCCGCATGTTCGATCAGATACCGGTCGTGATTGCCACAGACCGTCGTCAACCCAAGTCCGACCAGGCGGTCGGCGGTACGTCCGGCTTCCAGCGGTCCCGACAGACTGTCACCGAGATTGACGATATCGCCCGTCTCGACGCCTTGCGCCGCGATATCGGCAAGGACGGCTTCAAGGGCAAGGCAGTTGCCGTGCACGTCGGCGATTGCTGCAAAACGCATCAGCTTCCCCTGTATGTCGAATAACCATAAGGAGAAAGCAGCAACGGCACATGATAGTGCGCCGTGGTGTCGGATATGCCGAACCGGATCGGGATAACATCGAGGAACAGCGGATCGGCCAGCGCAAAGCCTCTGGCTTTCAAATAGTCGCCGGCGTGAAACAGCAGTTCGTATTGCCCGGCCTGGAATTCGTCTCCCGCAAGAATGGGTCCGCCATCGACCCGGCCGTCATCATTGGTGAACACGGTTTTCACCAGCTCCGCCTCATCGCCCCCCATGCGCATCAGGTGGATTTTCAACCCTTGGGCAGGTTTGCCAAGCGCAGTATCGAGCACATGGGTGGTAAGGCCAGTCATGGGCGAGGCTCCAGAATCACGAAGGGATGGACGAAGAAGTATTCCTCGAGATTGTTCCCCGGCCCGTCGCGATCGGCAACCAGAAAATCGCTGGCCTCGTCGATTGTCATAAGGGGATGATGCCAGACATTGCACCGGTAGTTTACACCTTGATGGGCTTGCGCATAAAACACCTGCGGGCGCCCCGGCTGCCCACCCTCATCAACCGACACCGCAACCAGGAATGGCCGGCCCGACAAAGGCGTGAAACTCTGGCTGCCCAGCGGATGCCTCTCCATCATGCCGACCGCATAGGGAAAGGCACGCGGCTGCCCGCGAAAGATATTGAGAATGACACGCGCGCCCTCGCCGATCACCTCCGGCGACGATAGCGCGTGAAACCGCTCGGTCGTACCGCCATTGATAAGCCGCATGCTGGAAGGAGTGGCTTCGATCACCTCGCCGAATGGCTCGAATGCCTCAGCCGTCAGTGGCTGGATGGAAAGGATACTGGGCACGCGCGTTTATTCTCCCTGCATTCTCGGGTTACGGATTTCCACAATGAGCTTGAGAAGATCCGGCACGGCAGATGTCGCTGTTGACCATATCGTTTCGAGATCAATACGAAAATAATTGTGGGCAATCCGGTGACGCATCCCACGAATTTTCTGCCAAGGCACCTCGGGATGGTCGGTGACGAAGTCTGGGCTTTCTTCGACAAGCCGGCTTGCAGCCTCGCCGATCATCAGGAGGTTCATCCCGAGCGCGCGCTGCATCAACAAGTCAGTCATGAAGCTTTCGAATGTGGCGCCGGCCACGAACCCAGCAGTCTCCCTTGCAATCTGCTCCATTTCATCGAGATTGGCGATAAGGCGCTCTTGCGTCATATCGCGCGCGCCTCCGCAAGCACACTCTGGCGCACGGAGTCTGGAAAGTCTCCAGGAACCAGCAGATGGATGGAGGTCGGCTTCATCAACTGTTCCAGCTCAAACTGCAGCCCACCAAGATCAAACAGCGTCGTGCCCGGGAGCGTGTCCACCAGAATGTCGATGTCGCTGTCGGCGCGATCCTCGCCGCGCGCAACCGACCCGAACACACGCGGATTTGTAGCGTTGTTGCGTTTCGTCGCCTCGCGGATCGCTTCCCGATTTTTCTCCAGCATCTCGGACGGACGCATGACCATTCTCCCTTGCCCTCTCAATATAGAGCAATCGTCACAGCGGAGAAAGCGTGGACGGTTCGCACACCTTGCACCCCTGCCGGAAACGAAAACAGCGCCGGCGAAGATCGCCGGCGCTGTTTCAATCACGAACCGAAATGGATCAGGCAGCAGCCGAAGCAGCCACCGGAACTTCGGCAATCGTCGCCAGAACGCGCGAAGCGATCTGGTACGGGCAGCCCTGGCTGTTCGGGCGGCGATCTTCGAGATAGCCCTTATAGCCGTTGTTGGCGAAAGAATGCGGAACGCGGATCGAAGCGCCACGGTCAGCAATACCGTAGGAGAACTTGTTCCACGGAGCGGTCTCGTGCTTGCCGGTCAGACGCAGATGGTTGTCCGGGCCGTAAACGTCGATGTGCTCTTTCCAGTTCTTGGCGAAAGCAGCCATGAGGGCTTCGAAATATTCCTTGCCGCCCACTTCGCGCATGAACTTGGTCGAGAAGTTGCAGTGCATGCCCGAACCGTTCCAGTCGGTATCGCCGAGCGGCTTGCAATGGAATTCGACGTCGACGCCGTACTTTTCGCAGAGGCGGAGAAGCAGGTAGCGAGCGATCCAGATTTCGTCGGCGGCGCGCTTGGAGCCCTTGCCGAAAACCTGGAATTCCCACTGACCCTTGGCCACTTCGGCATTGATGCCTTCATGGTTGATGCCGGCTTCGAGGCACAGGTCGAGATGTTCTTCGACGATTTCGCGTGCGATTTCGCCAACATTCTTGTAGCCGACGCCGGTGTAATACGGACCCTGCGGAGCCGGGAAGCCGTTTTCCGGGAAGCCGAGCGGACGGCCGTCCTGGTAGAGGAAATATTCCTGTTCGAAGCCGAACCAGGTGCCTTCGTCGTCGAGAATCGTCGCACGGCTGTTGGTCGAGTGCGGGGTGACGCCGTCCGGCATCATGACTTCACACATGACCAGCGCACCGTTGGTGCGGGCCGGATCCGGATAGATTGCGACCGGCTTCAGAACGCAGTCGGAGCTATGGCCTTCGGCCTGCATCGTCGACGAGCCATCGAAGCCCCACAGCGGCAGCTGGTCCAGGGTCGGAAATTCGTTGAATTCTTTGATCTGCGTTTTGCCACGCAGGTTCGGCACCGGCTTGTAGCCATCGAGCCAGATATACTCGAGCTTGAACTTCGTCATTGATCGTCTCTCTTCAGTCAAGCGCTCGCCAAAGAGCGCATACAGAGGGGGTGATTCTCCGGCTGCCCGGCGAGTCGAATAGATAAAAGCAGGAAGCGTGCCAACTTGCCGGGAGTGTCACACAACTGATGCATTTTGCCGCAGATGCGCGTCAAATCAGCAAACAAATCAGATCATTCTTTAACAGTTAACCCTCAATCTATCGGAACCTGACGGCTCACACTGAGTTCCGTTGAGACCTGGATACGATGAGCGCAGATGATGATTTGTCGACCACCCAGAAAAATACGCGATTAGTGCCTATAAATTAGGCAATATGCACTTTTCATGTGCATATGAGTTTGAACTGTGATAGCAGGAGTTATCGAGACGAACACTCGGTGGAAACGAGAGGCAGTAGCATGACAACGAACGTGGTTCGGGAATCGGCGAAGATCTACGAATTCCCGGTGCGGAACCTGCAAAGGCTTGAGGAAATGCGTCTGCGTACAGCAGCAAAGCCCGTGATTTATGAGAGCGGTGCGGCAAGCTGGTATCACGAAGAAGCCATCCGCGAGGCTGAAGAGGCACGCAAGCAGTAGACATGGCATGAAATGCCAAAAGCCGCCCTGTTGAGGAGCGGCTTTTGATGTGTGCGTACGAGCGGGCCGATGTGCCCGCTTTGTCGTTTCTGGCCATGGCCAGTGCAAGCACCGGCCAGAGATCGCGCCTGCCTTAGGCTTTCTTGCCGAACAGCCGAAGACGCATCACCCCGCCGTCCGGATGCATGGCGAGGCGCACATGCGTCACCGGGCCGACGGCAGCGATAGCCTCGCCGGCAAACACGTGTTCCTTGTCCATCTCCATCTTGTGCCGCGGCAGGATCGCGCTCCACGTCTCGGAGGCTGCAATTTCCGCCTCGCTGAACGTATCCCCGGCTTCGGGCAGATAGGCCCCGAGCAGTTCGCACGTGTCAGGATAATTACCCTTGAAGAAATGCGTGTCGATCAGCACCCGGCTGATCTCGCCCGCATGGCCAAGCCGGATGATCGCCCAGTCATGACCGGGGCCACGACGTCGTTTGGTTTCCCAGCCGTCGCCCATGTTTTCGCCGCGACCGGGCCCGAGGATCTTGTCGGGATGACCGTAGTGCGCATCCGACCAGGCCAGCGACTTGGCTCCATGGAAGACATAGGCGAGATCGATCTCCTGGTCGGCCTCAACCTTCGACCAGTCGAAATGAGCAGCACCATAGACGCGCAGGCGCGCCACCCCGCCGTCCGGATAGATATGCAGGCGCAGATGCGTCCAGACCTTGTCCTGATCGGCATTGACGAAGAAGTGCTGCGCTGAAGGCCCGAGGGGCGACTTGGCCAAAACCTCGGTCCACACCGTCGCCTCCGTCGGATCGCCATCCTCGACATAGGCGACCTCGATCGAGCCGGCCGGCGGATAGTTGCCGGTAAAGAATCGCGTATCCACATCGAAGCCGAAAATACGGCCGGGCATGGCGAGCCGCACGATCGCCCAGTCATGACCGGGCACGCGCTTGCGCCGGCTTTCCCAGCCATCCATGTACTTGCCGTTGTCGTCGTAGAGGTTCGGATCGAACTCCGCTGGCGCATCGTTCAGCATGCGGTCGAGCGGCGCGAAGAATTCGTCGGAAACGGCAACACCCTTTGCGCCGAGCCGCGCCGAGGCGAGATTGACGGCACCGGCAGCAAAATCGGGCAAGGCAATGGTCGAGATTTCGGGCATGTCAGCTATTCTCCGGTATAAGGCTTTCAAGGCGAAGTCGGGCAATCTTCTCGACCTGCAGGCAGGCCGTGTCGAGTTCCTGTTCGCGGCTGTTGTCGATTCGCTTTTCGAAAGCGGCGAGGATATCGCCCTTGCTCAATCCCTTCACCGCAACGATGAAGGGAAAGCCGAATTTTTCGGTATAGGCCGTGTTGAGTTGGGTGAATCGTTGATGTTCGTCCGGGCTCAGCCGATCGAGCCCGGCGCCCGCCTGCTCCTTGCGGCTGTCCTCGGTCAGGTCGCCTGCGATCGCCAGCTTTCCGGCAAGATCGGGATGAGCCCGCAGAACCCCCAGCCGCTCGTCAGCGCTGGACGTCCGGAAAATTGCGGCCATCCCGTCATGCACATCGCCTGCCGTCAGCGGCCCGGCAATGAAGCCGGCATCGAAGGCGCGCTCGGCAATAAAGGGCGAATGCTCGAACACGCCACCGAAGCGCGCGACGAATTCCGCTCTGTCCATACTCTACCTCGTTTCCTGATGCAGATGCCCGGGATCATACCTGAAGCGTCGAGAGGTCTGCGATCACGACTGAACCGACGGATCACATCTGGCGACAAGGATTAGCGAAGCCCCGACAGCTTGTCGAGCTTTGCAAAAAGACAAGCACTTTCATCGAAATCGCAAGGGGCGATGCCTTGCGCCTCTGCCGCACCGACCTATGTTACGCTTGCTCAATCTTATTCCCCCCGAAAGGAAATTCCATGCCCATCGCCAAAGGCTATGCCGCAACCGATGCCTCCAAGCCCTTGGTTCCGTTCACCTTCGAACGTCGCGAACCGAACGATGACGACGTGGTGATTACGATCAAGTATTCCGGCGTCTGCCATTCCGACATCCACCAGGCGCGCAACGAATGGGGCAACTCCACCTTCCCGATGGTGCCCGGCCATGAAATCGCCGGCGTCGTCACGGCCATCGGCTCCAAGGTCACCCAGTTCAAGATCGGCGATCACGTCGGCGTCGGCTGCTTCGTCGACAGCTGCGTGCATTGCGAGACCCGCGACGTCGATCTCGAACAGTATATGCCGGGCGTCGTCCCGACCTACAACGGCTTTGAAGCCGATGGCACGACACCGACTTATGGTGGCTACTCCGACACGATCACCGTCAAGGAAGGCTATGTCCTGTCGATCCCGGCCAACCTGCCGCTCGACAAGGCAGCACCGCTGCTCTGCGCCGGCATCACGCTCTATTCGCCGCTGGTCCACTGGAAAGCCGGCCCCGGCAAGAAGGTCGCAATCGTCGGCATGGGCGGCCTCGGCCATATGGGCGTCAAGCTCGCAGCCGCCATGGGCGCAGACGTCACCGTGCTCAGCCAGAGCCTGTCCAAGAAGGACGACGGAATCGCCTTCGGCGCCAAGGACTACTACGCCACCGCCGACAAGGAGACCTTCAAGAAGCTCGCCGGCACGTTTGACCTGATTGTCTGCACCGTCGGCACCGAGATCGACTGGAACGCCTATCTCGGCCTGCTGAAGATCGACGGCGCCATGGTCCTGGTCGGCCTGCCGGAAAACCCGGTGCCGGTCCACGCCTTCTCCCTGGTCATGGGGCGTCGCTCGCTCGCCGGCTCCTCGATCGGCTCGATCAAGGAAACCCAGGAAATGCTCGACTTCTGCGGCAAGCACGACATCCTGCCGGAAATCGAGATGATCGACATCCAGCAGATCAACGAAGCCTATGAACGCGTCATCAAGAGCGATGTGCGCTACCGCTTCGTCATCGACATTGCCAGCCTTTCGAAGGACTGAGCCGCAACACCGTTCCCCGCCGTTTTCGCGGCGGGGAACTTCGCGGCTGACAAACACGGGGGCAGTTCAGAGCCCGCCCCTTGCCTCTTTCGAACGCTCCGTTGTCGCCCGGGACGACACCCGCAACAGACGGCGGAACTTCGGGCAATCCATATGAGATTCCGCCCTGCATTCGGCGACATGACGCAGCGCGTTGCGCAGGGTGGTCAGTTGCCGGATCTGCATATCGAGCTTGTCCGCCCGAAGATGCAGGGCCGCGCGCGGAAGATCCGGCGCACCATCCTTGCCGAACATGCCCTTCATGTCTTCCAGTGAAAAACCGGCTGTTTTGCCAAGCGAGATGAGCGCCAACTGGACAAGCGCCTGCGGCTCGAACTGACGCCTGAGGCCATGCCGTCCCACCGAGCGGATCAAGCCGACCTCCTCGTAGTAGCGCAACGTCGAGGCCGGCACGCCGCTTTTTTTCGCAAGGATTCCGATATCCAGCAATTTCATCCTTGACCTCAAGTTGACTTGAAGTGGCAGACTACCAGTCATCCCACTCCTCGACAACAGGAACTGCCATGACACATCTCCCATCCACGCCTAGGCCCCGCTCATTTGTGCTGGTAAGCGTAGCCGGATCCATGCTGCTCGGGTCGCTCGGCATCAGCATCGCAACCGTCGCCCTGCCACCGCTGTCACGCAGTTTCGCCGCACCGATCGCCGATGTTCAATGGGTGGTTCTTGCCTATCTCCTCGCGGTAACGGCGAGCATCGTCGTCGCCGGCCGGCTGGGCGACCTGTTCGGCCATGGCCGTACGCTGTTTGCGGGACTTGTTGTCTTTACGCTAGCCTCAATCGCCTGCACCTTCGCTCCGACCCTTCCCGTCCTCATCGCGGCGCGTTTGGTGCAGGGCCTCGGCGGTGCGGCTCTGATGGCGATGCCGGTCTCGATCATCCGGGATACAATTAGCAAGGAACGCATCGGATCGGCCATGGGCCTGCTCGGAACAATGTCGGCGGTCGGCACGGCCCTCGGTCCGTCGCTCGGCGGCATTCTGATGGTGGCATTCGGCTGGCGCGCAGCCTTCCTCGCGCTCGCAGGCGTCGCCGCCTTGCTGCTGATCGTCGCGACATTCTCGGTTCCGCGAAATATCAATCCCGCCGGCAGAGCCGTGAAAGGCCTCGACCTCGTCGGCATGGTCCTGCTTGCCCTGTCTCTTACGACCTACTCTCTGGCGATGAGCGGATCGAAGGCAGGCCTTGCCGTCGACCAGCGTCTGTTACTGCCGATCGCGCTTGCCGCTATGCTCGCCTTCGTCCTGTTCGAACGACGCTGCGGCTCGCCCCTCGTGCCAATTCCGCTGCTGCATGATCCGATCATCGGCCCATCGCTGGCGACCAATTTCCTGGTCGCAACCGTGATGATGTCCACCCTCGTCGTCGGACCGTTCTTCCTTGCCTTCGGCCTTGGGCTCAACGACGCCATGGTCGGGCTGGTGATGGCAATCGGGCCACTGACGGCCGCCTTCGCCGGCATTCCTGCCGGACGCCTGACCGACAGATTCGGGGCGCCACTCATGCTGTCAGCCGCATTGCTGCAGATCGTGATCGGTCTGGTCTGCCTTGCCCTCTTGCCCGGCCTGATCGGCGTGCCGGGATACATCGTGGCGCTTGTATTTTTGACACCCGGCTTCCAGCTGTTCCTCGCGGCCAACAACACCATGGTGATGGGCACCGTCGCTGACGAAAGACGCGGTCTCGTGTCAGGCTTGCTCGGCCTGTCGCGCAATCTTGGTTTCGTCACTGGAGCATCTGCCATAGCGTCGCTGTTTTCGATGGCCCTCGGCGATCGTCCAATCACGGATGCACCAGCCGCCCTGATCGGCAAT
This sequence comes from Rhizobium sp. PDO1-076, assembly GCF_000247475.1. GTDB lineage: Bacteria > Pseudomonadota > Alphaproteobacteria > Rhizobiales > Rhizobiaceae > Allorhizobium. Next base: position 27,223 of record NZ_AHZC01000188.1, on the reverse strand, counting down.
GCTTTCACCACCACCTCCCTGATGGCCGCCACGCTGCCGATCGCAGCGCTTGTCATCAGCCGGCTCTCCTCCCGCCGATTTGGGACAGACAAAGCGAACAGTCAGTGACCACAGCCCGTCATGGCTGCAATTGATAGTCGCTGCGCTTCGGGAATGGCCAGTCCTGCAGAAGCGCCATTTCGGGTCGATAGATCTCGACCTTCAGCGGATAGCAGGCCGACGTGTCGCTGGAATGGGTCGCACTGCAATCGCCGCCCGGGCAGGCGGACAAAGCGCCGAGCAGATCGATCTCGGCAAACAGTTCCAGATAGTCACCGGGCCTGACCGGGCTCGCCTTCATGAAATACTGCTGGGTATCGCGGGTAAAGCCGGTGCACATGAAGACGTTCAGGACATCATGCACATGCGGCTCCGCTTCGCGAGTCGTGATGCCCTTCGCTTCGGCGAGTGCATGGCAGAGATTGGAATGACAGCAGTGATGATAATCCGTGCCGCTGAGCAGGCGGTTGGTATAGGGATCGCAGCGCGTGCCGATCACATCATGCACGCCCCCGCCATCCTCGTCGAAGCCGTACCAGCCGAGCGTATCATGGCTGATCGTCGCCATCGGGCGCAGCGAGGGCATCGTGCTCCACAGCCGATTGCCGGTCGTCACATGCGTCGCATGCAGCGCCCGGGTCTTGCCCGAGAAAAATCGTTCGGAAAGGTCATCGGCATTCCACAGGTTGAGATCACCGACCTGTGGCCCATCCATGCTGACGATGCGGATAAAATGTCCCTTCGGCGCGGAAAAGGCCCGCCCCTCGCGCGGCGGCACGATCACCTCATCGATCTTGACCATGCTGGCTCGGGCCTGTTCGAGCAGCCCTAGGTCCGGCGCCTTGAGCGTACCGTTCGGATAGACGACCACCGGCTTGGCGGCGCGGCGCGCGGCGGCATCAGATGGGGCAACAGGAACATGGACAAGGGACATTCTGACACTCCAGTATCGGCGAGATGCAGGCATTCGCGGTCTCTACAGACGCTGAAACTGCCCGAGGAACACACGACTGACAACGGTGTATCTTCTTGCCTTATGAGCAAGTGTAGCTTAGCCTTGCAACGATGAAGCTGCCGCCAATCGCCTCTCTTCGCGCCTTCGAGGCCGCCGCCAGGCGGCAGAGTTTTCGCCATGCCGGCGACGAACTCGGCATGTCGGCCGCGGCCGTCAGCCAGCACGTCAAGAGCATCGAGGACTGGCTTGGCCTTCCACTTTTTGAACGCCGCCCACGCGGCGTGCAATTGACGGCACAGGGTCGGGAGCTCGGCGAAGCGTGCAGCGAGGGCCTCGGCCATATCGCCATCACCGTCGAGCGCCTGCTGGGCCGCTCAGGCCAGAAGCGCGTCAGCCTCGCCTGCCAGCCGTCGATGGTCACCCATTGGCTGGCCCCACGCCTCCCGGCGTTCCGTGCCGCCCATCCCGACATCCAGGTGTCGATTGTCTATCCGCTCAGCGCCAGAACCCCGGAAGAGGCCGGCGCCGACCTGCTCATCCGCCACGGCACGCAACCAGATCGCCCGGCAACTGCCATCCTTGGCGCAGCAACGCGGCCGACCTGCTCAACAGATTATCTGCAACGCGTCGGCCCGATCAGCAAACCGTCGGATCTCCTTGCCGCGGATCTGCTGCATGATGAGACCGAAGCGGCCTGGAGCACATGGCTGACCAGGCAAGGCCTGAAACCGCCGGCCGATACCGGGCCGATCTTCGCCGATTTCAATCTGCTCGTAAGCTCGGTCCTGGCAGGGCTTGGCATCGGACTCTGCCCGACGGAGCTGGTGGCAAAGCAGATCGACGACGGCCATCTGACGGTCCTGTTCGATCAGGCCATCGACGAGGACAAGTTCTACTGGCTGCTGGAGGCACAGGGCCTCAGCGAATCCGGTAGATTGTTACAGGCATATCTGCTGCGCCAAACAGCCTGACATTTTGCCCCAAGGTGCGCAGACTGCCTCGTCACCAATCCGGTCGGTGATGCGTATGCCAATGTTTGGCAATATCCAGCCGCGTCGGCACCCAGACATCCTCGTGGGACAGCACATAGTCGACAAAGCGGCGCAGCGCCGCGATACGCGCCGGGCGACCGACAAGGCGGCAATGCAGGCCGACCGACATCATCTTGGCCTGCCCTTCCTGGCCTTCGCGGTAAAGCTCGTCGAAGGCATCCTTCAGATAGGTGAAGAACTGGTCGCCCGAGTTGAAGCCCTGCGGCGTGGCGAAACGCATGTCGTTTGTGTCGAGCGTATAGGGAATAATCAGGAACGGTTTGCCGTTCTGATCCGGCACCCAGAACGGCAGGTCGTCGGAATAATTGTCGGAGGAATAGAGGAAGCCGCCCTCCTCCATCACCAGCTTCAGCGTATTGTCCGACGGTTTGCCCTGGTACATGCCATAGGGGCGCTCGCCAGCGACTTCGGTGTGAACCCGAACCGCGTCGAGAATATGCTGACGTTCCTTGTCTTCCGGATAGTCCTTGTACTCGTGCCAGCGATAACCGTGCGAGGCGATTTCCCACCCCGCTTCGTTCATTGCAGCAACGGCGTCCGGGTTGCGCGCCATGGCAAGCGTCACGCCATAGACCGTGACGGGAACATTGAGACCGGTGAACAGCCGGTGCAGGCGCCAGAAACCGGCGCGCGAGCCATATTCGTAGATCGATTCCATGTTCAGATTGCGTTGACCCGGCCAGGCGGCGGCCCCGACGATTTCCGACAGAAGGTTTTCCGAGGCCGGATCGCCGTCCAGGATGCAGCTTTCGCCGCCTTCCTCGTAGTTCAGCACGAACTGGACCGCTATCTTCGCGCCACCCGGCCATTTCGGATCGGGAATATTGCGGCCATAGCCCACGAGATCGCGCGGATAAGTCTCTGCCGTCATCAAATCACCTCTACTATTTTGGCCATGAGGCTAAGCAGACGGAGGTCTTCTGTCGAGACGCAAAAGACCGTTTCTCGCTGCAGCGCAGCAGCAACTTGGATCAGGCGGTCTTGCGATTGGACACCCGGCCCATCGGATGCAGCGAATGCACGACGAACGGAGCGCCCTGCTCCGGCTCAATGAACAGCGCCAGATTGGAAACCACGACCGGCTCGCTGAGAGACTGATCGAAATGCGCCCGCATTGCCTGTTCGATGCGCGAGAAATCGCGCGCCAGAAGTGGCCCGGTCAGGGTCATATGAAATCGAAACTCATCCATGACATAGGCATGGCCCCAACGGTGCAGATTGGAAAATTGCGGCGCCGACAGACGCTCCGGGTTGCGACGTTCGATTTCCATCTCCGTCAGCGGGGCCCGGAAGCCATCAAATGCCTGGACCACGGAGGCCGCGAGATAGTCAATCTCCGCGCATGGGCGATCCAGCACCAGGCCGTAGACGTCACCGATCCGACCGACATTCAACCCGTCCAGGACCACTGGCTCCATTGTCCCGGCGAAATGCATCAGTTCGCGCAGCAATGCGGTTTCGCTGCTGCCCTCGCTCAGCCTGAATGGTGCTTTGAACGTTGCATGGAAGCCGACGCGCCTTGGCATGGCGGTATGAAAGGCAATTTCGTGGATGCCGAGCCCTTTCAATCCCGGATGATCCACAGGATAGCCGGAATAGACGTTACGCCCGAGCCAGCTGGCCGCAGCCAGCGTCAAGGGGTCCCCGGAAGGCGGTGTGAAACATATGGCATAGCGCATGCGATCACCTCATCCTGGCGCGCTGAAGGCACATTAGCATGTGCCGTTGCAACCCAGTGGTTAGGTGATTTGCGTGACAGTATTACGAAGCGTGCAAGCATCCGCCCTATCATTACTGATCGATGCAAAGCTGGGTCCGCCCAATGACCCTGCGGTTTCGGCGTGGACAGAAGACCGGCTCAGCCAGCGGCCACGCGCAGATGATGGGCGAGCGAAAAACTCTCCGGCAGGGACATCGCCTTGCCTTCGACCGCATCGAGCGCTGCATCCGCCAGCACATGCGCGAGCCCGAAGCTGACCTTGAAACCGCCGGTCAAAGCCACCACTCTGTCGGCATCGGGATGCACGCCGACCATCGGGTCGCGATCCACCGCCTTCGGCCGCAGTCCGGCCCAGCGCTCGATCACCTCGGCACCGCCCAGCATAGGCGCGAGCTGGCATGCGCGGGCGAGCAGATCGTCCAGCAGTCCGTCCGTGGAATACGGCTCGCCGAAACAGTTCTCGCTGGTGCTGCCGATCGCCAGCTGCCCGCCCTCGTGCGGCACGATATAGAGCCCGTCCAGATAAAGCAGCGGCAGGTCCGGCGAAACATCCGCCCTCAGCAATGCCGCCTGCCCCTTGACTGGCTGGCCGAGCGGTTTTTCCAGCTTCGGACCGAACGATGACAGCAAGGGAAAGGACTGGTGCCCTGCGGCAATCACCGTATGGCCGAAGGCGATGGTCGAACCGTCACCAAGCGTTGCGGTCCCTGAGGCAACGTCGATGCGCTCGACACCACAGCCTTCGACAACCCGCACACATTTCGTTTTGCGCAGGCGTTCGGCGATCATCCGCGTTAAGCCGCGCGGCGAAACGCGCGCCGCAAATGTATCCAGCACCAGTCCGCCGGCCGAAAACTCATCCGCTGGCCATCCTGCCCCACAAGGCGAAGATTCAAGGACATTCCAGAAGAACTGATCGTCACCTTGATGCCAGTTGCTCAGCGCTTCGCCTGAATGCCGCTCGGCAATCGCCCGCAAATGCGGTTTAGGCAGCGGGATCAGACGACCGGAGCGACGGTAGCCGGCAGACAGCCCGGTGTCTGCTTCAAGCGCTGCGATTTCGCCTTCCAGCGACAGCAAAGCATCGAACTGCAACTGCTTCTTTTCGTTCCACTTGTCCGGCATATGCGGCATCAGCGCCCCGAGCAGACCGCCGCTTGCGCCGCCGGCAAAAGGTCCGCCATCGACCAGCAATGTCCGGATCCCGCGTCGCTCGGCCTGCATGGCTGCCCATAGGCCCATGATGCCGCCGCCGATGATCAGCAGGTCGGTCTGCAATTGACCGGAGATCGAAGCCGATTTATCGGACATTGCATGACCCATTCCAATATGACGCCGGAACCCGGCGAGACCCCGCAACCGCTGACCTGGCACGACGGCGATATGCCCTATTCGACCGCCTTTGGCGATCACTTTTATTGCCAGACAGACGGCCGGCTTGAATGCGGCCATGTCTTCCACGCCGGCAATGGACTGCCCGCCCGTTGGCAGACGGCGCAGGCGTTCCGCATCGGCGAGCTTGGTTTCGGCACCGGCCTCAATGCCTGCGAGACTTGGCGCCGGTGGAAGGAACATCGCCGGCCCGGCAGCCATCTGCATTTCGTCTCCTTCGAACTCTATCCGATGCAGGCAGACGAAATCGACCGGGCACTGTCGCGCTGGCCTGAAATAGATGCGGAACGGCAGGTGCTGGTGGCGAAATGGCCGCAGGCACCGGCCGGCACGGTGACGGTCGAACTGGACGAACAGACAACGCTCAGCGTCATCTGTGGCGATGCTTTTACAAACTTGAGCGCCAGCACCTTCACTTTTGACGCCTGGTTCCTCGATGGTTTCGCACCGTCGAAAAACAGCGCCATGTGGTCAGCCGAACTGATGCAGCGCGTGTTTGACCATACGGTGCCGGGCGGAAGTTTTGCGACCTATGCGGCCGCCGGTTTCGTGCGTCGAAACCTGATCGCCGCAGGCTACGCCCTCGAGCGTCGTCCCGGCTTTGCCGGAAAACGCGAAATGCTGTGCGGAACGCGGTCTGCCTGACGTTAGCGCCGGGCCGCCGATCGGCTGAAGCCTGCGCTCCACTGCTCGATCTTGCGCATCAGCAGTTCCGGGCTGATCGGCTTCGACAGGTAATCGTCCATGCCGGATGCAAGGCAGGCTTCGCGATCGCTATCCAGCGCATGTGCCGTGATACCGACGATCGGCACATGTTCGCCCAAGCCGCGCCGACTTTCCTGCGCGCGAATGATCACGGTCGTCTGGTGCCCGTTCATGACCGGCATCGAGACATCCATCAGGATCAGATCCGCCCCCGTATCATGCAGCGCATTCAGAACATCCTCGCCATTGCTGACGATGCGATAATCGATATCGCTGCTGCTGAGAATCTGGCGAAAAACGATCTGATTGACCTGATTGTCTTCCGCGATCAGAACCTTCAACCGCTCACGCACCGGCTGGTATCCGGCCTCGCCCACCCCCAGGCCTGCGCTGGGCTGGCTTGAAGCAGGAAGCACTGGCGGCGTTGCCGGCGCCCGCAGCGGCAAGCCGCCGTGGATCTGCGCGGCTCGCACAACATCGATGATCGCCCCCTTCAGAAGATTGGCGCGAGCCGGCTTCATCAGATGCGCCTGGACCTTCAGGCTCTGGAAGATCTGGTCGTCTCCGACCATATCCATCGATGTCAGGAAGATCAGCGCAAGGTCATCGAAACGGCCGTCGCTGCGGATTGCCCGCGCCACATCGATGCCGTTCATCACCGGCATGTGATAGTCGATGATCACCACGTCGATATGCAGGCCGGTATTGAATGCCTCGGCCAGGATCTTCAGCGCGGTTTCCCCGTCCTCGACGGCCAGTCCATCGAAGCCCCAGATCGACAGTTGCTCGGTGACGATCCGTCGATTGACGGCATTGTCGTCAACTACCAGCACCCGTGCATCCTTGACGCTCGGCGGGATGGTCTTCTGCCGGTTGCGATCGGCAACGATCTGCATCGGGATCTCGACAGTGAAGATCGAACCGTGACCGGGTTCGGATTGAAGCGTAAGCGAGCCACCGAACAGATTGACCAACCCGGACGTAATCGCAAGGCCAAGACCCGTGCCCTCGTGACGGCGCGTCGAGGACGTATCGACCTGCGAGAACTTGTCGAAGATCTGCATTTGCATGTCCGGTGCAATGCCGATGCCCGTGTCCTCGATGCGAAGCTGCAACATGCTCCTCCCCACCGCCCAGTGGCCGGGTCGAAACATCGATCAGGACATGGCCCTTTTCGGTGAACTTGATCGCATTGCCGACCAGATTGGTGACAATCTGCCGGAACCGGCCGGGATCGCCCAGAACCGTATGACGGACCGCCTGGTCGCCCGAGACCAGCAGCTCGATATCCTTTTCCGAGGCCGCCGCCGATAACAGTGTCGCCACATCCTCGATCGCTTCGACCGGATCAAAGGGCGCCTTGCGCAAGCGAAGCTGGCCGGCATCGATCTTCGAGAAATCAAGGATATCATTGATGATCGTCAGCAACGCATTGCCGGATTTGACGATGATATCGACAAAGGTCTTTTGCCGCGTATCCAGGATCGACTTTGACAGGAGCTCGGCCATACCGAGAACGCCGTTCATCGGAGTGCGAATCTCGTGACTCATATTGGCGAGAAACTCCGACTTCGCCCTGTCTGCCGCTTCGCTTTTCGCCAGCAGCACCTCAAGCTCGGCCTCGCGCTCCTTGATCTCACTGACATCAGTCAGCACCACGACCCAGTGGCCACTGCCACCGAAGGTGACTTCCATCTGCACCCAGGTCTTGCCATTCGCCAGGAAAGTGGTGCTGAAGCCGGTCGTCAGGCGAAGCTTCTCCTGCCACTGCTGCAACAGCGTCGCCGGGTCATCGCCGAAATCGCCGCGCTGTGCGCAGAACTGGAAGCATTTGTACCATTTCTGGCCCTGATCGGCCAAACCGGCCGGGAGGTCGAGAATACGCGAGAATGACTGGTTGGCATCGGTGATGACGTCGTTTTCGATGACGATGAGCCCTTGCGACATCAGCGCCATTGCGTCCTGCATGAACAGCCCGAGCCGTTCAAGCTGTTCGCGCGCCTCGCCGATCTCTCGCTCGCGGCTGCGCATCTCGGTCAGGTCTGAATAGGTCAGCAGGATTTTCTGGTCATTCAGCCGGGTAATGCTCGCCAGCACATATTTCCCGTCCTCATAGGCAAGCTCGGTTGTCTGCGATCCCTGCAGCGCCTTGAACTGGGCAACGCGCTTTTGGTAGCCTTCCTCGAAGGAGTGACCCGGCCAGTTCCAACCACGACTGATGTTGATCTCGCAATAGTCACGGAACGACAGGCCATCGATCGGCATGTCCTCCGGCCAGCACCAGATCTCCCGGCATTTTTCATTGGCAAATTCAACGATCAGGTCGTCGTTCAGAATCACGACGCCGACCGGCATGATCCGCAACATGCTGATGATATCGGCATACAGGGCCTCGGAACGTTTACGGGCAAGCAGCAGCGCCTGCTCGCGCTCCTTGAGCACGGAAACATCCATCACCGAGCCGACGAGATAGTGCTTCCTCGACGTCGTCGTGATCCGGCTAAGCCGCGTGATCACGGAAATTTCCCGGCCTCCGGGGATAACGATATCACGCGCCCGCTCGGCAAATTCGCCGTGGTCGAGAATGCGCTGGTGCTCCTCGCGGAGCATGGCACCGCTCAACGGGAACATATCATCCTCTTTCATGCCGTAGACGTCTTCGCGTCGCTGATCCTGCAGCGCCTCATAGGCAGCATTGACATAAATCAGTCTGCGTTCAGCATCGCGGATGAACACCGGCACCGGCATCTGTTCCAGCGTTGCCCGGTAGAGCGCGGTCTCCTCCTCTCGCTCGGCAAGATCGGTAATGTCTGTATAGGTCACCAGTATCTTGCCGTCAGCCAGCTTGCGGTTGCTGACAACGACGGTCAGCCCTTCCGGCGTCCTGGCATAGGTCAGCGGTGCATCGTCTGGACTGCTGAGCGCCGCAACCCGCGCCTCGACGAGCCTTGTTATCTCGTCCGGCCCATCTGCCCGCTTGTGACGGGTGTGCACGACCATCATGTAGTCGCGATAGGACATGCCGACGACATCGAGAAGATCATCCAGCGCGACCATCCGGTAGACGGCGGCATTCACATATTCGATCCGCATCGTCTCATCGAGGATGAGGATGCCCACCGGCATGGCCATCATCAGGCTTTCGAGATGACGGTGCAGCCGCTCGGCACCGGCAGGTAGCACCTGCCCGGCAGCGGCCGTCTTTTCTGCTGCAGAAAAGCCGACCTGCGGCGCCGGCATGCCCACGGCGGGCCGGGTGGTCTCCGCCGTGGGCATCGAACCCTCTTCGGCGGGCTCGACAAAGCCGAAGACGAAGATGGAATTGTCGTCATCAAGGAAGCGCTCGAGGCGGAGAACACCGTGCAGCTCACCCGACCGAGACCGCAAGGACAGGCTTTCATCCTCTCCAAACACCACGACACGGCGCTCGCGATCGTCGCGCATATCATCGGCAAACGCGCCGAAAACCTCACGATCGGTACGTCCGATGAAGCGGCTTTCAGCAAGGTCGAAGAGACGGGCGTAGGCACCGTTGACCGCAACGTAGCGAAGCTCGCTATCCTTGACAAAGGAAGGCTGCTCGATCGCGACGATTTTTTCGCGGACTAGGTTGAGCAACGCGGCTCCCCGATTCAACTTTTTGTACTCCTCGATCAATGACGCGGAATGGTAAACGTGGAGTAACCGGCCTTCATGAAACACTTCGAAAATACGTCATCACGGTCAAAGCACCAGCCGCTCGTACGGCGATGTTCCAGAACAGCCAGCGATTGGTCGCAAATGGCAACGCGCATCGCGATCGGAAACTGTCAAAAATGATGTCGAAATCAACACAATGGATTGACCATGAGCGACATTACCCCCTCTGCCTTGCCCGAGACTGAAACCCCTTCCGGCGGTTCCGAACGGCGCCGGCGCAGCGGTGGACGCGGCGGCGAACGCGTGCGTTCGTCAAGTGCATCGAAATACCGCAATCTCGTCAACCGGCTCGCCAAGACCGAACTGCTGGACCCGCAGACGCTGGACGACATCCACGAGGCATCGCTGACCATTCTCGAGGAAATCGGGATGGACATCATGCTGCCAGAGGCCCGCGCCATGATGAAGGCAGCCGGTGCCACCGTCACCGAAGGCACCGAGCGCGTCCGCTTCGATCGCGGCATGATCATGGATCTGATCGCTTCGGCACCGTCGGAATTCACCATGCATGCCCGCAACCCGGCCCGCAATGTCCAGATCGGCGGCAACAACCTCGTCTTCGCCCAGATCGCCTCGGCACCCTTCGTTGCCGACCGCGAAGGCGGGCGCCGCGCCGGCAACCAGGAAGACTTCCGCAAACTGGTCAAGCTCGCCCAATCCTACGACATCATCCACACCACCGGCGGTTATCCGGTCGAGCCGATCGACATCCACGCCTCCGTCCGCCATCTCGATTGCCTGTCCGACATGGTCAAGCTGACCGACAAGGTCTTCCATTGTTATTCGCTTGGCCAGCAGCGCAATATCGACGGCATCGAGATCGCTCGCATCGGCCGCGGGGTATCGATGGAACAGCTGGAAACGGAACCGTCACTGTTCACCATCATCAACTCGTCCTCGCCGCTGCGTCTCGACGGCCCGATGCTACAGGGCATCATCGAAATGTCGTCGCGCAACCAGGTCGTCGTCGTGACGCCGTTCACGCTGGCTGGCGCCATGGCGCCCGTGACCATTGCCGGCGCCCTGGTCCAGCAGAATGCCGAGGCACTTTGCGGTATCGCCTTCACCCAGATGGTGCGCAAGGGCGCGCCGGTGATGTATGGCGGCTTCACCTCGAATGTCGACATGAAGAGTGGCGCGCCCGCCTTCGGCACGCCGGAATACATGAAGGCCGTCATCGCGGGCGGCCAGCTTGCACGGCGTTATGGCGTGCCCTACCGCACATCCAACACCAATGCCTCGAACACGCTCGACGCCCAGGCGGCCTACGAATCGGCGCTTTCGCTCTGGGCGCTCACCCAGGGCGGCGGCAATTTCATCATGCATTCGGCCGGCTGGAGCGAAGGCGGCCTGACGGCATCCTTCGAGAAGTTCATCCTCGATGTCGACATGCTGCAGATGGTCGCCGAATTTTTGACACCGCTCGATGTCAGCCAGGACGCGCTGGCGCTCGATGCCGTGCGCGACGTCGGCCCCGGCGGCCACTATTTCGGCACCGCCCACACGCTTTCCCGCTACGAGAATGCCTTCTATTCGCCGATCCTGTCCGACTGGCGCAATTTCGAGACCTGGACGGATGCCGGCCGGCCAACGACTTACGATCACGCCAATCGGATCTTCAAGGAAACGCTGGCGCGCTACGAGCGCCCGCCGATCGATCCGGCCGTCGAAGAAGAACTCGACGCCTTCGTTGCAAGACGCAAGGAAGAAGGCGGCGTGCCGACGGATTTCTGAGCCCCTGGATTGACTGACTTACTGTCAGGGACGCTAAATTTATGCCTTGAACATGTTTTAGCGCCAAGAGGGCCAACGGAGTGATCCGGCGGACCTCTTGGCTTCTAGTCTATTTGACGTCAACGCGGGAGCAGGCGTATCAGGCACGCTAACCATAGCGCCGAACGGTGCCATGCGAAGACTGCCTAGAGAGAGTTGCTACCGGCCGCTGCTGTCCCAGGTCGAAACGACGGACGAGCTCACGAAGCTTGGCACTTTCCATGGCAAGGCTGGCGCTCGCTGCGCTCGTTTCCTCGACCATGGCGGTGTTCTGTTGCGTGACCTGATCCATGTGGTTCACAGCCGTGTTGACCTCGGCCAGACCCACGGACTGCTCCCGGGCCGAAGTCGCAATCGCGTTCATCTGCGTATTGACCGTCGTGATGAACCGCTCGATGGTTTTCAGAGCCGTCCCCGTCTCGCTGACCAGTTTCACCCCGGTCGAAACTTCGTCTGTCGAGATCCGAATGAGGTTCTTGATTTCGCGGGCGGCCTGCGCCGATCGCTGGGCCAGTTCGCGCACTTCCTGGGCAACAACGGCAAAGCCCTTGCCGGCTTCACCGGCACGCGCGGCTTCGACGCCAGCATTCAGGGCGAGCAAGTTCGTCTGGAAGGCGATCTCGTCGATCACGCCGATAATCTTGGCGATCTCATTCGACGACTGTTCGATGCGTCCCATGGCATCGACCGCGTTGGCCACGACCTGGCCGGAATTCTCTGCACTACGCGCGGCGTCTGCAGCCGCCGTCCGCGCCTCCTCGACTCGGTTCGAAGCGTTCCCGACATTGACGGTAATCTCGTCCAGTGCGGCTGCGGTCTCTTCGAGCGAGGCTGCCTGCTGCTCGGTCCGCTTGGACAGGTCGTTCGTGCTTTCGCTGATCTCCCGGCTTCCATCGTCGATGGCATCGGTCGACTGCGAAACGGCAACCAGCGTTTCTGACAACTGCAGCACAGCCTTGTTGAAATCGGAGCGGAACTGCTCGAATTCAGGGGCGAACTCGGTCTCGAGCTGGATCGACAGATTGCCCTGCGCCAACTGGGCAAGGCCACCGGCAAGGCTCGTGGTTGCCTGGGCCATAGCCTCTGCCCGCTTCCGGTCTTCTTCAGCACGTTTAGTTTTCTCGGTTTCCGAAACCGTGCGCTGGTGGCTTGCTTCCTGCTCTAGCCGCGTATTCGCAACCGCGTTTTGGCGGAACACTTCGACTGCGGCCGCCATGGTGCCCAATTCGTCTCCACGACCGATGCCCGCCACTGCAATCGAGGTGTCGCCATCCGCCAGTCGCCGCATCGCGCCGGTCATGCCGACGATCGGCACCGCCAGACCCCGGGTGAGGCTGAAGCCCATGACGATTGCGGCAATGGCGGTCAGCGTCCCGCCGACGACGAGCGTCAGCATGCCCGTCTGAAATGCCGCTTCCAGTTGCGCATTTCGGACGTCGGCTTGCTGAATTTCAGCCTCGTTGAGATCTCCAAGCACCATGCGAACTTGCGTCAAACGCGCGGTCTTGGCGATTTCGCGGCGGATCGCCTCAAGTTTGGACGGATCTTGTGTACCGGCAACGGTCGACGCTACCTGGTCGTTGAACGTCGCGACGGCTTCGCGCAAGGCCGGAATCACGACAGCAGTCTTGGTTTGGCCCAACAACTGCTCAAGCTCGGCAACCAGTGGCGGAACGCCGCTTGAATACTTGGCCATCCGGTCGATGAACTCCGCATTGGAGCTGGCAACATAGCCGCGCATCGCGTTTTGATGCTCGACCAGTGTCGACAGGATCTGACCGGACAGCTTCAGGATATTCTGTGTCTGCTGGTTGGCCGCGGTGGCGATCTGGATACGTTGAAGTGAAGTGAATGCAACCGCACAGAACACGATCACGATGAGCAGTATCGTCGAAAAAGCGATCGACAGTTTCCGTGAGACTTTCAGGTTCTTCAAGGCACACCCTCAACAAGAATAAGTTTAATCCTATGCTACCCCAATTCAATTAAATTCTAATAAACATCGCTACGCGGTATCCGCTGGAACCGGGCATCGACTGTGGCGGCCGGTCGACAGTCACGAAAGCAGCGTCAAATAGGTTTGAAATGTCTGGTGTGGACCCGGCTCGAACCTGTCCGTCAGCACCTTCCAGCCCTCGACCCGGTCGAGCCGGAAGTCGCGGAAATCCTGGCGCGTCTCGCACCATGTCGTCATCACCCAGATCGCCCCGAAGGCGCTCAGCGCCAGCGGCCAGACCGTGCGCTGGGTGCGTTCGCCGGCCAGCGAATGATAGGCGATCCACACCTTGCGCTTGGCCGACAGGGCGTTGCGCACATCGCCGAGGCAATCCGGCGGTTCCGGCTGCGCGGACGCACGAAACGCATGGATCGGTGCACCGACCAGCCGCTCGGCATGCTCCTTCGGCAAAAGTGCGACCATCTTGTCCTTGGCTTCGCGTGCCGCCTGCCCCAGCCGCGGATCGCCGAGCATTTCGACGGCCCGCAGACCGAAGGCAAGCGCTTCCAGCTGCTCGAAGGTAAAGGTCAGCGGCGGCGCATCGAAGGCCTCGCGCAGCATGTAGCCCACGCCGCGCTCGCCCTCGATCGGCGCTCCGGATGCAATAAGATGGTCCATGTCGCGATAGATGGTCCGCTGGGCGACCTCCATCTTCTCGGCGATTTCGGCAGCCGTCATCGCCCGCCCGGTGGACCGCATCAGCTGGATGATCCGGAAAAGACGGTCTGCTGGACGCATGGGAACGCTCCAAGTAATGTCTGTGGCCAGAAGGGTGTCAGTAGTCGTATGTTAGGTCAAGGCTCCCACACAAACAGGAGCGCAAGCTTGACCGGCAATACAGCATTTGAAATCGTCGTCTGCATTCTCGCATCCAGGCCTGTCGCGGGACTGGCGCGCCAGACGACATCGCAAGCGATCTGAAAACACCATGGCTGAAGCACTGAAACACCTGATCGGCGCGCGAAACGCAAGCGACACCGCAGACGCCCTGTCGAGCGCCTGGTCCGATTTCCCGCGCGATGCATTTCTCGCCGATATCCTGCCTGGAATCGAAAGTCTGGAACTCATGCAGCGCGGCCAGTTGATCGCCGAGGCCATGCGCCTGCATCTGCCCAGGAATTTTGCCGTGGCGGCGCCGATCCTGATGGCTACGTTACCGGTTGACCGGAGGCCCGGCCTGACCGGCTGGTCGCTGCTTGCCTTCAACCAGTATATTGCCGCCCATGGGTTGGAGCACATGGAGATATCCCTTGATCTGCTTAAGGCGCTGACGCCGCATTTCACCGCCGAGTTCGGCATAAGGCCGTTCATCCACCGCGAGCAGGCGAAGGCGCTCGCTATCATCGGCCAATGGGTGGGCGACCGGAACCACCATGTTCGCCGCCTCGCCAGCGAAGGCACCCGCCCGCGCCTGCCCTGGGCCATGCGCCTGCCAGCGCTGGTCGGCGATCCGCAACCGCTGCTGCCGCTTCTCACCGCCCTGATCGACGACCCAGAGGATTATGTCCGCCGTTCCGTCGCCAACAGCCTCAACGACATCGCCAAGGATCATCCCGATCTCGTCGCCGAATTTGTCGGGCGCCACCACAAGGGCGCCTCTCCGGAACGGCTCTGGCTGCTCAGGCATGCTTCGCGGACGCTGCTCAAGAAAGGCCACGCAACCGCACTGGCAAATTTCGGATTCGCCAGAATCGACGGCATCGAGGCGAACCTCCGGCTTGCCACCCAGCAGGTGAACTTCCCGGGCGTGCTGGATTTCTCCGTCTCGCTCTCCAATCCAACTGAGCAATCACAGTCACTGATGTTCGACTACGCCATTCATCACCAGAAGAAAGACGGCACGCTGAACCCCAAGGTCTTCAAGGCAAAAAGCCTGACGCTGGCTGCCGGCCAGTCGCTGACATTCGAGCGTCGCCACGCCTTCCGCCCCATCACCACCCGCGTCTACCATCCCGGCGAACACCGGCTCGAAATCCTGGTCAATGGTACGAGCCTTGCGCTGGAAACCTTCACCCTCGCAGCATCCGACAGCTCCGTCGACACCAACGACGTATGATGCAGGCAGCCGGACGCTGAGAAATTCTTTATGCGGGCATCTCGGACCGAGTTCTGACACCGACAAGATAATGCCAAGGATAACCAGCTGATGGTTACCCTTGGCTTGAAGGTTTGACGTGCGAGATAACTTTATTCGACTCTTTTTCGACCGGTGAGCATCGCCCGCACAAGGTTTTCGCGATGTTCAAGACTGGCCAGAACAACGCCGGTGACATGCAGCAGGATCAGGCCCAAGGTCGCATAGACCAGCACCTTGTGCATGTCCTCTACCCATTCGACACCCCAGTAAGCGTCCGTCGTCATCAGATAACCGGTTGTCTCGATCCCGGAGATCATCAGCAGCAGTGCGATAACCATCGCGCCACCAGCCGGATTGTGGCCGATAAAGCGCTTGGCGCGCATATAGACCGAATCCCTTATGAAACGCGCGATCGTTGACGGACGGTAGAGAAAGCTGGTGAACCGCGCATGCTCGCTGCCGATCAGCCCCCAGACCAGCCGAATGGCAACCAGACCGCCGATCAGGTAGCCTGAAACGACATGCGCATCCTTCCACTCGTCGCCGGTCAGGAAGGAAAAGGCGAACAACCCCACCAGAGCCCAGTGAAATAGCCGTACGACCGGGTCCCAGACCTTGACCATGGCCGGCCGCTCGGAGCGGCCAGCCATGGCGGCGGAAGCATTGTGCTCCACGCCGCTCATCAGTCTTCGCCGACCTGAATGCCGGTTTCCGGGTTGAACAGCACTTCAACCTTGTTGCCGTCCTTGATGCCGTAGACTTCATAGCAGCCGTTCTCAACCTTGATCTGGCGCACGTCGAAACCAAGCTCGGTGGCCTTGGCCTTCATCGCATCCTCGGTCATCCATTTGTCCTTGGCGACATCACAGGAAGCACTGCTTTCGGCACGGGCGATGCCGGCAAACGAAGCTGAAATCAGCAGGGTGGCAACAACAATCTTTTTCATCGATATGGTCCTTCGTTATTCCGGTCGAGCACCGCGCTACGAACCGTTGGGAAGGAACATAGGCGACCTGTGTTGAGCGATGGCTGACGACAAATGTCAGCGAAATTTCAGCTTGCCGGTGCTATGACACAGACATGGAGCACGCACGCGTACAATGGCTTAGGAGAGTGGTGATGATGATCGCAGGGTCGACCTTGACGCTGTTGCTGATGGTCGCCGCGCATTCGCCAGCCAGCGCCGATGCCGACAACCGCCCCCGGCACGAGCAGGACATGGAGCGCCAGCGCATCCGGGATGATGTCGAGCGTGGCGTCACAAAGTCACTCGCAACCCTACGGCAGATCGTCCTTGCCCGCGTCGCCGGACAGATCGTCTCGACCAAACCCGACCGCGAGGATGACCGGCTGATCTATGAATTTCGCATCCTGCGCGACGATAACCGCATGATCGAAGTGGAGGTGGATGCGGCCTCCGGTGACATTCTGGAAATCGAGAACGAATAATGCGGATCCTGCTCATCGAAGACGACGCACTGATTGCGCGGGATGTAATTGCGCATCTGGATCGGGCCGGCTTCGTCGTCGTTCACGAGAAGGACGGTGAAGCCGGTTGGTTCACCGGCGACGCAGAGGACTTTGCCGCCGTGATCCTCGACCTTGGACTTCCCGGCATGGACGGACTGACGGTACTCAAACGCTGGCGAAGTGCTGCAAGAACGACACCCGTCCTCATCTTGACCGCCCGTGGCAATTGGCAGGAGCGTGTCGAGGGCATAGATGCAGGTGCCGACGACTATCTGACCAAGCCGTTCCAGATGGCCGAACTTCTGGCAAGGCTGCGTGCCATCATCCGCCGCAGCGTCGGCCAGGCCAGTCCGGTCCTTAGTCTGGGCAGCATTTCCATCGATACCCGAACCAAGACGGTCACATGCGACGGCCTGCCGGTCGACCTGACGCCGCTCGAATATCGCTGCCTCACATTTCTCGCGCACAACCGGGAGCGCAACGTCTCGCAGGCGGAACTGACCGAGCAACTCTACAGCCAGGACTTCGACCGCGACAGCAACTCCGTCGAGGTCCTGGTCGGCCGCCTGCGCCGCAAGCTCGGCCGCGAAGTCATCACCACGCGCCGCGGCTATGGCTATCGCATGGGCGGTGGCCCGGCATGATGCAATCGATCCGCGGCCGGTTTCTGCTCGTATCGCTGATCAGCGTTCTGGTCGCGCTCGCCATGGCAAACCTGGTGCTCGTCCTGCTCTTCACCCGCAATCTCGAGGCGCGGATCGACGCGGAACTGTCCGGCCACATCAACAATATTGCCGGCGCCCTCCGCTTTGCCGAGGACGGCAGGCTCGATCTGCCCGACAGGCCTGTCGACCGCCGGTTCGACGAGCCTTATGGAGGTCTCTACTGGCAGGTGGAGGACGATGAACGGGCCAGCGAACTGCGCTCGGCGTCATTGTGGGACTTCACCCTGCCCTTGCCGGATGACGCGCAGGAAACCGGCACCATCCACCGATACAAGCTTCCCGGTCCGGAAGGTACGGACCTGATCGTGCAGGAACGCAAGATCATCTTTGCCGCACCCGTCGGGGAACGGGCAATCCGCATCGCCGCAGCCATCGACGCCAGCGTCGTCTCCGATGCAAGCCGCGCCTTTGCCTTCGATATCATTCCCTACATGCTGGCTCTGGCTGTCTTCCTGATCGCGGCCTCGCTCGCCCAGCTGACATTCGGCCTGAAGCCCATCTCGTCCGTCGCCACCGGTCTCGACCGGATCAGGGAACGCAAGGCGGAACGGCTCGAAGGCCGTTTTCCGCAGGAATTGAAAGGTGTGGTCGGCGCAGTCAACCAGTTGCTCGATGCACAAGCGCAACTGATCGAAAAAGCGAAGAGCCGCGCGGCAAATCTCGCACATGGCCTGAAAACCCCATTGACCGTCCTGTCCAATGACGCAGCAACGCTTCGCGAACGCGGCGAGGTCGCGATCGCCGATGAGCTCGCCCATCTCGCAGGCGTCATGCAGGCTCATGTCGAGCGCGAACTGACCCTGAGCCGAATTGCCGCCAATGCCAGCCTACGCAGGTCGGATGCCAATATCGCTGAAGCCGTGGACCTGATCGTCAAGACGTTGAGACGAACCCCACGTGGCGAAGGTCTCAAGTGGCACATCGCGGTCCCCACCGAACTTGTTGTCGGTGTCGATCCCCACGACCTTCAGGAACTGCTGGGCAATGTTCTCGACAATGCGGTCAAGTGGAGCAGAACCGAGATCTCCATCCAGGCCATCAGGCAAGAGCAGCGTACGGTGCTGATCATCGAGGATGATGGCCCCGGCGCTGATCCGGCAGGACTGCGCACGATGATGGAACGGGGCACGCGCCTCGATCTTCAGACCCCGGGCACCGGCATAGGCCTTGCAATCGTGCGTGACATCGCGGCAGTTTATGATCTCTCTGTAGAGATTACCAATCGGCCCGTTGGTGGCCTGCGCATCAGTATCCGGCTCTGAACCTTTCGCTGCAGCGCAAAACATTCCCTTGACTTTTCACGCAAACAGGCTCATTTGCACCTCAGCTTTCACCTTCCGGCCGCCGCGTGAGCGTGCCCAGCGACAATAGAGACGCGACGAAGGATAAAAGCGCACAGAACGAATGGCGGCACGACCGCCGATGCGCTGGAAAGCTTTTTTTCCAACTTGCAAGTTCCCAAATCACGCGGGGTTCTTGACGCCAATGCCAACCGGTTCGCACGATGCGGCCCGGTCAGTGTGCTTTTGGCGCCCCGAAAGGTATGACTTTGACCAATTTCAACGATCTTGGCCTGTCCAAGAATATCGTCGCGACTCTTTCGCATCTCGGTTTTGAAACGCCCACTCCGATCCAGGAAAAGGCAATCCCGCTCGTCCTCGAAGGCCGCGACATCGTTGGCCTCGCCCAGACCGGCACCGGCAAGACGGCCGCTTTTGGCCTGCCGCTCATCGAAATGCTGCTGAAGGACGAAAAGCGTCCTGACAACCGCACCACCCGCACCCTCATTCTCGCTCCGACCCGCGAACTGGTCAACCAGATCGGCGACAACCTGCGCAGCTACCTGCGTCGCCTGCCGCTCAAGATCAATCAGGTCGTCGGTGGCGCTTCGATCGGCAAGCAGCAACTGCAGCTGGAAAAGGGCACCGACATTCTCGTCGCCACCCCGGGCCGCCTGCTCGACCTGATCGCCCGCAATGCCATCTCGCTGCGCGCGGTCACGTTCCTGGTCCTCGACGAAGCCGACCAGATGCTCGACCTCGGCTTCATCCACGACCTGCGCAAGATCTCCAAGATGGTTCCGGCCAAGCGCCAGACTTTGCTGTTTTCGGCAACCATGCCGAGCTCCATCGCCGATCTCGCAGCAACCTTCCTCAACAACCCCGCCAAGGTTG
This sequence comes from Rhizobium sp. PDO1-076, assembly GCF_000247475.1. Lineage (GTDB taxonomy): Bacteria > Pseudomonadota > Alphaproteobacteria > Rhizobiales > Rhizobiaceae > Allorhizobium. Next base: position 7,446 of record NZ_AHZC01000188.1, on the reverse strand, counting down.
CCGTCACGGCCCCGGGCAAGGCTGCCGACAAGGTTGAACAGCACGTGCACTTCGTCGCCGGCCAGAACGCCAAGACCGAAATGCTCAAGAAGATCCTCGTCGAAAACCCGGACGGTCGCTCCATCGTCTTTCTGCGCACCAAGCATGGCGCCGAAAAGCTGATGAAGCACCTCGAAGTCAACGGCTTCTCGGTTGCCTCGATCCACGGCAACAAGAGCCAGGGCCAGCGCGAACGCGCCCTCAAGGGCTTCCGTGACGGCGAAATCCGCACGCTGATCGCCACCGACGTTGCCGCCCGCGGTATCGACATCCCGGCCGTCAGCCACGTCTTCAACTATGATCTGCCGGAAGTGCCGGACGCTTACGTCCACCGCATCGGCCGTACCGCCCGCGCGGGTCGCGACGGCATTGCCATCGCATTCTGCGGCCCGGATGAAGGCCGCCTGCTGCGCGATGTCGAGCGCCTGATGGGCATCGACATTCCGGTCGCAAGCGGCGAAGCGCCGTCGAACCTCAGCCGTCCGGCTCGCCCGCAGCGTCGCGCAGGCGGCGGCGGTGCTCCCGGCGGCAACCGCAATCACCAGGCCCAGGGCCGCGGCAAGTCCGACGGCGAGAACCGTGGCGGCCCCAAGGCCGACGGTCGTCCGGGCGCCAAGCGCAAAAGCGGCAATGGTGGCAATCGCAACGGTAGCGGCAAGAGCTACGGCCAGGGCAAGCCCCCGGCGCGTTCGGGCACAGCTCCGGGCGGACGTCGCCGCGAAGCCTGAGCTTCGCGCGATCTGAGTATAGAATTGATATGGCGCGGCTTCGGTCGCGCCATTTTCTTTTGGCACCTTAGCCCGCCGAAACGGCCGCACTCTTGCGGTTGGTCAAGTAGACACCGAGCACGACGATCACCGTGCCGATAATCATCGGTATCGTCAGCCTCTCGCCAAATAAGAGAGCTGCTTCAACGGCCGCAAGCGGCGGAACCAGGTAGATCAGCGAAGCCGCCTTCGACACATCGCCACGACGGATCAGATAGAGCAGCAGCGCAATCGCGCCCATGGAAATACCGAGCACCGACCAGCCGAGCACGGCAAAGAGGCCAAGCCCCCAGCTCACATGCAGGTCTTCAAGCAACAGCGCTGCCGGCACCGTAACAATCAAGGCGCCGACATATTGAAGCGTGGCGACCGCACGGAGATCGCCTTCATGCAGGTAGCGCTTCTGGTAGATTGTGCCGGCGGTCACGCAGGCCATGGCCAGCACGTTGACGACGACTGCACCCACAGGAATGGCCACGGCGTCCAGCGCCAGCACATTCGGCAGAACGGCAATCGCAATGCCGGCAAAGCCGAGAAGCAGGCCAAGCTTCTGGCTGCCGGACAGGGCTTCCCCGATCAGATAGGCGGCTGCAATCCCCGTCATCAGCGGCTGCAGGCCGGCAATGATGCCCGACAGCGATGCCGGCACGCCCTGGCCGATCGCCCACCACACCATGCCTAGATAAAAACCGTGCAGGAACATGCCTGACACCACCGCATGCACCTGCGCCGAGCGACTTGCCGGCCAGCGGACACCGCTCACCCGGCAGACCAAATAGAACAGCACGGCTGCCACGGCGTAGCGCAATACGAGAAATGTCAGCGGATCGGCAAACAGGCTCGCATATTTGGCGGCCACCCAGCCGGTCGACCAGAGCAGAACAAAGAGAACAGGGGCAAGGCGGTGAAATTTCATGCAGCGGGCATCCAAAGGTCAGGGGATATCGAGATGCGGCCAGCCCCCCGATCCCGGCTGGTTAACCGCTCGCCATCAGCCGGTCAAAAGACTTTTGATGCATGCTGCGATGAATTCCGCTGATGCCCGATAGGAGAAAATATTTCTCGCCTATTCTTGACTAAAATTTAAGCAACCAAGGCAGCAACTTGCGCCGGGGAAGCATGATTTCGTCAAGACCACCGGAGGTGGACTGCCGGCCCCATCGCCAACAACCGTAATGCACGCCCACATATTGAGCTTTTGCCGTTTTTTCAGGCTGGAGCCGCAAGTGGAAATTCTTTCGTCAGAAGCCTGCGCGCTGCTTGCATTGGTAAATGGTCTGTATTCAAATGGAAAAAAAAGGGGATGCGCCATTGGCATTTGACGAAATGATTAAAGCGGATAGCGGTCCGCGGGTTCCCTATCAGAATTACCACGACTGGTATTCCAGTCAGGATCCGGCAAGACTGCTGGCGAAGTCCAGAGACGCCGAAAACATCTTCCGCAAGACCGGCATCACCTTTGCCGTTTACGGCCACGAGGACTCCTCGGAAAAGCTCATTCCCTTCGACATCATTCCCCGCATCATTTCCGGCCGCGAATGGCGCAAGCTGGCCCAGGGCATCGAGCAACGCGTCATTGCTCTCAATGCCTTTCTTGACGACATCTACCACAAGCAGGAAATCATCCGCGCCGGCCGCATTCCACGCGAACTGATCGAGAAGAACGTCACTTTCCTGCCGGAAATGATCGGCTTTCGTCCGCCCGGCGGCGTCTACACCCACATTGTCGGCACAGACATCGTCCGTACCGGCGAAGACCAGTTCTTCGTGCTCGAGGACAATGCCCGCACGCCCTCCGGTGTCAGCTACATGCTGGAAAACCGAGAAACGATGATGCAGATGTTCCCCGAGCTCTTCCAGCTCAACAAGGTCCAGCGCGTCGAGGACTATCCCCATCTGCTGCGCCAGTCGCTTGCCTCGCTCGCGCCTCCGGGATGCAAGGGCAAGCCGCGCGTCGCGGTGCTCACCCCCGGCATCTACAATTCCGCTTATTACGAGCATTCCTTCCTTGCCGACATGATGGGCGTGGAACTGGTCGAGGGATCCGATCTGCGCGTCATTGACGGCAAGGTCAAGATGCGCACGACACGCGGCTACGAGGCCATCGACGTGCTCTACCGCCGCGTCGATGATGACTATCTCGACCCGCTGACTTTCCGCCCGGATTCGGCGCTCGGCATTCCCGGCATCATGGATGTCTACCGCGCCGGCAATATCACCATTGCCAATGCACCCGGCACCGGCATCTGCGACGACAAGGCGATCTATTCCTACATGCCGGAAATCGTCGAGTTCTATACCGGCCGCAAGGCACTGCTCGAAAACGTGCCGACCTGGCGCTGTTCCGAGGCCGATAGCCTGAAATACGTGCTGGAGCATCTGGAAGAACTGGTGGTCAAGGAAGTGCACGGCTCCGGCGGCTACGGCATGCTGGTCGGCCCGACCGCATCGAAGCGGGAGCGCGCGGTCTTTGCCGAAAAGCTGAAAGCCCGCCCGAACAACTACATCGCCCAGCCGACATTGTCGCTGTCGACGGTGCCGATCCTCGTCAACAAGGGGATTGCACCGCGCCATGTCGATCTTCGTCCCTATGTTCTCGTGTCCGACAAGGTGCAGATCATCCCCGGCGGCTTGACCCGCGTGGCCCTGAAACAGGGGTCTCTCGTGGTCAATTCCAGCCAGGGTGGCGGCACCAAGGACACCTGGGTACTGGAGGACTGACATGGTCATGCTCGGAAGAACTGCCAACGGACTCTTCTGGATGTTCCGCTACATTGAGCGGGCAGAAAACATCGCCCGCATCGTCGACGCCGGCCTGAGGATGTCTCTGACACGCTCCGGCGCCAGCGATGACGACTGGGGCGCGGTGCTGCTCAGCGCCGATGTTCGCGACATCTTCGACAAGCACCATGACAAGGTGACGGCCTCCGACGCGATCGACTTCCTGTTGCGCGATCTGTCCAACCCTTCCAGCGTCATGTCCTCGATCGATGCCGCCCGCAACAATGCCCGCATGGTCCGCACCGCCCTCACCCGCGAGACCTGGGAGGCGATGAACGAATGCTGGATCGAGATGAAGCAGATGCTCGCCCGCAAGCTCAAATCGGCCGATCTGCCGGAAGTGATCGAAACGGTGAAGCGCCGCGCCGGCCTGATCCGCGGCGCCTTCCATGGCTCGATGCTGCGCAACGAGATCTACAACTTCGCCCGCATAGGCACATTCATTGAACGGGCTGACAACACCAGCCGCATTCTCGACGTGAAATATTACGTCCTGCTTCCGGCCATCACCCAGGTCGGCTCGTCACTCGACAACATGCAGTGGGAATCAATCCTGCGCTCGGTCTCGGCCCATCGCTCCTATCGCTGGGTCTATGACGGCGAATACAAGGCAACGAATATCGCCGATTTCCTCATCCTCAACGGACAGATGCCGCGTTCGCTCGCCTATTGTTACGACAAGATCGTCAGCAATCTCGGCTATATCGGCAAAGACTATGGCGAACGGCTGGCCGCCCACGAGACCGCAGAGCGGGTGCGCTCGACATTGCAGAAGACGTCGATCGGCACGATCATGGATCAGGGCCTGCATGAATTCCTCGATAATTTCATCGCACACAACAACCAGTTGGGTCAGGAAATTACCGAGGGTTACCGCTTTTACAGCTGACGGATCAGGACAAAAAGCATGCGCTTGCGGATCACCCACACCACAGTTTACCACTATGACGATCCGGTGCAGTACTCTCTGCAAAGGCTGCGGCTGTCGCCGGTCAACGGACCCGGCCAGACCGTTCTGTCCTGGAATATCAAGGTCGACGGAGCAACGGTCGAGGCCGGTTTCAACGACCAGTTCGGCAACCACACCCATCTTGTTTCCACCGAAGGCGACAGCAAGACGGTGCATATCATCGCCTGCGGCGAGGTGGAGACAGAAGACCGTGCCGGCGTCTACGGCCCGCATCAGGGCTATTGCCCGCTGTGGCTATACCTGCGTGAATCGCCGCTGACCAAACCGGGCAGATTGACGCGCGAACTGGTCAAGAGCCTCGTCGGCGACACCGAACTTGCCAAGATGCATGACCTGATGGCGAAGCTGAGCGAAGCCGTGGTCTATGAGACCGGCTCGACCGGCACGGAAACAACCGCCGAACAGGCGCTGGAAGCCGGACACGGCGTCTGTCAGGACCACGCGCATGTGTTCATCACCGCCGCCCGCCTGATGAACCTGCCGGCGCGTTATGTTTCGGGCTACCTGATGATGGAAGGCATAACCGACCAGACGGCAACCCATGCCTGGGCAGAGGTCCATCTCCAGGGGCTCGGCTGGGTTGGCTTCGATGCTGCCAACAATGTCTGCCCGGACGCCCGCTATGTGCGGATTGCAACAGGGCTCTGCTACGCCGACGCCGCCCCGGTGTCCGGCATGCGCATCGGGCTCGCCGGCGAGGATCTCAACGTCAAGGTGGTCGTAGAAACCAAGGAACAGAGCCAGAGCCAGTCCCAGAGTTGAGTTACCTCAGGTCTGATTTTTCGCAAAGCGAGGCCTGCTGCCAAAATTTGCCGATGCCGCAAGCCCTGCTCCATTCACCCATGGTTTGATGTGACCGCACGGAGCCGCAATGCGGACGTCCGCAGGAACAGGTTGCACACATGCTGTTTGGTAAATCGCTGTTCCAGTCGGTGGTCGACCGTCTGGCCGATGAAGAGGAAGACGAGGTTGAAGTTCCGGAGCCGAGCTTCCGGGTAAGTGGCCTGTCGACCAGTTTTGCCACAGAAAAGATCGAGGCCTCCCCCGTCAACGCCGGCCTGCGGCAGGACGCCTATCTTTTCCTGATGTCGCAGGGCGAGCCGGTTGAAACGAAAGCGCCGATCAAGCCGCCGCATCTTGAACGGCTGACGGTGGAGCAGATTGCCGAAGACCTGCAACTTCAGGACCACGACAGCCGAGACGTCCTGCAGGAAAGACGCCGGCTTTTCGCCAAACACAATCATCCCGACACCGTGCATACCGATTTCCGTGAACCGGCAAACACACGGATGAAGATCGCCAACCTGCTGATCGACGAAGCCATGCGACGGCTCGACACCGTCGCTTGATTCGCGGCCATAGACAGCAGTCAGTCGTAAAGACGCTTCAGCAGGCTGATCACCGAATTGCGCTCGGCCACGCCGCCAAGCTGCGCCAGAACCCATTCCTCATGGCCCTGCCAGATCGGCATGAGTTCATTGAGATAGGCCTCGCCTGCCGGCGTCATATAGAGCGACTGTACGCGGCGATCGGTTTCCGACTTCCGGCGTTCGACGAAGCCTTTGTTTTCCAACCCATCGACAATCGCGACGAAATTCGCACGCTGGATGCCCAGCGCTTCGGCCACTTCGCTCTGTTTGGACCCCTGGTTGCGCTTTAGAAGCAGCAAGACGGCAAAATCCGTCGGTCGCAGTCCCTTGGATGAAAAAGCTTCGTTGAAATGCTGGAACACTGCAAGCTGAGCCCGTCTCAGGCTATAACCGACAGCATCCTCCATCATCGAAAAATCGAGCCCGTTCTCGTTGGGCACCAAGTCATCAGTCATCATGTCCGGCATTTTGGCGCCATGCTATACAATTCCCCCTGCCTTCAGATAGGCCCGTTGATCGCGCCTTTTTTAAGAAGTCGCGTGATCTTAACGGTTTAGACCCAAGCCACAAGTCTCCGGCAAGTCGCCCACTCCCCTTTTGCCGGCTTTTGACCTAAATTAGGTCATCTCCAGACGCAAAACTGCGGGCATTGTGACATGACCTGCGCCACTGATCACAAAACGCCCAGCCTGTCCGGGCATGATGATGACCACGAAGACAACGAGCCCCGCTTTTTGCGATTGAAGCCGGCGACCGACTGCGCTATGACCGCAGCACAGCATCAGGCGAGTCACTCAACGACCGCCTTGAAAGCACCCGTAGCTCAGCTGGATAGAGTGTTGGATTCCGATTCCAAAGGTCGTAGGTTCGAATCCTACCGGGTGCGCCATTTCCAACGCTTTGATTTTGCTATACTTTAGCACTCGCGCAGGAACAAGACTAAGAACCCACCGACTGCTGGTTGACGGAATTGCGCGCATAACGGCCAGGTGGCTGGCCGACACAACGGCTAAAGGCGGTGCTGAATGTGCTTGCCGATCCGTACCCGACCCGTTCGGCCACTTCAGCGATGTCAATTTCTTGTTGGCGCAAAAGGTTCTTGGCCAGTGCCATGCGCCATCCCAGCAGATATTCCATGGGTGGCACGCCAACATTGCGCGAAAAGCGATCAAAGAACGCAGAACGGGACAATGCAGCCTCCTTCGCTAGATCGGCCATCGTCCAGGGGCGTGCGGGATCGGTGTGCATTTGCCGAATAGCTTCCGAAAGACGGGCATCACCAAGACCTCGCAGCAACCCCGCAGGCGCGTCGGGCGTTTGCCCGAGCCGCAACGACTCCACCAACAAAACCTCAACCAGCCGCGTGAGCACCAACGTGCGTCCGGAACGATCCATTGCAGCCTCGTCGATCAGAAGTTTCACCAGTGTCGATAGTCTTTCCACACCGCTGACATGAATCTGTTTGGGGAGTAGCGACAGGATGAGGCTGGAATCCTCGATACCGAAGACGAAGTATCCG